>NZ_JALNTN010000014.1:0-109079 GCF_023161905.1 Pseudoalteromonas sp. 2CM41L
ATGTATAATCTCGCTGAGTACGCTTAACGTCTTTAGTTTTAGTGGTTTTCATAAAATAAGTCCTAAATGTGTAAACAGATTTCAGGACAAGACAGTTAAGCACATAAATAAGCCCAGCTAATGCTGGGCTTATTTTTGCTGCTAATTAGCTATTACGTGCTGTGATTAAGTAAAGCTTTAAGCTTACCCGGCTTAATAGGCTTACTTAAATAATGAATATTAGCCGCTTTGGTTTCTTGTTTAAGCTCGGTGTCGCGTACGGCGGTTATAAGTATGGCGGGCACTTCGCTTTGCCATGTATCACGCAGTGTTTTTATAAGCGAAATACCATCGCAATCATTACCTAATTGGTAATCCATTAAAATTACATCGGGCGCTGCGTGCTGTTTAGCGTGCGCGAGTACTTTATTTACATCGTCAAACAAGGTGTAATTGGCTTGCCATTTTTTAAGTAAACTGGCCATTGCTGCTAGGTTTTCGGGGTCATCGTCTACCGCGACTATGTTAATCGCGGCGCGGTTTTCTACTAAGCTGCTGGCCGTTGCTTTTTGTTGTACAAACTGCGCATCTCCATAGGGTACTTCAATACTAAAGCGGCTTCCTTTTCCGGGCTCTGAGTGCACATCAAGCTCTAAGCTAAGTAAATCGGCCATACGTTTTACCACGCCAAGCCCTAAACCAACGCCTTTGTTATCACCAGCTTCTATACGGTAAAAGTCGTTAAATATTTTAGCTTGTTCTATTTGGCTAATACCTGGGCCGGTGTCCCATACTTCTATACGTAAATTGTGTTTACGGTTTCTGCACGCTATTAATACTCGCCCTGTTTCGGTGTATTTAACCGCATTAGACACCAAGTTTTGTATAATTCGGCGCAAGTAGGTAATGTCGCTATGCACAATTTGTGCGTTTGAACGCACGGTTAGTTTTAAGCCTTTATCGCTTGATAAAATAGCGTACTCACTTTGCAGTGGCATAAGTATATCGTTTATACAAAAGTGCCGTGGAGTTGGGGTCATTGCGCCTTGCTCTAACTTGGCAATTTCTAGTAAGGCCGACATTAAATGCACGGTTGAGTCTAAACTGTGGCCAAGCTTATTAAAGCTATTTTGGTTAGTTGTATCAAGCTGCTTTTCATCAATGGCTGCAAGGTATAAACGCGCCGCGTTAAGAGGCTGTAAAATATCGTGGCTAGCCAGTGCTAAAAATCGCGTTTTACTGTCGTTGGCTTGCTCTGCTTCGCGCTTGGCTAAAGTAAGTGCTTGCTCTGTTTTTACTCGGCTATCTATTTGTGCTTGTAAATCTTTATTAATGGTTTGCACTTCTTGGGTTCGCGCTTCAATGCGGTTTTCAAGATCCATGTTAATTTCTTCAAGCGCATTTTGCGTACTTATATGGTTTGTAATGTCTGAAAAACTCGTTACAAAGCCGCCATCGGGCAGGGGGTTACCTATCATTTCGTACACTTGGCCATTACGGCGGTGGCGAATAAAGTGATGCGAGCTACCATTTTTTAAATGCTGAACGCGTTTTTCTACTTGGCGCTCTATTTCGCCTGGGCCACATTCACCGCGTACTGCGTTGTACCTTATTATATCTTCAATGGGTTGCCCCACTTCTAAAAAGCCGTCAGGGTAGCCAAACATTTGGCTGTAGCGCTTATTCCATGCCACCAGTTTTAAATCTTTATCGACCACCGAAATACCATGGCTTAAGTTTTCGAGCGAGGTATACAGCAGGTTTTGGTTAAACTGCAATGCTTGTGTGGTTTCGTCAAAAAAGTTAACCACCTCTTCAAAGGCCATACGTTTACCCGATGAAACCGTACGTATTAGCGCCTGCGCCGAAGACGCCCCTAACACCCCAGTTAACGCACGCTCGCAGTAGGCTATAAATTCGGGCTCGGGGTGGGCATTATTGTCACTTAGCTGGTGCGAAAGTGAAAAGTGCGCCAGTACTTGTTGGCTACGCTGAATACCTAAAAAGGTTTGCAGCAGTATTTTAAAGTCGTAAACCGTGGCTTTAACATTTTTGTTTAAGCGGCGCGATAAAATAGCCTGATCTTTAGGGTTAACAAATGCAGCGGCCTGAATTTTATCTATCAAGCGCTCTTCTGCCCCTAACGAAAAGCTAATATAACAACCAATGTTAGCAAATAAGGCAATCAGAGTGCCGCGTGTAATAAGGGTTTGCTGAAGCTCGCTATCAAGGGCACTGCCGGCATCTAAAATTGGCATCATTAAAAATAATACCCAACAAATAAAACCCGCTAATAGCCCCGCATATACACCATAAGCATGGCCTTTTCGCCAGTAAAGCCCGCCCACAATAGCCGGGAGCAGCTGCGTTACTAACGAAAATGCCACCAGCCCCATACTGGCCAGCGCACTACCATGGCCAAACCATTGCTGATAAAAATAAGCTAATATAAGTATGCCGGCTATGGTAAAGCGCCTAACTAATAAAATTTGCGATTTATAACTGCTGGTAATTAAGTTGCGCTTAAATTTACGGCGTAGCATAAGCGGCAGCACTACATCGTTAGAGATCATGGTGCTAAGCGTAAGTGTGGCCACCACTATCATAGCGGTGGCTGCAGAAAGCCCGCCAATAAATACAAAGGTACTTAAAAAAGCTTGGTCGTGAATAAGCGGTAGCGCTAATACAAAGCTGTCGGGTGAAAAACTGCTACCAATACTTGGGTGAATTGCGGCAGTAGCAATAGGAATTATCATCGCGGCGGTGAGTAATAAATACAGCGGAAAAGCCCAGCGAGCAGTAAATAAATGGCGTTTGTCTTGGTTATCTACCACGGTGACATGAAATTGTCGTGGTAAACAAATTATGGCCGCGGCAGCCATAAGTGACTGGCCAATAAAGTTAAAACTAAAAAAGTTAAAGTTGCCCCAGTGTTGCCAAATCGACTCTGTGACTTTGTCGCCGCTAAGGGTGGGTAAATTAAATAAGGTGTACAAGGCTAAGCCAGCGACGGCAATAAGCGCAATGAGCTTTATCATAGACTCAAAGGCGACTGCTAGCATAAGCCCAGAGCGGTACTCGGTAACATCTACCTTACGGGTACCAAAAAATATTGCAAACAGCGCCATAATTAACGTGGCGGTGAGGGTAAGCATTTCGCCAGATATTTGATTGCTGTTTTGCAAAAGCAAAAAGCTAGTACTGAGTGCTTTTAACTGCAGCGCAATATAGGGAATGGTAGCAAGTAGGGCAATAACAGTGACCAGTATTGCACTGGTTTGACGTTTACCGTAGCGGGCAGAAATAAAATCGGCAATGGTGGTAATGTTTTGTTTTTTACTTACTAATACCAGTTTGCGTAAAAAGCCTTGGCCAAAAAAGAACAACAATGAAGGCCCCAATAAAATGGGTAAATAGCTCCAACTACTGGTGGCGGCGGTACCAACCGAACCATAGTACGTCCACGAGGTACAATAAATCCCTAACGATAACGAATACACAAAAGGATGATGGCTAATCCGTTTAGCAAGTGGTGTTGTTTTATCGCCCCAATTAGCAAGCCAAAACAGCACCCCAATGTAGCCTAATGCTACAAAAATCAGTACAGCAGTCATGTTGTTATTAAACCTTATTATTTATACCCACACACAATACCAGAGATAACTTTAAGTGTGCGTGCACAATTTGATGCAAAATATTAACGTTGTTTTTATTGTATTGATTTTAAATGATTATTTATATTGTTGATGATTTATTAGACTAATGTCGCATTTTTACACAAAGCCACTTAAATTTTGCCATTAACGCGCTTTGTTAAAAGCTAACCTACTGAAAATTATGTGTAATTGTATTTTTAAATACAATTACATTTGCACTTTACGTAAACGTTAACAGGCTGTTACGACTATGGTCTCACTTCACTCTTCACGCCGCGTTGCTAAATTAATAACCGACTATAAAAAAACCACTCATTGCAATTATGCAATGCTTAAAGGGGAAAATAAAAATGGCTTTTAAAGATGAAGAACAAGCAAAAGCTTATTGGGCAGAAAACATTTCACTACTGTTTAAGTTACTAGCAGTGTGGTTTGTGGTCTCATTTGGCTTTGGCATATTACTGGTAGATGTACTGAATGAAGTACGTTTTTTTGGGTTTAAACTTGGCTTCTGGTTTTCACAACAGGGCGCTATTTACACCTTTGTAGCTTTGATTTTTGTTTACGTTTTCAAAATGAACACGTTAGATAAAAAATACGGCGTAGACGAATAGGAGCTAGGTAATGGATGTTCAAACACTCACATTTATAATTGTTGGTTTAAGTTTTGCGCTTTATATCGGCATTGCAATTTGGGCGCGTGCAGGCTCTACAAATGAGTTTTACGTGGCAGGGGGCGGCGTACCTCCGCTTGCCAATGGTATGGCAACCGCAGCCGATTGGATGAGCGCAGCGTCGTTTATTTCAATGGCGGGTATTATTTCGTTTGCAGGTTACGATGGCGGTGTTTACTTAATGGGGTGGACTGGCGGCTATGTATTACTCGCTATGTGTTTAGCGCCTTACTTACGTAAATTTGGCAAATTCACTGTACCTGACTTTATAGGCGATCGTTACTACTCACAAACAGCACGTGTTGTTGCTATTTTGTGTGCCATCTTTATTTGTTTTACTTACATTGCTGGACAAATGCGTGGCGTAGGCGTGGTATTTTCGCGCTTTTTAGAAGTAGAAATTGAAACCGGTGTTTACATTGGAATGGTGATTGTATTCTTTTATGCGGTACTTGGCGGCATGAAAGGCATTACCTACACGCAAGTAGCGCAGTACTGTGTGCTTGTGTTTGCCTACCTTGTGCCCGCTATCTTTATTTCAATGATGATGACAGGCCACTTCTTCCCGCAAACCGGCTTTGGTGCCACATTGAGTGATGGCTCAGGCATGTATGTACTTGATAAGCTAGACGGGTTAAGCGCAGAGCTGGGCTTTGCACAATACACCGAAGGCTCTAAAAGCATGATTGACGTATTTGCTATTACCGGCGCTTTAATGGTGGGTACTGCTGGTTTACCGCATGTAATTGTTCGCTTTTTCACTGTACCACGCGTTAAAGATACCCGTATTTCAGCAGCGTGGACATTGGTATTTATTGCTATTGTTTACACTACTGCACCGGCGGTTGCCTCGTTTGCACGCGTAAACATGATTGACACCATTAACGGTAAAGATGGTAGCGGTACAGAGTACGCTCAAGCACCAGCGTGGATCAAAAACTGGGAACGCACGGGCTTAATTACCTTTAATGATAAAAACGGCGACGGCAAAATGTTTTACACCGCCGGCAAGGTAGAAGACCCAACAAGCGCAAACGAAGTAAAAGTAGACCGCGATATTATGGTACTGGCTAACCCTGAAATTGCTGATTTACCAGCATGGGTAATCGCATTAGTAGCGGCCGGTGGTATTGCTGCTGCGCTTTCAACCACAGCAGGGCTATTGCTGGTTATTTCAACATCAGTGTCGCACGATTTACTTAAACGAACCCTTAAACCCGACATAAGCGATAAACAAGAGCTACTAGCTGCACGGTTAGCTGCGATGATTGCCATTGTTATATCGGCTTACTTTGGGATTAACCCGCCTGGGTTTGTTGCATCGGTGGTCGCCTTTGCCTTTGGTTTAGCGGCGGCGAGTTTCTTCCCAGCAATTATTATGGGGATATTCTCTAAAACAATGAATAAAGAAGGTGCAATTGCTGGCATGGTAACCGGTATAGGCTTTACCGCGGCGTATATTATCTTCTTTAAATTTGTAAGCCCTGAGCTTAATAGTCCAGAAAATTGGTTCTTAGGTATTTCGCCCGAAGGAATTGGCTTAGTGGGGATGATAATAAACTTTGTGGTTGCTGCAACCGTACTTAAATTAACAAAATCGACACCGCTTGAAATACAACAAATGGTGGAAGGTATTCGTAATCCTAAAGGGTCAGGTGAAGCACACGCACATTAATGCGCTAAGCCTACTTAAAAATAAAGCACCAAAAGCCCGACTTTAGTCGGGCTTTTTATTTGTTCAAATAATGAGTACATTAGGTTTTGTGTATACTTTTTAAGAGTACAGCAATGAGTGTAGAGCAGCAGGAAGTTGCCCAGTTTGTGTGTATGCAGGCGCCATTTAGCATGCTACACGACAGTGCGTGTGAGTATTTTGTAAGCCATATTGATAGTGTTTATTTAACCCGAGAAAACCAAGCGCAGTGGCTGCAAACGCAAACCCCAAAGCTTTTTTTAATTCGCTCCGGTTTATACGACCTAGTGGATGCAAAAGGTGATGTAGTAAAGCGTTTAGCGCAGGGGGATTACTTTGGTTATCCTTCTTTGTTAACCGGAGAGGCGATTCAAAATAGGTTACAGGTACAAAAAGAGGGCATAGTGTATATGCTTGCGCAAACGCATTTTGACTTTTTACGTCATCAGTACAAACCGTTTGAGCAATATTTTGTACGCGCGCACGCCAATCGTTTACTTTCATCACATTATAAAAGTAAAAACGATAGCTGGTCTGAGCGCAGAATATCTGAGCTGATGACCCGCACCGCCATAACCTTAGCCCCCGATGCCAGTATTAGGCAAACCGCTAAAAAAATGAAAAAACACGGTGTATCGTCAATTATGATCACCGAACACGCCATTTTAGTTGGCGTAGTGACCGACCGCGATTTACGCAACCGTGTACTGGCCGATGAAGTCGATCCACAAGATGCGGTTAGCAGCATAATGAGTGCAAAGCCTAAATTTATATTTGAAAACAATCGGGTGTTTTCTGCTTTGCATTTAATGCTTAAATACAATATTCATCATTTACCTGTACTTGATGAAAACCATAAGCCTTTGGGTATGCTTACCAGTACCGATTTACTGCGCCAGCAAAAAAGCGACCCTGTGCAGCTTATTGGCCGCATTTATAAAGCCCACAGTATTGCCGATTTAAAACGTTATGCGGGCGAAATCCCTGAGTTACTGCGTAGTTTTTCGTACAACATAGAAGACATATCGCTAATTGGTAAATTGCTCAGCGGCTTAACCGATGCACTTACTTCGCGTCTTATTCATTTATTTCAAGAAGAAAATGGCGCAGCGCCCACCAGTTTTTGCTTTATATGTTTTGGCTCGCAAGCACGCGAAGAGCAAACCCTGCATTCAGATCAAGACAATGGCTTATTACTCCCAGATGATTTAAGCGAGCAACACCAAGCTTACTTTAAACACATGGGGGAGTTTGTATGTGAGCAGTTAGTAGAGTGCGGCATTAGGCGTTGCCCGGGGAATATTATGGCCAGTAGCGATGAGTGCAGAATGAGTGTAAGCCAGTGGTGCGAGCGCTTTTTTAAATGGATAAAAAGCCCAACCCCAAGTGCCATGCTTAACTGCAAAATATTTTTTGATTTGCGCTTTATAGAAGGCTCCAATGCCCTATACAGCGGCTTTTGCGAGCAGCTAAATAGAATATCGCGCGATGAGTTGTTTTATGCTGCTATGGCAACCGACATAAGAGCCAGTTCAGTGCCTATTGGCTTGTTTAATAAACTTAAAACGCAAAAAAATGATAATAATCATAAATACATTGATTTAAAAAAACATGGTGTGGTGATCATTAACGACATAGTGCGTTTATATGCGTTAAAAGCCGGAATAAAACGCGCCAATACCCAAGAGCGTTTAGATGCTTTACTTAAGCATTCACTGCTAAATAAAGACGATATTTATAATTTAAAAGATTGCTGGCGATTTTTAACTCAGTTGCGTTTTAGTACGCAAATAAACGAAGAAGGTTTGCCAAGTAACTGCATAAACCCTGATAAATTAAGTTCATTAGAGCGCCATCAGCTTAAAGAGGCTTTTTATTTAGTAAAACAAGCGCAGCAAGCCGCGGCGTTTAAATTTGCCCGTGGCAGTTTGTAATAAGAGGTAAGCGCTGTGGTAAAAAAATGGCTCAGTAAGTATATAAAAAGGCGTAATCTTTTAAGTCAAAATGCGTTAACGCAACGCTATTTAGTGATTGATTTAGAGCTTACTGGGCTTGATGTAAACCAGCATGAAATTGTCTCGGTAGCCTGGGTAAAAATAGATAATCAATGTATAAAAATGAGTGAGTCTCAGCATTTAATTAATAAAAACGTTAAACGCTTAGACCAAAGCCCTGTTTTTCACGGCATTATTGACGACACCGTTGCTAAAGGACAAAGCCTGCACACTATATTAACGCAGCTAAGCCGTGATTTTAGTGACCATATTTTGGTTTTTCATAACGCCATACTGGATTGGGGGTTTTTAAAAGCAGCCCTTAAAGGTTCCAATATAAACGCACAACCTAAGTTGATACTCGACACCCTCCACATAGAAAAAAAGCGCCTTATTTGCCAAGGTGCAGAAATAAAACAAGATGATTTAACCCTAAGTGCGTGTCGCAAACGTTATGAGTTACCAAGCTATCATTGTCATAACGCACTTACAGACGCACAGGCCACCGCCGAATTATTACTAGCCCAGTGCTACCAAATAAACCGTGGGAAGGAGTTGCAGTTGAGGTCAATAATTTAACAAAGCTACAGCATTTACTTATTATTTTGTTAAGATAAGAATTTTAAAAGGATTTATTATGGTAATTGAAGCCGCCAGTAAGTATTACAACCAGTTAAACAATGACCTTAAAGCAGTTAAAAAGTACATTCACAATAATTTTGGTGTGTTTCTTACTATTCTTTACTTACTGGGTAGTTTATCAGGCGTTGTGTATCTTTACGTTTTACTTAATAACTTCTCGGTTGATATATTCAATTTCATTGAAATAAGTGACTTTTTACTGGCACTGATTTCAAATTTTTTACTTATTACTCTTTATACTACGATCATCGTTTTAACAGCTATTTATTTAAATTGGCGCTCAGGACACATGCCAGATCCTAGTAAAACAACCGTGTTAAAAAAACTTTATTATGGCTTTGGTTACCCGTTCTATTTATTAAAACCTAGTTACTCATTAATGTTATTTTTAGCACTTATAATATCTACATACCCTACTATGTTGGCGCATTCACACAGTAAAGATATAATAAATGAAAGAACAATGAATTATCACTTGTCATTAAATTATCCAATTGCTCAGAGTAAAGTAACTCAACTTCAAAATGTTCAAATAGTAGCCTCAACAATGCGGAATTTATTTGTTTATGATAATAAACAAGATGAGTTACTTATTATTTCACAAGAAAATATCTCAGCTTTGATACCTAATCTACACCAAGAAAAAACGATTAAGCCAAAGTCAAAAGCTGCATCAAGCACACAGTAATTAAACATTCGCTGAAACACGATTGGCTGCTATTTATTAGTATGGACGCATAACCAAGCATGGCACTTATTCAGGACAAATTATGAGACTCATTACCACTATTCTTCTAACCTTATTCCCTGTGATCGCTTTTGCTAATTCGAGCTTACCTGCCAATCGTCATATCTCAGTGCAAGGCACTGCTGAGGTATTAGTTGAGCCTGACATGGCTAAAATACTATTTAAGGTGAGTAGTGTTAAAAATGAGCCGAAATCAGCCAATAACGCGCTTGAGAATAAAGTGAAGTTATTAATCGATGGGCTCAATCAATTTGAAATAAGCGCCGATGACGTAGTTGCTTCAAATGTTAAAATTGAAAAAACAGGGATGGATTATATTGAAACAGGGCATCAAGCCCTTAGCGAATACGCAGCGATAAGAACGTTTGAAGTAACGCTAAACAGTATTGAGCGTGTGAGCGATTTAACCGATTTTTTATTGAACCAAGAAATAAATGGCATTCAAAATATTGCGTTTTTATCTTCAAAATCTGAGCAATTACAAGCGCAAGCCACACAGTTAGCAATTGAAGATGCGAAAATAAAAGCGGATTTACTTGCTGATTCATTCAATGCAAAAGTAGGTGAAGTACGCACTATTCGCTCAACTAAAAACAACTATGACAGTGGTTTTAGTACAGCCATAACCAAGATGCACAGGGCGCAGCATGATAATAACTCTTTTCCTCAAATACGTAGTAACGATTTACAGGCAACAATAAGCTTTAAATCATCCATAAACGTGGTGTTTGATTTAGAGATAACTGATTAAATTAATAATTTCATTTCAAATACATGTTCGTACTGTAAGCTAGTTTTATGTTTTTGATTAATTTGAAGGTAGCAGTATTATGAGCGATGAAAGCAACACGTTAAAAGCACAAACCGAGGCAAAAGTAGCAGCAGGGCGAAAAGGTAACCCTGATTTTATGAAAGGCGTTGATGAAACCATTGCTCAGGCAAAAGCGTTTCAAGAAGGGGCAAATGCACTTAATTTAGATCAAAATGCCCCACGCTTTGAACTGCCTAACCAGCACGCTGAGCAAGTTTTATTAGATGAGCTACTTGCAAAAGGGCCTGTGGTTATAACTTTTTATCGTGGTAGTTGGTGCCCTTATTGTAATTTACAGCTAAAAGCATTGCAGTCACGCCTACCTGAAATTCACGCATTAGGCGCACAGCTGGTGGCTATTAGCCCACAAGCGCCCGATGGCTCAATGAGCGAAAACGACATACGTAATATGGATTTTGTTGTGCTGAGTGACCAAAATGCAGATGTAGCAGCAAGCTATGGCGTAGCGTGGCAAGTACCTGCATTTTTATTAGATCATATGCGCGAAGACCGCGGCCTTGATTTAGAGTCGCTTAATAACGGCAACGGCAGTATTTTACCTATCCCTGCCACGTTTGTTTTAGATAGCGAAGGTAAAGTGACGTGGCGCTATGTCGATGTTGATTACCGCACCCGCTCAGAGCCGCAAGATATAATTAATGCTTTAAAAGCACTACAGTAAGCACTCAAGCAAGCTCGCTTTATGTCCAAAAGTAGCCAAGTAAATTAGCTACTTTTGGGTTAATTTAAAGTTTCTAATCGCTCCCTCTTATAATAATGTTCAAGGTCGATTACAATACAGCCATCTAAAAGGCATCGATGCCTTTGTCTGCACGTAAAGAGAGTGGATTTTATATTTCATGGCAATCAAACTTGCAATTAATGGTTTTGGTCGTATTGGTCGAAATATTGTCCGCGCGTTGTACGAGTCAGGTTTGAGCGACGAGATAAAAATTGTTGCGATTAACGAACTTGCTGACCCTGAAGCTATTGCTCATTTATTAAAATACGACACGTCCCACGGTCGTTTTTCTTTTCCTGTAAAACTTGGTGAAGACACCATTAGTGTTGCAGGCGATACCATTGCACTATTTTGTGAAGAAAACCCAGTAGAATTGCCTTGGCAAACCCTTGATGTAGATGTAGTACTTGAATGTACCGGTGTTTATCACTCGCGCGAGCATGCACAATTACACATTACCGCGGGTGCTAAAAAGGTGTTGTTTTCGCACCCAGCTGATAACGATGTAGACGCCACCATTGTTTATGGCATTAACGATGATGAGCTCAAACACGAGCACACTATTGTATCTAACGGCTCGTGTACTACAAACTGTGTGGTGCCTGTTATTAAAGTGCTAGATGATGCGTTTGGCATTGAATCGGGTGCTATTACCACTATTCACGCGTCGATGAACGATCAACAAGTGATTGATGCGTACCATCATGATTTACGTCGTACCCGCGCTGCGAGTCAGTCTATTATTCCGGTTGATACAAAATTAGCACGAGGAATAGACCGCATTTTACCCAAATTTGAAGGGCGCTTTGAAGCCATTGCGGTTCGCGTGCCGACAATTAACGTAACGGCAATGGACTTAAGTGTTACAGTAAATGCCGATGTAGATTTAAAGGCGGTAAATACGGCACTTAAAGCCCAAGCAAAAGACCGCTTAGAAGGTATTTTAAGTTACACCGAAGAGCCATTGGTATCGGTTGATTTTAATCACGACCCACATTCTTGTATTATTGATGGCACGCAGACACGTGTTAGTCACAAACGCCTGATAAAGTTACTTGTTTGGTGTGATAACGAATGGGGTTTTGCCAATCGCATGCTAGATACAGCACGTGCGATGATGGCTAAGTAAGCATTTTATAATAATTTTAAAATTTATTTTTCAGGTTCAAGTATCGTTAACTAAGGAGATGTTATGTCGGTCATAAAAATGGCAGATTTAGATTTAAACGGCAAGCGCGTATTAATTCGTGAAGATTTAAATGTACCAGTTAAAGCAGGTAAAGTGACCTCAGATGCACGTATTCGTGCTGCACTGCCTACTATTAAGCTAGCTCTTGAAAAAGGCGCTAAAGTAATGGTTATGTCGCACCTTGGCCGCCCTACGGAAGGCGAGTACGATGACGAATTTTCACTTGCCCCTGTAGCCGATTACCTAAACGACGCACTTGAGCAAAATGTACGCCTTGAAAAAGACTACTTAAACGGCGTTGAAGTTGCCGATAACGAAGTAGTTGTATTTGAAAACGTACGATTTAATAAAGGCGAGAAGAAAAACGACGAAGCCTTATCAAAACAACTTGCTGCCCTGTGTGATGTGTATGTAATGGATGCATTTGGCACCGCTCACCGCGCACAAGCGTCTACTCATGGCGTTGGCTTATTTGCAGATGTTGCCTGTGCTGGCCCGTTATTATCAGCAGAACTTGAAGCACTTGGTAAAGCACTAGATAACCCAGCACGCCCATTAGTGGCCATTGTAGGTGGTTCTAAAGTATCAACTAAATTAACTGTTTTAGACTCGCTTTCAACGATTGTAGATCAGCTTGTAACAGGTGGCGGTATTGCTAATACCTTTATTGCTGCTGCGGGTCATCCGGTTGGTAAATCACTTTATGAAGCAGATTTAATGGATGAAGCAAATCGTTTATGTGCAGCAGCTAAAGCAAACGATGGTGAAATTCCGGTACCGACTGATGTTGTAGTAGGTAATGAATTTTCAGACTCTGCAGTCGCTACGCTTAAAGATGTAAGCGAAGTAACAAGCGATGACATGATTTTTGATATTGGCCCTGATACAGCCAGCCAGCTTGCAAAAATTATTGCAAACGCCGGTACTGTTGTATGGAATGGCCCAGTTGGCGTATTTGAGTTTGATCAGTTTGGTAATGGTACACGTGCTATTGCTCAGGCAATTGCTAACTCTAATGCGTTTTCGATTGCAGGCGGTGGTGACACTTTAGCGGCAATTGATAAATACGGCATTGCCGATAAAGTATCTTACATTTCTACCGGTGGTGGTGCGTTCTTAGAGTTTTTAGAAGGCAAAAAACTTCCAGCAGTAGAAATGCTAGAGTCGCGCGCTAAATAATAAATTTTTAGCCGCATTAGGTGAGGGGAAACCCTCACCAACGATTAATTATTAAATACCTCTCACCCTTATTTAATAGTTAATTAAGACAAAACTAAGCAGTGTAAATTGCTTTATTTTGTGGCGCAGTGATTGCGTCAAACTAACATATCCGTTCAAACTAGATGGCAGGAGACTGCTGTCGATAAATTGGAGAATACCCAATGGCTTTAATCAGTATGCGACAACTTTTAGATCATGCAGCTGAACACGGTTACGGCGTTCCAGCCTTTAACGTGAATAACCAAGAGCAAATGCGCGCAATAATGGAAGCGGCTGATAAAACAAACAGCCCAGTAATTGTTCAAGGATCAGCAGGCGCACGTGCTTATGCTGGTGCTCCATTTATCCGCCACATGATTTTAGCAGCCGTTGAAGAATGGCCGCACATTCCAGTAGTAATGCACCAAGATCACGGTACCTCACCCGGTGTTTGCCAACGCTCAATTCAACTTGGCTTTTCATCAGTTATGATGGATGGCTCATTAATGACTGACGGAAAAACCCCATCAAGCTACGAATATAATGTAGAAGTAACACGCGAAACCGTGGCTATGGCACATGCTTGTGGCGTATCGGTAGAGGGCGAGCTAGGTGTACTTGGCTCACTTGAAACCGGTGAAGCGGGCGAAGAAGATGGTGTAGGCGCAGAAGGTAAACTAACTACTGATCAAATGCTTACCGACCCAGAAGAAGCCGCTGATTTTGTAAATAAAACCCATGTTGATGCCTTGGCAATTGCTTGTGGAACATCGCACGGTGCGTACAAATTTACGCGCCCACCCACAGATGACATTTTAGCGATTGATCGTATTAAAGAAATTCACGCACGTATCCCGAACACGCACTTAGTAATGCACGGATCGTCGTCTGTACCACAAGAATGGTTAGAGATCATAAATCAATACGGTGGCGAAATTCCTGAAACGTACGGTGTACCTGTTGAGCAAATTGTAGAAGGGATCAAATACGGTGTACGTAAAGTAAATATTGATACCGATTTACGCCTGGCCTCTACCGGTGCTATTCGCCGTCATATGGCGCTTAACCCATCTAACTTCGATCCGCGTAAATACCTAGCAGAAGCAACTAAAGCAATGACAGAGATTTGTGTTGCGCGTTACAACGCGTTTGGTACGGCTGGTCAAGCAGGTAAAATTAAGCCAATTTCACTTGATGACATGCACCTTAAATATGTAAGTGGTGAATTAGACCCACAAATTAAATAATGATCTTTGATTAATAAATAACGTTATAAAAACCAGCTGGCGTAATCCAGCTGGTTTTTTTATACCGCAAAGCACTGGGATCACTGTTGTACCAACTTAATAAAATGGGATCACTGATTTACTAACCGCCCCGCATTCGGATCATTTATTTACCAACTAGCGCATAAATTTACGCCACGTTAGTCGCTCAATTAATCAGATCGTTTTTTATTTGTACAATAGATCAGGTGCTTAGTTGTTTGACTAAGTATAACCGTGATCCCAAACCCGATCGGCTTAGTAAAAATCTGATCTTTTTATAGGCTGCTTAGTAAAAAACAGATCTATTTTTAACCACGTAATCACATCTTCCAGTGCAAACTCAGTTTCGTACCTGGTTTTTTACTGTGTTAGTAAAGTAATGATCCCGCCATGAATATCTACTCAGAAATAAAACTGTCATCTTTTTGTAAATATGTTTTGATTAACCGTAATTTGCAAAATAGTTTTAAAAATATGACGTTAATGAGGTTTTTTGTCACTATTTTGTGTTTTTTTTACCAGGATTTTAATTTACACGTTACACTTTCATAAAAATGTCATACTTAGTCATAATAATGAAAACTAATTCGATAGCGTAAGAGATAATTTGGAATGTCACGTAAAGTACTAGTCGTAGATGATGAAGCTCCTATCAGAGAGATGTTAGTTTTTGTTTTAGAGCAAAATGGATTTCAAGCAATTGAAGCAGAAGATTACGATTCTGCAATTGCAGCTATGGTTGAACCATACCCAGATATGGTTTTACTCGATTGGATGTTACCAGGTGGTAGCGGCATTCAAATTGCTAAGCAATTTAAGCAAAGTGAATACACACGCCAAATTCCAATCATTATGCTTACAGCCCGCGGCGAAGAAGAAGACAAAGTACGCGGCCTAGAAGTAGGGGCAGATGACTACGTCACTAAACCTTTTTCTCCTAAAGAGTTAATGGCTCGTATTAAAGCGGTTATTCGCCGTGTATCGCCTACCTCATTAGAAGAAGCCATAGAAGTACATGGCTTGCGTTTAGACCCAATATCGCACCGCGTTACCTCTGAGGGAAGCGAGCTTGATATGGGCCCAACCGAATTTAGATTATTACATTTTTTTATGACTCACCCAGAGCGTGTTTATAGCCGTGAGCAACTGCTTGACCATGTTTGGGGAACTAATGTGTACGTAGAAGACCGTACAGTTGATGTGCACATACGTCGTTTACGCAAAGCGATTGCACCACTGGGGCATGATCGCTTAGTACAAACAGTACGTGGTGCAGGTTATCGTTTTTCTAGTAAATTATAAGGTACCGCAGCTAGGGTGTGAGTACGCATAAATTACTACTCAAAGGTAAAGTGAGTGTATGTATCGAGTTATTAATAAACAGGCGTTAGTAAAACGTCTGTTTATCTATTTTTTACCCCTGTTATTAGTTGGTGTGCTTATTGGTGCACCTTTTTTGCTTTTATTTTTAGGCACTTCTTCTCTTTTAGTCTGGCATTATCATCAACTTTATCGCTTAAGCGATTGGCTTTTAAATCAACGTAGCTTTAACCCACCAGAGGGCGAGGGTGCGTGGGAACAAGTATTTGAAGGCATTTATCATTTACAGCACCGTAATCGTAAAAAACGCAATGAACTGGCCGATTTAATTCGTCGCTTTCGCGATGGAGCTGAAGCCGTACCCGATGCCGTAGTGGTGTTGCAAAGTGATTTAAGCATTGTTTGGTGTAACCAACTTGCACTTAAAGTATTGGGGCTACAATGGCCGACCGATCATGGCCAGCGCCTAGATAACCTAATACGCGAACCTAAATTTGCCAAGTACATGCTGCGCGGTGAATTTGAAGAGCCATTAGAGCTTGATAACGGGCATATTGTTGACCAAGTGCTTGAATTTAGGGTAATGCCGTATGCCAACACGCAGCTTATGGTGGTAGTACGTGATGTAACACGCCTAAAGCAGCTAGAGCAAATGCGCAAAGACTTTGTTGCCAATGTATCGCATGAGCTGCGTACGCCGCTTACGGTTGTTACTGGCTACCTTGAGATGATGGATGGCGATATGATGCCACCGCCTGCAATGTGGAATAAAGCGCAAAATACCATGCTTGAGCAATGTAAGCGTATGGACAGCTTAGTTAATCAGCTTTTATCTCTTTCGCGTATTGAAGGGGCGCGCAGGCAAGACAACGACAAAGCCATTAATGTGCCGCAAATGCTCAACTACATTAAAACCGAAGCGCAGTCTATAAACCAAGACAAAGGCCATGAGCTTATTTTTGATATAGATAATGAGCTTGATATTAAAGGCTCTGAAGATGAGCTACGCAGTGCGTTTTCTAATTTAGTGTTTAACGCTATACATTACACTAAAGCGGGCGGAAAAATTGTTGTTACCTGGCAGCGCAAAGAGGGGCTTGCGCACTTTAGTGTAAATGATAATGGCGATGGTATTGCACCCGAGCATATAAATCGTTTAACTGAGCGCTTTTACCGCGTAGATAAAGCAAGGAGTCGCACAACCGGTGGCTCAGGTTTAGGCTTAGCAATTACTAAACATGTGCTTACACGTCACGATAGTAAATTAAATATAAGCAGTGAGCTTGGTAAAGGCTCGTGTTTTTCTTTCGACTTTTCAAAGGATAAGCTTGTTAACTTAGCAAGTTAAAGGCAATAAAAAGCAAAGTCATAAAAGTGTCATTTAAGAGTAATGTAACTGTCATCTACTCACTTTACAGTAGACGACAGTTAGGAAATGGGACGAACAAATCGGAGAACCCCGCATGAAATTTAAAAACTTAGTTGCCGCAATGGGTGTGGCTGTTACAACATTAGTATCTGCACAGGCTGTTGCTCTTGACGACGCAATTCCTGAATATCAAAAAATTAACGGCGTTTCAGGTAACTTTTCATCTGTAGGCTCTGATACTTTAGCTAACATGATGACTTTTTGGGCTGAAGAGTACAAACGTATTTACCCAAATGTAAATATTCAAATTCAAGCGGCAGGTTCGTCTACTGCTCCACCAGCGCTTACCGAAGGCACCTCTAACATGGGTCCTATGAGCCGTAAAATGAAATCAAAAGAAATCGAAGCGTTTGAAAAACGCTACGGTTACAAGCCTACAGAAGTGCGTGTAGCGATTGATGCATTAGCGGTATTTGTACACAAAGATAACCCAATTGAAGGCTTACGTATTGACCAAGTAGATGCTATTTTTTCATCTACTCGTAAATGTGGTGCGTCTGAGCAAGTTAACCGCTGGAGCGATGTTGGCCTAACGGGCGACTGGGCTGCAAAAGACATTCAATTATACGGACGTAACTCTGTATCAGGTACTTACGGTTACTTTAAAAAGAAAGCACTGTGTAAAGGTGACTTCCGTAACAACGTAAATGAGCAACCAGGTTCAGCCTCTGTTGTACAGTCAATCTCATCTTCATTAAACGCGATTGGTTACTCAGGCATTGGTTACAAAACGTCGGGTGTACGTACGGTTCCTTTATCTAAAAAAGGCACTAACTACGTAGATGCAACGCTTGATAATGTTGCTAAAGGTAAATACCCACTTTCTCGTTTCTTATACGTTTACGTGAACAAGCACCCTAATAAGCCGCTTTCACCAATTGAAGCTGAGTTCTTAAAAATGGTACTTTCTAAAGACGGTCAAAAAATCGTTGAAAAAGATGGTTACGTACCACTATCTGCTAAGTTAGTAGAAGCAGAGCTTAAAAAGTTAGGTTTATAATTTAAACCCAACCAATAAAAAAACCGCTCAATGAGCGGTTTTTTTGTGTGTAAAATTTTAAAGCGTAAAGCAGACTAAGTTACTAAAAAGCGATTACAGATCAGTCAGCTTTTGCGCTTGTGCTTTACACTGATTATAGCTCTCTACACACTTGGCAGAGCACACTTGCTGTTTTAACCCTTTGTCAATCGATTGCTGATCGCAACTATTTTCGCACTGATAGTTTTGTTGTGCGCATTGGTTTAACTCAGGGTTTTTCACTTGATTTTGGCAAGCTGCTAACAATGAAAATGAAAGGGCGAGGGCACTCGTTTTAATAAATGTTTGCATGCT
This sequence comes from Pseudoalteromonas sp. 2CM41L, assembly GCF_023161905.1. Taxonomy (NCBI): domain Bacteria; kingdom Pseudomonadati; phylum Pseudomonadota; class Gammaproteobacteria; order Alteromonadales; family Pseudoalteromonadaceae; genus Pseudoalteromonas; species Pseudoalteromonas sp. 2CM41L. The sequence continues at coordinate 18,679 of NZ_JALNTN010000014.1, forward strand.
TATCCTTAACGTTGAACTGCGCTTTTGTTAAATCTCAACTTGTAAGTTGTCGATTAATCTAACATTGCCTAAAAAGGCGGCAGCTAAAATAACAAGTTGTGTATCATCAAGTGTAGCAGCTTTTAATGTATCTCGTTGAGCTATCTCAAAATAATCTGGCTTTAAGCCGGCTTGCTCTAAACTAAGCTGTGCGCTTTGCTCAAGTGCTTTGTAATCGGTATTACCTGCTTTGAGCTGCTCAGCGCAGCTGTTTAGTGTTTTAAATAATGCGGTAGCCGTGGCTTTTTGCTCTGCAGATAAATAGCCATTTCGCGAGCTCATAGCTAGGCCTGAAACTTCACGCATGGTCGGTACACCAACAATTTCAACCGGAATTGATAAATCGCGTACCATGGTTTTAATAACTTGCAGCTGCTGAAAGTCTTTTTCGCCAAAGCATGCATAATCTGGTTGTACTAAATTAAATAACTTAGTCACTACTGTGGCAACGCCTCTAAAGTGTCCTGGGCGCGTGCCGCCACAATACCCCATAGATACGCCTGGTACATCTACAAAGCTTTGCTCACCAAGTCCATTTGGGTAAATGGTGTCTACGCTTGGGGTAAACACAATATCGGTGTTTAAGTCGGCTAAGCCTTGTTTGTCTTCGTTTAATGTACGCGGGTAGCTATCTAAATCTTCGTTGGCACCAAATTGCATTGGGTTGACAAAAATACTCACAACCACTTTATCGGCCATTGTTTTTGCTTTTTCAACCAATGAAAAGTGGCCGCGGTGCAAGTTGCCCATGGTTGGCACTAAAGCCACGCTTAAACCTGCTTGGCGCCAAGCTTTAATTTGACTACGTAATGATTTAATTTCAGTAATTGACTGCATTATTTAAACTCATGTTCGGCGCTTGGAAATGCGCCACTTTTAACGTCTGTACAATATTTTTTAACTGCATCTGGCATGTTGCCAGTTTCCAGTAAAAAGTTTTTAGAAAATTTAGGAATGTATCCTGCCGAAATACCGACTAAGTCGTGCATTACCAGTATTTGGCCATCCGTTACATTACCTGCGCCAATACCTATGGTAGGAATGGTGACGGCATCGGTAATGCGTTTAGCGAGAACACTTGGGATACACTCAAGCACTAATAATTGGGCACCTGCGGCTTCTAGGGCTTTTGCATCATCAATCATTTTTTGCGCTTTGTCGTCTTCGCGGCCTTGAATTTTAAAGCCACCAAATACGTGTACTGATTGCGGCGTTAATCCTAAATGGCCGCAAACAGGAATCCCTTGCTGCGTTAAACTTTTAATGCTGTCGTAAAGCCATTCACCGCCCTCAAGTTTTACCATATTAGCGCCTGCACGCATTAACTCTGCTGCGTTTTTACAGGTGTCGCTAACGTTTGAATAGCTCATAAAAGGCATATCGGCTATTACAAAAAGCTCACGGCTGCCACCGCGTACACAGCGGGTATGATAGGCTATATCTTGATTGGTTACGCCTAGGGTATCGTCGCTACCTTGCAGCACCATGCCCAAAGAATCGCCAACTAAAATAACGTCCACACCGTTATCATGAAATAACTTCGCAAAACTGGCATCGTAAGCGGTTAATGCGGTGATTTTGTTATTTTCTGCTTTCATTTTATTTAAAGTAGAAACGGTTATTTTAGACATAATATCCTCGCAGGCATAAGCCTTGGTTAATTACAGAGGTAATTGTTGTAAGTCGTTGAGCGGTAAGTCTTGCGCAATGGTTTTTAATGCAATGCCGCTTGGTAAAATCAGTTCTGGGGCAAGCTCAAGTAAAGGGTAAACTACAAACTCACGTTCGCACAGGCCATAATGTGGCACAGTTAAGCGCTGGGTATTAATCACTTGCTGACCAAACAGTAAGGTATCTATATCGAGCGTACGTGGCCCCCAACGTTCGGCTTTTCTTACCCGCCCATGTTCAAGCTCTATGGCTTGAGTTAAATCAAGTAATTGCTCAGGTTCAAGCGCGGTTTTAATACACGCTACGGCATTTACATAGTCGGGTTGATCTTGTGGGCCCATTGGTTTGCTTGCATAGTAATGCGATACACTTATAAATTCACAATGAGGCAGCTTTTTAAGCGCACAAACGGCGTTATCAAGCTGCTCTTTGGGTGAGTTTAGGTTGGCACCTAAACCCAAATATACACACTGCATGCAATTACTCGGCTGGCTTTTTAGTGGTGCGGCGGCGCGGACGTTTACGTGGTTTTGGCCCACCTTGGTGGCCTAGGTTTTTTACCATTTCTTTTTGGCCATTAATATCTAGGCTCAAGTATTGTGTCCACCACTGGGCAAGCTCACTATGTTGGTGCTCTCCGGCATCCACACGTAATAATAAAAAGTCATAAGCGGCTTTAAATCGTGGCTGCTGGGTAAGTCTGTATGCGCGTTGGCCGGCACGTTTATCTAAACGTTGCTGTATATGCCAAATGTCGCGTGCGCCTAAAGTAAAGCGTTTAGGTACTGCTATATGCTGGGCATTTTCGCTCAGTACTTTATTCATGGCTTGAGCAAAGGCATCAAAGTAAGATAGCTGTTCTTGTTGTTTAATTTTAGTTGTGCGCTCAAGCAGCGGAAACCACATTAAAGCAGCAAATATAAACGCAGGCGTTACTTTTTTATCTGCATTAATGCGTTTATCGGTGTTTTGAAACATTTGCTGAATAAACGCCGCTTCTAAGCCGTCAGGGTTCTTATCTAAAATTTTATCAAGCACCGGAAATAACGACTTAAACAAGCCGTATTGGCGTAGCATTAAATAGTTAGCTTCGGCTTTACCGTTTAAAAACAGCTTTAGAACTTCTTCAAATAAACGCGCTGGCGGAATGTTATCAAGTAGGCTGGCAAGCGCAGTAATTGGCTTTTCGCTTTTTGGCGCTATGCTCATATCAAGCTTAGTTGCAAAGCGTACCGCACGTAGCATACGTACAGGGTCTTCGCGGTAGCGTGTTTCTGGGTCGCCAATTAACTCAATTTGTTTTGCTTGTATGGCCGCTAAGCCATTGGCGTAATCGTATATACAAAAATCGTTAATAGAGTAATACAGCGCGTTGATAGAAAAATCACGGCGCTCGGCGTCTTCTTCAATGCTACCAAACACGTTATCGCGCAGTAACTGCCCGTGCTCGCTTGATTGGCTAATTTGGTTTTTGTCTTCTTGCGCTTCGTGGTGCCCGCGCATGGTGGCTACTTCTATAATTTCGCGACCAAAAACAATATGTGCTAAGCGAAAACGACGACCAATTAGGCGGCAATTTCTAAATAGTTTTTTAACTTGCTCTGGGGTGGCATTGGTAACAACGTCAAAGTCTTTTGGTTGTTGACCTAACAATATATCGCGAATACAACCACCTACAAGGTAAGCGTCGTAACCACCGTCTTTTAAACGGTAAAGTACTTTGATTGCATTTGGGCTAAATTGTTTACGTGAAATACCATGTTCGCCGCGTGTTACAACAACCGGTTCATCACTTGTTTGAGTGCTTTGCACATCGGCATTTGGGCCGATTATTTGCCTGCAAAATTGAAAAAGCTTGGAAATAATAATCTGTCTCCTACAGAAATGATGATTGGCTGGTCATCGCAATCAAAAAGCACATAAATTAGGTATTATAGTGCGGTGCTTTGTATTTATTGTAAATAGCCTCTATTTAGGCGGCTATCATATACCAGCGCGGTATAAAAATTAAGTTGATGGACTGAAATTAAGCCGTTTTTAAGTTTTTTATTTGCTTAAATGCGTAAATTTAGTGCTGTTTGGATGCTGACCTTGCGAAATTTGAATTTCGGGTATGTTTGGCACCGCTGTTAAGCTAAATTCGTTAATAGCCCACGCCATTAATTGCTCTACAGACAAATCATTCAATTGGCTATGTACAGGTAAGTTTAAAAATTCAAACGCATCAATAAGCGCAGGTTTTGGGTTGTCTGTGCTAATAGCGGGCGCATAATTTTGTTTAGAGAGTTTAAAACCAGGCTCGGCCACCGCAAGGGGTAAATGTGCGTATTGGGGAATGGGCGCATTAAGCTGTTTAAATAAACTGATTTGCCGTGCTGTAGGCTCGATTAAATCGGCGCCACGTACCACACGATTAATACCTTGCTCAATGTCATCAATAACCACCACTAGCTGGTAGGCAAATAATCCGTCACTGCGCTTTATTATGTAATCTTCATGGGCTAATGCACTATTTACAGTAATATCGCCTTGAATCAAATCGTTAAAATGGCATGTAGGGTGCTGTTGGCTAAGACGAAGTGCGCCTTGCTCTGTTGATAAGTTAAGCGTTTTGCAGTGACCTTGGTAAATGCCACCCATGGCTTTTATTTGTTTGCGAGAACAGCGACAACCATACACACATTGTTGGTGGATCAGCTTGTTTGTTACCTCTTGATAAAGAGGTAGGCGCTGAGTTTGATAAACAACGGATTCGTCCCAGTAAAGGCCGTAGGCTTGTAAGGTATTTAGAATATGGGTGTCGGCATTTTTCACCACGCGGGTGGTGTCTATATCTTCAATGCGCACTAACCATTTACCCTGATTTACTTTAGCATCAAGGTAGCTGCCCACAGCCGCCACAAGTGAGCCAAAGTGAAGTGGCCCAGAAGGAGACGGTGCAAATCGACCGCGATAGTCACGCTTTGGCGTGGTAACGGCTGTAGGAGACATAGTTAACTAATTTTAATTAACCGCGCCCAGCTTGTTTTTCTTTAATTTCTGCAAGGGTTTTACAGTCTACGCATAAATCTGCAGTTGGACGCGCCTCTAAACGACGAATACCAATTTCGATTCCGCATGACTCACAAAAGCCAAAATCATCTTCTTTAATTAAGATAATTGTTTTTTCAATTTTTTTGATCAGTTTACGTTCGCGGTCGCGAGTACGAAGTTCTAAAGAGAACTCTTCTTCTTGCGCAGCGCGGTCAACTGGATCAGGAAAGTTGGCAGCTTCGTCTTGCATATGCGATTTCGTGCGGTCAACTTCATTACGTAAGTCGTTACGCCACGCTTCTAAAATCGCTTTAAAATGAGCACGTTGTGCTTCATTCATATACTCTTCGCCCGGCTTTTCTTGGTATGGTTCTAAACCGGCTTGAGCCAATAAACCATGTCTTTGTTGGTCTGGCATAACTCTCTCCTAAATCCTTAATTTAATGCCTCAGCATTAGCCGGCGGTATAAATAGCAGAATCTTATACCCTAGGCAAATTTATTTTTTAATTAATCGAATTAGCTTCAACCAGTGTGTTGACTAAAAAGGCTCATATTTTAATTTTGATGCTTTATTAATCGTTATTTCGGTATTTAAACTTGCCTAGTTATATGGGCATAAAGTTTAAAAGCAAGTTAAATTTTTTATTTAAAGGCCACTTTCTCACTAAGCGTTACTTCACTTGGCGAAATAGATGCCTTATAAGCGTATACCTCCACGCCTTTTTTAATCGCGTGGTTTAATAAGTCGCTGTATTTTTTATCTATGTGGCTTGCTGCACTCACCGTATTAATACCTTGGTGTAAAACAGCGAATAGTAATACTGCGCGGTGGCCTTGTTCGATCATTTCTATTAGTTCGCGAATATGTTTTTGTCCGCGCAGCGTTTGTGCATCCGGAAAATATCCTTGGCCGCTTGCAGGTTCACTTTGACTTAATAATGTGACCGACTTTACCTCTACGTAACAATCGGGTTTACCAGTATTACTTAGTAAAAAGTCGATGCGGCTGTTTTCGCTACCATATTTTACTTCACTTCGAAGTTGCTCATAGCCGCTAAGCTCAGTAATTACATTATTATTTAAGGCTTCTTCTATTATTTTATTAGCGACGGCTGTATTTACACAAATAAGCTGCGATAAGTCATTTTGGGTAAGCTCTAACGAATGTGGGTACTTACGCTTAGCATTATTGCTAGTTGAGTAAAAAGCAGTAAATCCTGGCTCTGCACAGCCAGTCATTTTACCTGTGTTGGCGCAGTGTGCAGTAAATTCTTTTCCATCACTGAGCTGTAAGTCGGCTAAAAAGCGTTTGTAACGTTTTAACAATGTGGCTGGTTGTAAGGCGGGGGTGTATTTCATTTAAATTCCAATACTAAACGCAGCGGGCGCGTTGTTTATGTTATTTATCTCAAGCTGTTGGGAACTTGTGCGCACTATAGTAAACTCGTTGGCACATTTAAGTGCAAGGGTATTCTAACATGAGTGAAAAATTTGTTGTTCAACTAAGCGAGCAAGCAGCACCGAGTCATTGGGGCGAAAACGCCACGTTGTCTTTCAACGAGCAAGGCGCAACGGTTCATTTATCTGAGCAAGAAACATTAAAAAATGTTCAAAAAGCGGCACGTACTATTGCTAGCCAAGGCGTAAAAAGCATAGAGCTTGCTGGCGATACATGGTGCACTGAAAGCCAATGGGCTTTTTATCAAGGCTTTGTAACACCTAAATCGTTAAACGGTGTTGAGTTTGTTGATAATGCACAATCAGATATTAAAGAGCTTGCGCATTTAAAAGCGTCAGCTACCTGGGCACGCGAAATGGTTAACGGCACAGCCGATGACATTTACCCAGAGAGCCTTGCTGAAAAAGCGGCTGAATTTATTCAATCATTAGCGCCTGAGCACGTAAGTTATCAAATAATTAAAGGTGATGCTTTATTAGAGCAGCAGTGGATTGGTATTCACGCGGTTGGCCGTGGCTCCGAGCGTCCACCTGTGTTACTTGAGCTTGACTACAACCCAACAGGCGATGAAAACGCGCCAGTGAGTGCAGCACTTGTAGGTAAAGGTATTACGTTTGACTCAGGCGGTTACTCAATCAAATCTAGCGAAGGTATGCTAGGGATGAAGTGCGACATGGGTGGTGCGGCAACGGTAACTGCAGGCTTAGCATTAGCTATTAACCGCGGTATTGAAAAACGCATTAAGTTGTTTTTATGCTGTGCGGAAAACTTAATTTCTGGCCATGCCTACAAATTAGGTGATATTTTAACATACAAAAATGGCACGACAGTAGAGATTGTAAACACCGATGCTGAAGGGCGTTTAGTACTTGCCGATGGCCTTATGGCTGCAGGTGAAACTGGCGCACCACTTATTATTGATGCTGCAACCCTAACTGGCGCTGCTCTTGTTGCGGTTGGCCAAGAGTACAATGCATTATTTGCACTTGATAAAGAACTTGCCCGCGAAGTAGAAGATTTTGCCTCTCAAGAAATGGAAGCTGCATGGCCGTTACCACTTGAAAAATGGCATCAACAAAACTGCCCATCACCATACGCTGACACAGCTAACAGCCGTGCTCAAAAAGGCGGTGGTTACGGCGGCGCATCAAATGCGGCTGGCTTTTTATCTCGCTTTGTACCTAACGATGGTAAGGGTTGGGTACACATAGATTTAGCTGCTGCATTTAACATGGGTAGCACGAGTCAATGGGCTGCTGGCGCAACAACGCAAGGTATGCGAACCGTTGCACGTACATTGTTAGAAAAAGCTTAATAGTACGTAACTAAGCGTTTAATACATAAAATAGGCACCATTTGGTGCCTATTTTGCTATTTGCAAGCAAGCAATTTTTTTTTATTTACGGTAAAATCCTTCGCCAATACCTGTTTGGGTGTTTAATTATTGGCTAAAGAGCCTACACTCAAATGTTATACTCACCACTGGGGTTCTAAACTATGTCAGATAAGTGCTACATCACAGCTCAACAGCTACTTGAAGATTCATTCCGCGTAGCGGCACAAGTTTATAAAGATGGCTTTCGTCCAGACTTTATTATTGGTATTTGGCGAGGTGGTGCACCAATCGGTATTGCTGTGCAAGAATATTACGACTACAAAGGTATTGAAACCGACCATATTGCGGTTCGTACTTCGTCGTATTACGGCATTGGTAAGCAGTCAAAAGAAATTAAAGTACACGGTTTGCATTACATTGTAGAAAACGCGAATGCAGGCGATTCATTACTTATTGTTGATGACGTGTTTGATTCTGGCCGCAGTATTTTTGCGCTTAAAGAAAAGCTTTCTGAGCTTATGCGCTTAAATTTACCACGTGATATTCGCGTGGCGTGTCCGTATTACAAGCCTAAAAACTCTAAAGTAGAGATGGTGCCAGATTACTTTATCCATGAGTCTGAAGAGTGGTTAGTATTCCCGCATGAACTATCGGGTTTAACGCCGGATGAAATTATTGAAGGTAAATCTGATTTAGTTAATATCCAAGATATCCTACTAGAAAAGTAATATCCGTTCGCAAAATTATGTGGCTTATTAAAGGCGAGTAACCAAATGCGTTAATCCCCTAATTTAGCTAGCTTAATAGCGTATTGGAATGAAAAACCTTACAAACTAAAAAAGGCCATAACGGCCTTTTTTTGTGTCTGCTTTTAGCTCCTTTAAAGCTGTGCAAAGCTATCTACATATTCACTTAAACTTGCCGTATCTACCGCTTTTAGACCATGAGAGCTGCGCTGCACTAAGCCTTTTTCAACCAGTTCAGTTACCACACGACGATACGCACGCTCTGTGGTGGCAAAGCGTTCAGCTTCTGCATTCACAGTAGGGTATGCACGAAGTAATGTAGGGTTGTTATTCTCAGCCCTTAATAAGCAATCTTTAGCTATGTTGTAGCTTAAAGGCAGTAGCAATTTATCAAGATTAATTTTTTGATTTTCTTGAAATTTAGCCGCAATAGTTTGTGCTGTATATAAGCTAAGCTCTGGCTTTTCAAGTAATAGTGCACGCCAATGGCGCAGCTCTATTAAGTTGTAAGTTACATCGCTAAAACAGGTAACAGTGTAAATACAGGGGTTATTGTTCAGTGCTTCTATTTCGCCAATTAATGTGTTGTTGCAGTCTAGCTGCCCTAATAATAGGCGGCGCCCGTTGCCTACATCATAACTAAACGAAATAGTCCCGCTGCGCACTAGCACAAGTTTACTAAGTGGTTGATCCTGGTGGATCAACACTTCTTTTTTTGATTGCTGATAACTACTACCCGCAAATGTGAGTAATTGTTCAACAAGGTAACTCGAAAAATGGTATTGAAACATCAATATGCTCTTCGGACAATTGTCCTATTTATTACACCTTAATGACGATATTATTAAGGCTCTAAGAATTTACGCTAACTTGCTATTGTATTTAGCTTTGCTATGTACGTAATACCTTCATTTCCCGTGTAATGATTTAGGAAGCTATTGGCTACAACCAATATACTTTTTAAGGTTTTTTAAGCAAGTTAGTTTTTTTATTTTATACTTTGCAACACTTACAAGTGCCACAAGTTAGCATTAGCGTAATGCTAACCTAAAGGGTAGGAGAGAACAATTGAGTTGGGAATATTTAGGTTATATTGCATCAGCTTTATTGGTTGCATCGTTAACAATGACCGATGTGGTAAAGCTTCGTTGGTACAATATGTTTGGTTGTATTGTATTCACGGCCTATGGCTTGGCAATAGAGGCTGTGCCGGTGGCCTTTACTAATGGCTTACTAGCCTTGGTAAATATTTACCACCTTATAAAATTATATCGCCAGCCAAAAGTAGAACAGGCAAAAAGCTAAGCTACTCGCTGGTACAAAAAAGGGTTAACGCAAGTTAACCCTTTTTTAGTTTTACTGAATCGCGTCTAATACAATCCCATCAGTTCTGCGAGTTGGGTGCAGTGACTCAACCACAAAACTTGGGATAAATCCTTTAGCAGATGAAACCACCACTTTAGACTTCGCACCAATAATTCGAGCGTTAACAATTACACCGCGATTAGTGTAAGTTAAAGTGCCTGTTAAAGTGTATTCGATATGTGGGTAACCTTTGATCTCTTTACCATTACGGCTAAATGAGAAATCACCTAAAGGGGTTACATGCACTGCGCCTGTGTGCTTGTAATCAACCACAGATAACCCAAACTCCTGCATTTCAGTAATAAAGCTTTCAGCTAGGTGATTACCAAATATATTTGTGGTTTGTAAATTGTCGTCTAAATTCACGAACGAAGTAATTGCAATAGGCGTCCCACTATTTATGTAATTCATATTTTCAATCAGCTTCATTGCTAATTGCTCGGTATAATTACTTAATAACTTACTGCTGTTAATTGGGCGGTAGTTATTTTCAGGAAATTGCCAGTTATTTACACGAGGTTGGTGAATCTCTGAATAGCGGCTATGAGCGTTATGATGACCAATATTATTATGGGGAGCGTGACCATTATAAACCGGGTGAGTAGAACATGCTGAAAGTGATAAAGTAAAAAGAGTCGATAAAGTAAGAGATATTTTTTTGGATAACATGTTTTCTTCCTGAAACATAAGAGGTTTTTTAAAATCCTCCATTTATCGACATACTTTTTAATTACTTTAGTAAATATTCATAATAAATTCATTTATTGTGAATAATGCTTATTTTGTAACCTATTCTTTTTTATAACGTAATTCACCAGCTATCCAAGTTTGTAAAACGTTTGTTTTATAAATCTCATCTAAGGGTGCTTTAAAGTAGTCTTTATCTATTAAAATAAAGTCGGCCCACTTGCCGTGTTCTAAACTGCCTATTTTAAATTCTTGATGGGCTGCATAAGCGCCACCGAGGGTAAAGGCTCTTAATGCTTGCTCTCTGCTTAGTACTTCATTTGCGCGCCAGCCGTTCTCTGGCAGCATATTATGATCCATACGTGTAATGGCTGAATACAACCCATCAAATGGGTTGGCAAGCTCTACGGGGTAATCAGAGCCTGCGGCAATCACAGAGCCTTGCTTTAAAAACGTTTGCCATGCATAAGCACCTTGTAACTGTTCATCGCTCAAGCGCTGCTCGGCCATGTGCATATCTGATGTAGCGTGTACAGGTTGCATAGATGGAATGATTTTAAGTGCTTTAAAACGCGGAATATCTTCAGGGGTGACAATTTGCGCATGTTCAATTCGGTTACGCAATAATATGCCGCCAGTTTGCTTAAATACATTTTTATACGCATCAAGTACCACCTTATTGGCTTTATCCCCAATGGCATGCGTATTGGCGCTAAACCCATGTTTAAAGCTTAAGGTAAATAATTCCTCCAATTTTGCTTGAGTTTCTAGCATGAGCCCGTGATGATTCTTTCTATCGGCGTAATCTTCAATTAAAGCAGCTCCACGGGAGCCAAGAGCGCCATCGGCATATACTTTTACACTGCGTATAGACATAAACGAGCTGGCATCTTGGTAGCGCCCAGCTTTAAGCATTTCGGTTAAATCAGGGCTTGCTGCGCTTAACATCCCAACAATTCTCAGTGGTAAATTACCTTGTTCACTGCGCTCTTTATAAACTTGCCAGGTTGTTTTATCTATTCCTGCATCGTGCGTAGAGGTGATCCCTAAGCTAAGTAAATGTTGGCCTGCCGCATCTAACGAGTCGCTAATTGCTTGTTTGGTAGGGGCGCTCATATGCTGAGTAATTAACGACTCTGCTTTATCAATAAAAATACCGGTTGGATTACCAAATTCGTCTTTAATTATTTCGCCGCCTTCAGGCGCTTTGGTTGCGCTGGTTATACCTGCCAGTTTTAACGCTTTACTATTAACCCAAATAGCATGGCTATCAACGCGAGACAGTACCACTGGGCGATCATCAACTACTTTGTCTAAGTCTTTTGCGGTTGGAAAGCGCGTATCGCTCCACAGCTCTTGGTTCCAACCTCGGCCTAAAATCCAGCCCTGTTTATTTTCAGCAAAGCTTTTTAATTTTGTGGTTATTTCGTCAACCGACTTAGCACCGCGTACATCAAGTTGCGATAAGTTATCGCCAAGGCCAATAACATGCCCGTGTGCATCAATAAGCCCTGGCAGTAACGTGTTACCTTTAGCATCAATTAATGTAGCATTGGGGAAGGAGTCTTTAAGTGAATCATCGCCAACTTTAACCACTTTGCCATTTTTAATTACCAAAGTAGAAAACGACTGAACATCACCTTGGTACAAAGGTGTGTAGCCATTGGCGTTATAAATAACTTGGGTTTGAGCTATAACAGTGCTGCTTATTAACAAGCTAGCAAGTATGAAAGGTTTACATAGTTTTTTGAGTCGCATAAGTAGGTTATTTTTTATTGTTAGTAAAATAACACTAGCAAACTCAATTTTAGAATACCAATATGTTGAGATAAATAGCTTAAAGCTTAAAACCTATCTTAGGCTTTAAGCTTTGTAAAATAATTACTTACTGGCGTAAATACCGTACTCAGTTAATGTGAGCTGGCCGTCTTTGTCTTTATCATAACTTGAAAAACGTGACCAAAGAGCGGGGTCTACAGCGGTTTCGGAGCGTGTTAAAAAACCATCATTATTGCGGTCGAATTTTTTAAATTTGTCTGCAATTTCTGTACTTTGTGCGAGGCTTAAGGTGCTAAAAAGGCTAAGCGCAACAAGCGCTAAATAGCTTAAGGTTTTCATACTAATACTCAGTAGAGGTTATTGGTTAAATAATTTTTAAATTCAATAAGTGAAATTTGCTTGTCTTGATCTTTGTCCCAACGCACAAAAGTGCTGAGTAGCTGAGGTTGTGGCTCTAACTCGTCTTGAGTTAAATAGCCGCTTTTATTGGCATCGAGATGATCAAAGCGCTGTTTCACATCAAGTGCAGCAGCATTAAAACTAATCATAACAAAGGCGATAACACTAAAAAAAACACGCTTCATGGTTTTCCTTCCAAATAATACTGTGCTTAAGCATTTATAAAATAAAGCACTTGCCATAATTTAACTTCCCAACATTAAATCCGTTTACACATTCCCTCAGGGATTATGGCAAATGCTTTAGTGACTACCTTACTTGTTAAAAGCTTAAGTAAAACTTAATTAATCTGATGCCTAGATAATAAACTTATCTTGTTTTGATCAGAATTAAGGTTAACTACGGTTTAAAGTTTTGAAACTCTTCTTTTGAGATTTCTTTATCATCGTTTTCGTCTAAGTCGGCAAATTGTCTCATGACTTCTTTGTCTTGCTTTGCTTCAGCAAGCGACACAGCGCCATCCATATTTTTATCTAAATGTGCAAAGCGTATGTTTACTGACGATGCTAAAGCAGTGGCGCTAATGGCTAAAAACATCAAAGAAAATGCAGCGATAAGTTGTTTCATAATTATGTTCCTTATTAAATGAATTTACTGAATAAACTTTTTGAATTCACTTAGCGACAACTGACCATCTTGGTTAGTGTCTATTTGTGAAAAATTTTCGTGTAGTACAGCGTCTTCACCCGCTTCTGATTCGCTAAGTGTGCCGTTACTGTCTTTATCTAGCTCATTAAATGTAGCTTGAACGTCCATAGCTATTGCATCGGTGCCCATAAATCCAAAGGCAAGCAAAGGTAAAATTACTAAAAAGCGGTTGTTCATTTAATTTCCTTATTGATTAAAGTTGCACTGGGTATTACAAAAATAGTGCCAAAAAACTTAACTCTTAATTTTCAATAAGTTATGGTTTTAAGGTGGCTGACGTAGGAAATATTTACTTAGTTTTGTGTTAATTTTGCAACACCCTTAAATCCCAGTGTTGGCTTAGCTTAAATATCAATGAGTTAGCATGTTGCTAAATAGCAACAAACGAAGCGTATTGGATTAAATATAGAAGTTGATTCAGCGAGAGTATAAGGTAAGTAATTAAAATAAAGGGCTTAAAATTATAAAAAGGAACACACAATGCCAATAGCTATGGCTAAAAAGTACTATGCAATGCTTAACTGGCGACCCAACTTAATAGGTCAGTTTGTAATTAGCATGCTGCTGTCGTTACTTCCGCTTAGTTTAGTGGTTATTGTGTTTTTAAATGCGTTAAACAAACAGCTCGCAGTTACCCAGCTTATTGTTAGTAATAACTACCAAGTTACTAAGTCGTTTAATTTTTTAAAGCAAGAGTTAAACAGTTTAGAGCGAGCCACTAGGCAAAACTGGGTATTAAAAAGCGAATCGCTCGACACGCTTATTAACGAAAAATGGCAGTCGTCATTAAATTCTATTGATGAGCTAAGCCAAGTAAGTGCAACACCTCAATACACCACACAATGGCGCCGTTTAGCAAATACACTTAGTACAACACATACAGCGCTAATTAAAAACAACCAACAAGATGCCGCATTATTTGTGCCCATTAGCGATTTAATGGCTGAGCTTACTGTGTGGCTGCGCGATACAAACGCGGCGCAAATTCAAAATAATCAAAGCGAATTAAGCGCTTTGCAAAGCTCGTTTATTAACTGGTTAGTGGCGCTTATTCCACTTACTTTACTTGTAGGTGGTGGCTTTTTATGGCGTATAAGTAAGCGTTTAAAAGGCTTAACGTCAGTGATTGATAAGTTAGGGCAGGGTCATTGGCAGCAAAAAATATCTGTACAGGGCTCAACGGAGCTAGTTGAGCTAGGTGAAAAACTACATTGGGTGCAAGAACAGCTACATATGTTAGAGCAACAAAAAGATACCTTTTTACGCCATGTTACTCACGAACTAAAAACGCCATTGGCGTCTATGGTAGAGGGCACCGATTTACTGAGTGATGAAATAGTTGGCCCAATTACAAAAGAGCAGCAAGCTGTGCTTGAGCTAATAAGTGAATCTATGGTGCGCTTGCGCACGATGATCGACAGCCTACTAAGTTACAACGCGATTCGTACCAGCAAAGATAGTGTGAGCGAAGTTGAATTTAGCTATTTAATTAACAAAATAAATAGCCATTTTGAACACCGCTTAACGGCCAAGCAACAAGCCCTTAATTGGCAAAACAGTATTCCCAATAAACCGTTAGCTTTACCAAGGGAGCTTATTGAAATGATCCTTATTCAACTTATTTCTAATGCATTAAAATTTTCTGCTAATGAGCAAAGTGTAAACATCGCTCTAGCGCTTGAAAATAAGCTGCTCATTATGCAGGTTAGCGACAATGGCTGTGGGATTAAAGAGCAAGAAAAAAGCCAGATTTTCAGCGCATTTTATCAAGGTAAGCATTCTAAAGATGTTACGCTGCAAGGCAGTGGTTTAGGTTTAACCATAGTTAAAGAGTCGGTTGAACAATTAAGAGGGCAGCTTAATGTTGAGCATAATCAACCTCAGGGCTGTTTATTTACAATAAAAATACCGTTAAATAATCAAGGAGTTTAATAGCATGCGTACGCGCTTAATAGCTATTTTATGTGTGCTCAGCAGTGCGGTTGTATTAGCTGGGTGTGAAATAAATAATACACAAAAAACAGCCTCTACTGAAAAGGTTGAACCGACTAATACAAAAATAAAAAGCACAGTACCTAATCCAAAAGTGCGCCCCAAAAGTGAGCCTGTTTACCCAAGCGCAGAGCAAGTAATTGCATGGCATGCTAACCAATGTGGCGGATTTAAAGTTAAGCCCAGTACACATACCTTTTTAGGTGAAAAAGAACTAAAAAGCTTTTTTAATTATATGTGTTTAAATACCGCAAGCGCTCCTGACGAAGTAATGAAAAAGCTACAAAAGCTAGATTTAGCCTACTTTTGGCCCGACCCAGTAAAACAATATTTATGGCTGCAAAAGCAGCACGTTACTCGACAAATAAATGCAAAAAAAGAGCAGCAAGCCCTGAACGACAAAATGCAGCAAACATTGTCCTCACTAGCCACCATAGAGCAGCAGTTATTGCTGCGCGAAGATACTCAGGAGCAGTAAACATGGCCACACACACAGTACAAGGTGCAAAGGTATTACTCGTTGATGACGATGCTAGCCTACTAAAACTATTGGCTCTAAGAATAGAATCTAAAGGGTATGACGTAACAACCTGCGAAAGTGGCATAACCGCATTACAAACACTTAAAAACCAAGTGTTTGATGCAGTCATTACTGACCTACGTATGGACGAAATGGATGGCATGGCACTGCACCGCCAACTGCAAAGCCGCTACCCAGCACTGCCTGTTATTATGATGACGGCTCATGGCTCAATCCCTGATGCTGTAGAGGCCACTAAACAGGGCATTTTTGCTTTTATAACAAAACCAGTAGATAAAGACGAGCTATTCGACAGCCTTGCAAAAGCAATTGAAATACATGGCGTTAACGCCGATGAAGTTATTCCAAAAAGTAATATTGTGACTCGCAGTGGCGCTATGCTGCATTTGCTTGAGCAAGTAAAATTACTTGGGCCAACACAAGTTAACGTGCTTATCTCTGGTGCAAGTGGTACAGGTAAAGAACTGCTGGCGCAGGCGATTCATCAGTATAGCCATGTAAGCGATGGGCCATTTGTGGCTATTAACTGTGGCGCTGTACCTGGTGAGCTTTTAGAGTCTGAGCTATTTGGCCACAAAAAAGGGGCCTTTACAGGGGCGGTGAAAGATCACCAAGGTTTGTTTCAACAAGCGCAGGGCGGCACGTTATTTTTAGATGAAATTGGCGATATGCCCCTTAATTTGCAAGTTAAGCTGCTGCGAGTACTACAAGAAAAAACCATTCGTCCTGTGGGTTTTCAAGAAGAAATTCCTATTGATGTACGCATTGTATCGGCTACTCATAAAAACTTACCGGATGCGATTAGTAATCAGCAATTTAGGGAAGATTTATACTACCGCTTAAACGTTGTTAACTTAAAATTACCGCCACTTTGTGAGCGCCGTGAAGACATAAGTTTACTAGCGCAACACTTTAGCGCCAGTATTGCTAAGCGCATGAACCAAGCTGAAAAGCACTTTGCCAACGATGCCATGCATGCGCTTGTGCGCTACGATTGGCCAGGTAATATTCGCCAATTACAAAACGTAGTAGAACAAGTCGTTGCACTTAGCGCCAGTGAGGTAATTTCGGCGCATTTAGTGTTAAACGCACTTAACGCTAATGAGGCCAGTGCAGAACCGCTTTCGCTAAATGATGCCAAAAAAGAATTTGAACGCGACTACGTTATAAATACGCTAAAAATGGCGGGCGGCAATGTAGCCGAAGGCGCAAAGCTTGCTAAACGAAACCGTTCAGACTTTTACAAACTGATTAAAAAACACAATATTGATGTAGAAAATTTATAAAGGTAAGCAAATGCAGTTATTTATGGTGTATTTAGGTGGGCGAATTCAAGGCTGCCATATAGAAATGCACGATATTCGCTTTGTAGTAGGGGAGAATATAGAGCAAACCTACTCAAAGTTAAAAAGCCAATGGGTGGGCGATAAAAGTAGCGTACATATGGATAGCTACATGGCAATAAACCATATTGATGGCTTTAAAGTGGAAGTGGTTGATAGCTATGTTGAGCAAAATAAGCAGCTTTATTTTGTTAATTTAGGCGCTTACAGAAGTGACTCTATGGCTGAGCAACACGACTTTGCACTGTATGTTGCAAGTAGTAGCAATGAGGCCAAACAACGCGCTAAAAGTGATTTACTCGCAGGCCTTAGCCATATTCATAAAGATGATTTACACGATGTGGATGACTGCTTTGCCATTGACCTACTCGACAGCCAATTAACTATTAAACTGACCCCAAGCGGGCAAGCTCAAACAATAAAACCAGACTGGTTTGGCTATCACGTACTTTAAATCAGCAATGCAGGATTAAGAGTCCTGCTTGCTTTGCTCATCTTTTTCGCTTTTAGCCGCCATTTTAAATGCCACAATAACTAATCCAAACATTGCAAATGGCAGTGCTGCTAACATGTACTCAACCATGTTGCTGTCTTGGAAGTTTGCCTGCAGTAAAAAATGACCCGCCACGCACATTAAAATAACCACTAATAAAATGGGGAGTAACATAAGTTCTTTTTTTGATGAATGATTTTTCATTGAATGTAAGGCTATGGCTTAAAATAAAGCGCTATTGTAATGAGCTTATTTAAGCTTGGCAAACTATGGTGATTTTAATGGTATGATCGACATCAAATAACCACCCAGTGTGATTAGGATAAACAGTGAAACACAACCTTAAGCAAGTTTACCTTGTTGGTGGCGCGGTACGCGACCAGCTACTTAATATAGCATCAAAAGATAACGACTATGTTGTTATAGGCGAAACACCCCAAACTATGGAGTCGCTTGGTTTTGTGCCTATAGGAAGTGATTTTCCGGTTTATTTACACCCAAAAACAAAAGAAGAATACGCCTTGGGTCGCACCGAGCGAAAAAGCGGTAAAGGCTATACCGGCTTTGTGGTTGATGCCAGCCCAAATGTAACCCTTGAAGAAGATTTAGCAAGGCGTGATTTAACCATTAACTCAATGGCGCTTGACGAAAATGGCAATATTATTGACCCATTCAATGGCCAAAGCGATTTACAAAACAAAATATTGCGCCACACCACACAAGCGTTTGTAGAAGACCCTGTACGAGTACTGCGCATTGCGCGTTTTTTAGCGCGCTATGGCAGCCAGTGGAGTATTCATCCAAGTACTTATGCATTAATGCGTGAGCTTAAACACAAAGGTGAGCTTAATCATTTAGTACCTGAGCGCGTATGGCTTGAAACCGAAAAAGCCCTTGGCGAAAAACACCCAGAACTTTACTTTAAAGCATTGCATGGCTTAGGTATTTTTCCTGAAATAGAGCAAATGGACGGCGTGCCGCAACCTGCAAACCACCACCCAGAAGGCGATGTATTTATACATACTATGCTGGTACTTAGGCGTGCTGCCGATTTAAACTTTAACCTTGAAACACGCTTTGCTGCACTTACCCATGATTTTGGTAAAGCACTGAGCTTTAAAAAACGCGGTAATTTACGCGGCCATGAGCGCGAAGGTGTAGCTGTAGTTGAAAAATTTTGTAAGCGTTTAAAAGTACCCAACCGGTTTCGTGATATTGGCGTGCTTACCAGCGATAACCACACGCTTTGCCACACGGTTGATCAGTTAAGGCCGCAAACTATTCATAAGTTAATCGTGACTAATTTAAACGCACTGGTGCACCCTGAGCGATTTATTGCATTTACTCAAGCGTGCCAATGCGATGCGCAAGGGCGCGGAGAAACGCTGGTTGATAAGCCATACCCGCAAGCAACTAAGCTGCGAGCAATTTTTAGCGAACTACAAAAAATGGATAAAAAGCAGATAGTGCAAAATGCACTTAAAAATGGCAAAAAAGGCCCAGAAATAGGCGAGGCGGTAAAGCTGGCAGAAATATACTGTATAAAATCTTTTTTACAAAACGAGCAAGCAACGCAATAGGCAATACCCTAGCTGAGGTATTCAGACACGCCTTCGTTTTTAACTTGTTCTGGCTGTCGTAAGTTTTTATATGTAGAGGTGGCAGGCTCTGAAGGCAAGCTAGGTGCTTGCTCTTGGGGCCTGTATAGATCAAAAATAAATTCGATCTCTTCACGCTCAAGTGGGTTGTTCATGATCTATTCTCCTTAATTAGCGTTCAGGGTATGGCCGTTTGACTGAATTAAAAGTGAATAGTTACATTTTAAGTTGTACTAATTTGTAATCGATGTGCAAAAAATAAGGGCGGCTCAGCAAGGCACCACTTTATGCACAGCCTAGCTTTGTAAAGGCAGGGTTACTTTAAACACCACGCCATTACCGCACTCGTTGTTTTGCGCAGTGACACTGCCTTTATGGTAATCACACACCAGCCTTACAATATAAAGCCCCAAGCCTAAGTGCGGTTGTTGCTGCATCTGCTGGCTGCGTACCGACACCATAGAATCAAAAATATGCTCAGTTAGCCCTTCAGGCAGGGCGGGGCCTGTATTACTCACTGTTAATATTGCTTTATTTTCGCTCTGCTTAAGACCTACATTAATAGCTGTATTTGCTTCACTAAATTCCAGCGCATTATTAATAAGCTTATCAAGTAGCTGAGCTATAAATTCGGGGGCACCTTGCATAGGTAAAGCGCTTTGGCATACATCAAGCTCAAATAACTGCTCAGGGTAAGTGAGCTGGTAGCCTTGCATACAGCCATTAATTACTTTTTGTAAATCAAACGGCTCGCTCTCGTTGCTTTGAATGCTTTGTTCAAGGCGCGTGGCTTCGCTCATGGTGGTTATTATTTTACCTAAGCGCTCAACCCCTTCACTTGCTCGCTCTAGGTATTTTTGGCTAAGCTCATTTTGCTCCAAGCTTTGTAGGTTTTCTAAAGAAGAGCGAACCACAGCCACCGGTGTACGTAGCTCATGAGATAACCGCGATGACATATTTTCTAAATAATTCGTGTACCCGCCTAAGCGGCCAACAATATTGGCAAAACTTCGTGAAAGGTCGCCAATTTCATCGTTTGAGTCGCTGTAATTAATACTGCCGGTAATGCGCCCTTGGGCATCAATGGCTTGCTCTGCGGTGTCGCGCAGTCGCCTAATGCGGCTCGAAATACGCGAGGCAAAAAAGAACAACGTAACGGTGCCAATTAGCATCACCGCTAAAATAACGTTAAAAAGCTTTTCCAGCGATTTATTACGCAGGGTGCGTACACCGTTAGTGGTTTCCTCGGCGATTACTGCGCCAATCACTTTATCTTCTATCCAAATAGGGTAAGCCGCCGATAAAATAACGGCTTTACTGTCGGGCGTTAACCGCCAAGACGACGCTGGTTGCCCCTTCAGTGCCTTAGCTAAATGCGTGCCCTGCATTGAGGCAACATCGTGCAGGGTATCTAAAAATTCGTTTTCGGGGCGAGTTAAAATTTTATAATAAAGCGGGTGCAAATACGTTTGCTCAAAGCGTTGCCAGGCATTTTTAGGCGGCTGGTTTTTAAGACCGTCGGCCCATACGCCATCGGCATTTTGAATTGTGCCCGACTGCGCTAATACGCGATGATGATTATCAACCACCCAAATACGGCTACCACTGTGACCCATACCTTTTAAAATTCGGTTAATTTCTGGTGAGGGCACCAATACCGAGCCTAAATCGCTTGGGTTATTTAAATTAGAGGTCGACATTGTTTTAAAATCGAGCGGCGCTTTTTTTGTGTCAATATCGATCACGGCAAAGCCTAGCTTGTTACCAAGCATATTTATAGGAAAGCGCAGCTCTACGTTATATCCCGATTCAGTGCGTATAAAATAGCCCTGAATTTTTGTAAACGGTGTTTTGGTATTAGCATCAAACGCATTTACCCATCCATCTTGGCGTGGGGCAATAATGTACGTATTAAAATCTCCGGCTGGGCTTTTTAGGCCAATTATTAAATGGTCGTTATTAGTAATGCTTAAACTATTTTTAGCACGATATACAAGGTGATCGTCAGTTACTTTAAACACGGCATATAAATAGTTATCAAATTTTCCAACCATATGATCAAACGATAAATCCTCAGCTTTATGTTCCTTGTCTGCTTTTTGTAAATAGCGTTTATCGTAATGCCAAAAGAGTGGTTGATAGCTTTGCCAGTCGCTCAGTTTGCCATCGAGTTGAATGGCGTTTTTAAGATTGTACGCATATAAGTCGCGCCCTTTTACTACCTGGTCTAAAAAGTTGGTTTGCTCATCAAAAAGGGCTGGGCGTTCATGCAGGGCGGTGGCGAGCGCCCGTGTGGTGCCTACGAGGGTTTTTTCTTGGCCTTGGCGTAAAAACTTTTCCATTTCCCACACGTACTCGTAGCCAAGCCAAGGCAGTAAAAACAAAAAACACGACAGTAATATAAATTTACTGCGCAGGCCAAATCGTAACATTAGCGTTGTTCCCACCTGTAGCCCATGCCGTACACCGTATCTATGCAGTCAAAATTGTTATCAAGGGCGATAAACTTTTTACGAATGCGTTTTACATGCGAGGTGATAGTGCTGTCGTCTACGTAAATTTTTGCATCGCTCATTAAATCGTTACGGCTTTTTACATGACCTGGGCGCTGCGCAAGTGAGTGCAACATCCAAAATTCGGTCACGGTTAAATCAACTAGTTGCTGCTGCCAAAATACTTGCATACGCTGGGTGTCGAGCGTTAACTGGCCACGTGTAATTAATGCATTGGCATCGGCGGGTTGCTCAAGCGCTTCCATGCGTCTAAATAGCGCGCCTATTCTGGCAGCCAAGTGGGCTAAGCTAATATCTTTTGTTAGGTAGTCATCGGCGCCCATACGCAGGCCACACACGGTATCTATTTCACTATCGCGGGCGGTTAAAAAAATAATAGGCAGTGTTTTAGAAAGCGTACGCAAGGTTTGGCAAAGTAAAAAACCGCCGTCTATTTCGTGGCCTAAACCAATATCAACAATGGCTAAATCGGGTAGGGCGTCTTTAAATGCAATCTCTGCGCTGACGCGGTTAGCAAAACCACTTACCTGGTAACCTTGGGCGCTAAGCATTTCAATATAGTTTTCGCGGATGGCGGTTTCATCTTCAATGATGGCTATTTTTTTCATTCTACTCACCCTTATTTATTTTAAAACGCACTATATCGAAGTTTTTCAGCTATGTACGCTTAAAAAGGCAATTGCCATTTTTTTGCCACAATTGCTCAGCGGTTTGCCATTTTTGCTCCCCTTTGTTGCCACTTGCAGCTGTTTTAATACAACCATCAAAACAAAACATCACAAATTAAAACAAGTTTAAGGATTACATTATGAAGAAGACATTAATCGCATTAACGCTAGTAGCCACAGTGTGTACACCTGCATTTGCAGCAGCCGCTAACACCCCTTCTAAAGAAGCACATAAAGAAACTGCCATCGGCTTAGGTACTGGCGCCATTATTGGTGGGGTCGTTGGTGGGCCAATTGGTGCTTTTATTGGCGCATTTGCCGGGGGCTTAATTGGTGATTCAAAAGTAGCCGATGACAAAATTGCCCAGCAGCAGAGAGCAATAACAGTGATGCAGCAAAAAACCAGTGACTACCAACAGGTACTTAATCAAAACAATAGGCTAGAGCAGCAGTTAGATGTACTAACTAATCAAAATGAGCAGTTAACACAATCGCAAATAAATAACTTACTTGCCATGACAGTACAATTTAAAACCGGCTCAAGTGTTATTGCCCCGCACTTTGCTACGCAGTTAGACCAGCTTGTGGTGCTGTTAAAAAATCAGCCGCAACTAGCATTAGATTTAAGTGGCTTTGCCGATCAGCGCGGTGATGAGCAAGCGAATCTTTTATTGTCTAAAAAACGTGTAAACGCAGTGCAAAGTTACCTTATAAAGCACGGTATTAGCCATACACGTTTAAGTGCGCACGCTTTTGGCGAGCAACAAACATTAGCGCGAAGCAATACCGTAGAAGATAACTTTTTTGATCGACGCGTAACACTGACTACCCGCTCAATAAACCCAGTAAATGGCCAAACGGCAAGTAACTAAAGCCACTTTTATTTGAGTAAAGTTAAGCGTTCGATGGAGTGATTTTATGTTGAGTAACCCAACCAAAATGCTTACTAAAGTAAGCATTTTTATTTTCTTAGTGGCTGTGCTTCTGGTTAGTTTTAATAGCCGTGCACAGTCGCCCAAGCTTGAACTTTTTGACAGCAGCGGTACACCTGTCGCGCCGGCAATTATATTAAAAAGCGATGCTAACATGACCCTAACCGGGCTGATAAATCACGTGGTCGTTAAGCAAACTTATCAAAACGAAAATCCGTTTGCGGTAAATGCGCGTTATGTGTTTCCGTTACCTGATGAAAGCGCCGTACATGCGATGACGATGCGCATAGGTGAGCGAGTCATAAAAGGCCAAATAGATAAAAAAGTAGAGGCCGAAAAAAAGTATCAGGCAGCTAAAAATGCAGGCAAGCAAGCCGCACTTGTACGCCAGCAGCGCGCTAATATGTTTATTACTAACGTGGCAAATATAGGCCCTGGCGAGCAAATTGTGATAGAGCTTGAATACCAAGAGATCATTGATTACAGCAATGGCACATTTGCTATTCGCTTCCCAAGTACTATTACGCCGCGCTATCACACAATAAGCGCAAATATTGAAGCTGAGCAAACTAGCCTAACTCATGCTCCTCAGGGGTGGTTAAGTCCTGTGTATAGCAAAACGCAGCACAGCGAGGCGCCAAGCAGCCAATTTAGTTTAAATATTAATATAGATGTAGGCTTAGAGCTTGTAGATATAACGTCCAAATTTCATCGTGTAGAAGTACAAAACCCGGCCTTTGGGCAATATACGGTTGCTTTAAATGAGCAAACGGGGGCTAATCGCGACTTTGTACTTGAGTTTAAACCGCTGCAAAAAGAAAGCGCACAAGCAGCATTTTTTACCCAGCAGTTTGAAAACGGCGACCGGTACGGGCTTGCTATGCTAATGCCGCCAGCAGATCACTTTACACAAACGCAGCGCCTACCTCGCGAAATGGTGTTTGTTGTAGATACCTCAGGCTCTATGCACGGGCAATCTATGGAGCAAGCTAAAAAGGCTCTGTTCTATGCGCTGTCTTTGCTTGATAGCGACGACAGTTTTAACATTATTGGCTTTGATAACGTGGTTACCGCCATGAGCGATAAACCCCTTATTGCTAGTGACTTTAACTTACGCCGCGCTGAGCGCTTTATTTATAGCCTAGAGGCCGACGGTGGTACCGAAATACAAGGTGCGCTTGATGCGGTACTTGATGGCAGCAGCTTTGAAGGCTTTGTACGCCAAGTGGTGTTTTTAACGGATGGCAGTGTAAGTAACGAAGATGCCTTATTTAAAAATATTCAGCGTAAATTGGGTGATAGCCGTTTATTTACTGTAGGCATTGGCAGTGCACCCAATAGCTTTTTTATGCGCCGCGCAGCTGATATAGGTAAAGGGTCATTTACGTTTATTGGCAGCACAAATGAGGTGCAGCCTAAAATGCAGCAGTTATTTGATAAGCTTGCTCATCCCGCTATCACTAATTTAGCACTGCGCGATGAAAGCACTCACAGTTTAGATTTTTGGCCATCACCTTTGCCTGATTTATATTTTGGCGAGCCAATAATGGTGGCTATAAAACTAAATGATACAAATCAAATTACGCTTAGTGGGCAAACCGCTCAAGGCCCTTTAAATATAAAGCTAAGCGCACAAAATAGCGCCAACGCAAAAGGGATTGATAAGCTGTGGGCGCGCCAAAAAATTAAATCGTTGCTTTTGTATAATGACCGACAGTCAGTTAAAAATGAGGTGCAAGGGCTTGCGCTCACACATCAACTACTGAGCCCGTTTACTGCTTTTATAGCTATTGAACACACTCAAATTAACGAGCCTGCAAAGCAAACGGCACTGGCTAAGAACGCAGCGCCACAAGGACTGGCTATGCGTTTACCACAAACTGATGGGCAAAGCCGACTGTACATATTGTTGGGCTGTATTTTATTACTTGGCTATGGCGCGGTTAAAATAAACCGAGGGCATAAATGAAAAAGTGGCTAAGTGCGGGCTTATTAATCGCCGGGCAGGGGCTGTTTTCTCATGGTGCCTATATGCAAGCCAAGGCATGGCTTGCCCAAGTATTAATAGAGCAGGCCTGGCAAGAGGCGCTTATTACGCCACACGCTCGTGTTAAACCGTGGTTTTACGCCGACAGCTTTGTAACCGCGCAGCTTAACTGGCCTAAGTATAATAAAGTGCTTAGCGTTTTAGCTGGGGCAAGTGGTCGTAATTTAGCATTTGCACCAAGCCACTTTTTACCAGGGGCAAAGCTTGGAGATAAACATGGCGGTGCGTTAATAGCGGGTCACAACGATACCCACTTTGCATTTTTAAAACACACCAAAGTGGGTGAAACGTTTACGCTGCAGCTGCAAAGCGGCGTAATACAGCATTATAAAGTGAAGGGGATTGAGGTTATTCATCAATCCCAGCAGGCGTTTTTACAAACCCCAGGCCTTTATTTATTAACCTGCTACCCTTTTGACTCGCTGGCATCGGGTACTGATTTAAGATGGCTTGTATCGGCTGAGTTGATAGGGTCATCGCCAGCGTCATTAAGCGGTATGTCTACCACCAGCTCTTGATGTCGTTGGCTTATCATCACCCCTGCAAAAACAACAAATATACTCACCCATTGCCAAAAATCGAGTACCTCACCCAAAATAATGGCCGATAAAATAAGCGTAAAAATAGGGATTAAATTTGAATAAGCCGCAGCCGTTAATACCGAGACTTTGCCAATTGCATAGTTATACATACCATAGCCACCTAAGGTGACAAACGAGCCTAAATACAAAATGCTCATAAGGGCGGTTAGGTCATGCTGGTTTTCGCTGGGTAAGTCGATAAAAAATAAAAACGGTGCAAAAAACACACTGCCGCTTATGCCTTGTAAAGCAATTAGCGTTAACGGCGAGTAGCGATTGGCCAAGTGCTTAATGCTAATGGTGTAAAACGCCGCGCATACCATGGCCATAAGCTCTAAAAAGTTACCCAATAATGGATTAGGGGCCTGATCGGTATTTGGTGAAAGCAAAGTAAGTAAAATACTGCCGCCAATACACAGGGTAAACCCAATCACAATGGCTTTACTTATATACTCTTTAAGCATAAAAAACGCCATCAACGCCACAATAATAGGCAAACACGAAACAATAACTCCCGCCTGAGAGGCCGAGGTGTATTCCATTGCGTGGCCTTCAAATAAAAAGTACAAGCATGGCTCTGCGAGCGACATACCTAATAAGTACTTCCAATCGCCTTTTAAATACTCAAACCTAATTACGTAACGCCATAAACACAGCGATAAAACTAAGGTGGTTAGCATGCGTAAAAATATAACTAGTGCTGGGTCGTAAACGGCAATAGCATACTTAAGTGCAATAAAGGAGCTACCCCATAAAAAGGTGGCAATAATTAGGCATAAACTGGCTGGCATAAATGAAATTTTATCAAATTAAATTAACGCCGATCCTAGCATGAATAATTTTAACTTGTTCAAAAATACCGAGCTGGTATAAGTTTATTTATCTTTCATTTTAATAGTAAATAATAATGCGTAGGGAACAGGTAATTGTTGTTAAGCTTGGTACAAGTGTACTAACCGGCGGCACCGATAAGTTAGATAAAGCCCATATGGTTGAGCTGGTTCGCCAATGTAGCGAATTAAAAAAGCAAGGCCACCAAGTTATATTAGTATCAAGTGGCGCGGTTGCTGCGGGTCGCGAACAACTTATTAAACCCTGTGGCCGCGGCCTAATAGATAAACAAATGTTGGCAGCCGTAGGGCAAGGCCAGCTTATACATATTTGGCAAAGCTTATTTGCCTTGTATGGCATAAACGTAGGGCAAATGCTGCTTACCCGTGCAGACGTAGATGACCGCGAACGCTATTTAAATGCGCGCGACACCTTAAATGCGTTATTAAGCCACGATGTGGTGCCTATTATTAATGAAAACGACGCGGTAGCAACCGCCGAAATAAAAGTAGGCGATAACGATAATTTATCAGCGCTGGTGGCTATTTTGGCTAATGCCAACAAGCTATTACTACTTACCGATCAAGAAGGTTTATTTACCAGCGATCCGCGCACAAATACCGACGCAAAACTGATTGACGAAGTCACTCATATAAACGATGAGTTACGCCAACTGGCTGGTGGTAGCGGTACAAGTTTAGGTACCGGCGGTATGGCCACAAAACTACAAGCCGCCGACGTAGCAAGGCGCGCAGGGGTAGAGGTAATTATTGCAAAAGGCGCTGGCAACAACGTTATTTTAAAATGCATGAGTGAGCAATTACCCGGTACGCGGTTTTTAAAACTTACTGCGCCAAAAGATGGCCGTAAAAAATGGCTAATGGCTGGGCCTAAAAGTACCGGCCAAATTATGATTGATAAAGGGGCTATTTCGGCGCTACAAAACAAAGGGGCAAGCCTGCTGGCAAAAGGCATAACCAATGCGTTTGGCCGTTTTGAGCGTGGCGACTTAATAGATTTAATAGACGCCAACAACCAAGTTATTGCACGAGGGTTAACACGTTTTAATCAAGTTGAAGTAAATAAAATTAAAGGTGCTCACTCAGAGCAAATAGGCGAACTACTCGACTTTGATAGTGGCGCTGTGGTGCTACACAGAGACGACTTAGTTTTGCTTTAGTTTTATTTTAGTTTTGCTTTAGCTTTTTAAATAGCGCGTGTTGCGGCCGTATATTCGGTATTTAAGCAAGGCAGAGCCTATGTTGTGTTTAGAATAACTGGTTGTACAAAAACATAAATGCAAAGCATAGGCTGTTTTAGGTTCTGCTGTATGTAAGTTATTAAATAACAGCGCAGTAGTTATTGAGCTCACTAAGTTACAAAGCTCGCGCTATGATTTAATAACGCTTAGCTAAAACAAACTTTAATCCACATAGCTCAATGCGACCTAATTCAAAAGTATTGGTTAATTAATTAGCAAAGTTGATGATTTTGTCTAAACTGATTGAAGTTAAAACAGTTTAGGCAAACTAATGAAGGCAAACAATTGCGGGCACGAATGGATAATCAGTCTAACTCAGCAAGAAGAAGAAAGTGATTTAGATGCATCATTAGTGCAGATTATTGGCGACCTACTCGAAGTTGAAAATTTTGCTATTTATATTAATAAGCACTTTAGTGCGCAATTACCGCCTACGCTTATAAACACCCACACCCGCCTTGAAGTATTAGAGTCTAACGAAGCCTTAGCGCTGCTTAATAAAGTAACCCAAAACAAAATAAGAGTAAGCCGTGCCTTAGGTGTAGTAACTACGTATGTGCCGGTGTATTACTTTGGTAAAGTAATTGGCATATTACTAATAGAAACCACAAAAGAGTTAGCGCAAACCACCACAATGCTTGCCGTGCATATTTTAAATATTTATGCCAACCAACTAGGGCTATTACATAAATCGCGGTTAGACCCTTTAACCGAGCTTTTAAATAGACAAACCTTTGATAAAAAAGTGATCGAAATTGTCTCAGGCAAAGGCTTTTTATTGCCCCGTGATGATACCAACGAAAAGCGACGATGGTATTTAGCCATTGCAGATATCGATCACTTTAAACGTGTAAACGACAGCTACGGCCATGTAATAGGCGATGAAGTTATTTTACTTGTGGCGCGGCTGTTAAAAAATAACTTTAGGCTAGAAGACTACGTATTTAGGTATGGTGGCGAAGAGTTTGCGGTGTTATTTCAAACCAAAACCGAGGCACAAGCACATATAGCACTTAACCGTTTACGCTCAAATATTGCTGAGTATCCTTTTCCGCAAGTTGGGCAGCTTACAATAAGTATTGGCTTTTTAGAGCTGGCAAGTATTGATACTGTATCTAGTATCGTAAACCAAGCCGATATGGCGCTGTATCATTCTAAAAATAGCGGCCGTAATAAAGTGACTGCTTATAGCGAGCTTGAGGTAAATGAAGAAGTGACCACCGATAATAGTATTGAGCTTTTTTGATTGTAAATTTGTGCTAAAATCTGGCTCCTTAAATTGTTGTAGGCAGGCACAAAACATGAAATTCGTTCGTTGGTTTTTAGGTTGTATAATTTTATTCTTTAATTTTGTATTTACTCCTCGCAGTAAAAAGCGTGCAAGCGATGTGCAAGCGCAGCTTGATCAGCAAACCTCACAATTTAAACTTTATCAATTTAAAGCATGCCCGTTTTGCGTAAAAGTACGCCGTGCAATTAAGCGCGAAGGCTTAAAAATAGAAACGCGTGATGCAAAAAATAATCAACAATTTCGTCAAGAGCTGTTAGAGCAAGGCGGCAAAATTAAAGTGCCATGCCTTCGTATAGAAAAAAATGGCCAAGTAGAGTGGCTATACGAATCTAACGATATTATTGCTTACTTAAACAAAGTAGCGGCTTAAACGACCCCCTTAATTTTTATCTCACTTATTAAAAGAGACATTATCATGACAATCCGTACTCGTGTTGCCCCATCTCCAACAGGTGACCCGCATCTTGGCACCGCTTATATTGCTTTATTTAACTACTGTTTTGCTAAACAACAAGGCGGCGAGTTTGTGCTTCGTATTGAAGATACAGACCAAGTTCGTAGCACGCCAGAGTCAGAACAAGCGATTATGGATAGCTTACGTTGGTTAGGTCTTGAGTGGGATCATGGCCCTGACGTAGGTGGTGAATTTGGCCCTTACCGTCAATCAGAGCGCAGCGATTTATACAAAAAATACGCACACCAATTAGTTGAGCAAGGTAAAGCATTTTACTGTTTTGCAACCAGCGAAGAGCTTGACCAAATGCGTGAAGAGCAAATGGCAGAAGGTCTGCGCCCTAAATACGACGGCCGTGGCTTAAACCTCCCCGAAGATGAAATTAAAGCAAACCTAGCCGCAGGCAAGCCTTACGTTATACGTATGAAAATACCAAGCGAAGGCACTTTTAAATTTAACGACTACCTACGCGACGAAATTGAGATCCCGTGGGAAAACGTAGACATGCAAGTGCTATTAAAAGCCGATGGATTCCCTACGTACTTTTTAGCAAACGTAGTGGATGACCACCACATGCAAATAAGCCATATTTTCCGTGGCGAAGAGTGGATTAACTCAGCACCTAAACTATTAAAACTTTACGAAGATTTAGGTTGGGAAGCACCCGTACTAGGGCATTTACCACTACTGCGTAATCCTGATAAATCAAAGCTTTCTAAGCGTAAAAACCCAACTTCTATTAATTACTATAAAGAAATGGGTTACCTACCAGAGGCCGTGCTTAACTACTTAGGCCGTATGGGTTGGTCAATGCCAGATGAGCGTGAAAAATTCACTCTTAACGAGATGATTGAACACTTCGATATGAAGCGTGTATCACTTGGTGGCCCAGTATTTGATGTTGATAAGCTAAGCTGGTTAAACGGCATGTGGATCCGCGAAAACCTAACAGACGAAGAGCTTGTACAGCGCTTTGTTGATTGGAAGTTTAATGGCGAAATGCTAGCTAAAGTATTACCAGAAGCTAAAACGCGCATTAATACGCTTTCGGACATGGTTGATTTAGCAGGGCATTTTGTAGGCGGCATTCCAACTTACGACCCAGCACTGTTAACGGCGGGCAAAGCTGACGAAAACGTAATACGCCAAGCGCTACAGTTTTTTGTATGGCAGCTTGAAGGTTTGCGTAGTTTTGATAAGCCAGCTATTTTTGCCATTGCAAAAGAAGTTGCTACATTCCACGAGCTTAAAATTAAAGACTTTTTAGAGCCAATATTTGTAGCAATCACGGGTAAAACGTCTTCAACGTCAGTACTTGATGCAATGGAAATTTTAGGCTCAGACTTATCACGTGCGCGTTTACGTGTAGCGCTTGCTCATTTAGGCATTTCTAAAAAGCAGGCTAAAAATATTGAGCGTGCGTACCGCACATACCCAAGTGCATAATCTTTAGTCGTACTTTATAAAAAGCCGAGCTTATTAATTAAGCTCGGCTTTTTTGTTTCAGGCCGTTTGGCTATATGTCATCGCGTTTTGATATTGTTTAGCGCAAGCAGTGGCGCTTTAGCAAGTGCTACAATGCTGCATGTAAATTAAAAGGAGGCAGCATGATTGCACCTGTAAAAAACAAAGCTTTATTTAGCAGTAATGCCTTTTCAATAAACCTAGTTACTTACCCTACACATCACAGTGTGATGAACCATATAGATCCAGTACAGCAAGGGCGCTACTACAAACTTAATTTTGTACTAGTAAAACCTAAAGCTGGTGGGGTTTTTAAATGCTCAAAATGCATTATTAATTGGTTTAACCGGGTGTATTTATTTAGACCCGACAAATACGAGCATAGCGTTTCTAAAATTGAGTCGGGAAAGCGCGTACTACTTAGCTTTGCGCTTAATATATAATTTATTAATAGTCGTAGGCCTGTCCGCTGCATAAAACAGACAGGTCACAATACGATACAGAGATTTCGCTACAAGAATTTATAGTAAAGGCGTTACCGCCTCTGCGCATTGCATCTGCTTTAAGTAAATCTATAGCATTTGATTTTAAGCGATTGTAGCTTATATTATTGTCGCCTCTACCGTCGCCATTGCAGCTTTCGCCTTCAATTCGGCCTAAAAGTGTGGCGCCACTTTCGTGTGCTTCTTGATCGCTATAAAACTGTTGTAAATCTCGTTTTTTAACGTACGTACTAATTTCCTCAGATAAAACATCGTTATCTATATCGGTATGAAAAGTCACGCTAGAACATCCAGCCAAAGTAGTGAGTACGCTTATTACTGCAAAAACACGTAACATAATAATTAGTCCCTTATTTAGTTTGGTACCTAAATTACTAACTAAAACAGGTGTGTGCAACATTTACTCTTAAGTTAATTGTATGAATTTGTAAGTGATTCGACCTCTCTTTAAATTTTTTCTGGTAGTATGGGCAGGTTATAAGCAGTTTAAGCAGTGAACAATCTATGTTAAGTCCTTACTTTCAGCAGCATGCTGATTATGTTTCTATCTCTCGTGAGCAAGGGTGTCGTTTCGCAAAGTGCGTTGCCGATGATTACAACCCACTTCATGACAAAGATGCCAAAAAGTTTTGCGCGCCAGGAGACTTACTTTTTTCTTTAGTGTTAGACCGCTACGGTATAAGTGAGCGAATGGAATTTACCTTTGCCGGTATGGTTGACGAAAACACCAAACTTAACTTCCCAGAAGGGGATGATGAGTTTGATGTAACCAACGGCGACAAAGTAATTTTAAAGGTAAAACGCGAAGGTAAAACCAGCAAATGCCCAACACTTACTAATAGCTTAATAAAAAATTATGTTGAGTTTTCTGGTGCTGCATTTCCGCACGTAATTATTCCGCTAATGGGTAAGCAAAATGTAATGATTAACCCAGCGCGCCCTATGGTTATTTACGAGTCGATGATCATTAACCTTGATAACATTAATATTCAAACGCCAACGCTTGAGTTTGCTGAGCCAAGTTTTGAGTACACGGGTAAGCGCGGCAAAATTACCTTGCGCTTTAATTTACTAGAAAACGGCGAAAAAGTGGGTTTTGGTGAAAAGCACATGGTGGTGTCGGGTATTCGTGAATACTGCCAAGCAACGGTCGATGACTTAATCGCATTTTATAATGAGCGCAAAGCCACCTTAAAACCGGTTTAACGTCATTAAATTATAATACCAATTCGCAATAATACTTAATCATTTTTAGGGGCTAAAAGTGTTGCTATCTGCATTAAAAAATTCTCATTTAGAACAACTAAATAGCGAATTTTTTGCCTAGCTATCAACACGTTTTTCTGTCCTCAAAATAGACCACTTAATTAAGCGGATTGGTATAAAAAGGGCGCTAAATACATTGTTATTTAGCGCCTTTTTTATTGGTTAGCGAATGCAGCTAGGCTGAATACTTTTCTGAGCTGGTTAATTTACGCAGTACCGTAATATGCGTACAATAGCGCTCTTTGTTATTTTAAAGCTAAGCCTATGTCTGCCACATCGTTCTCATCTCTTAAACTCGATTCGTTATTACTAACCGCAATTGAGCAAAATAATTACACCACGCCTACCGCAATTCAGGTTAAAACTATTCCGCACATATTAGCGGGCAGCGATGTAATGGGCAGCGCGCAAACAGGCACAGGTAAAACAGCCGCCTTTGTATTACCACTACTACATAAGCTTTTAAATACACCAAAAAAAGATGAGCCAGGCATAGCCCGAGTGGTTATTTTAACGCCCACGCGTGAGCTTGCTCAGCAAGTGTTTGCAAGCTTTGAAAAATACGCCCAAAGCACAAATATTCAAGGCGCTTTAGCGTATGGCGGTGCAAGTATTGGCCCGCAAATTAAAGCGCTTAAAACGGCGCAAGTGATAGTCGCAACGCCTGGGCGTTTACTTGATCATATTGTTAAAGGCAGTGTGGTGCTTTCAAGTGTTGATTCGTTAGTATTTGATGAAGCCGACCGTATGCTGGATATGGGCTTTATTGATGAAATAAAACGTATTTTGCGCCACATTCCAGGCGATCGCCAAATCTTATTGTTCTCAGCCACATTCGATGACAGCGTGTTTGAGCTGAGTAAAAAACTACTTAAAAACCCCGAGCTAATTGAAGTTGATAAACGCAACTCTGCTGCTGTAGAGGTTGAACAAGTTATTTACGCAGTTGATGAAGAGCGAAAGCGTGAGCTTGTATCGCACATGATTGGCATGAAAAACTGGCGCCAAGTGCTTATATTCACCCGCACTAAACAAATGGCCGATAAACTTGCCAAAGAAATGTGTAAAGATGGCTTAAAAACTGAGTCTATCCATGGCGATAAATCACAAGGTGCACGCGACCGTGCATTACAAAACTTTAAAGAAGGCACAACGCGGGTTTTAGTTGCCACCGATGTAGCTGCCCGCGGTTTAGATATTCCGGCGCTTAAATACGTAATAAACTTTGAGCTACCTTACATAGCAGAAGATTACGTACACCGAATTGGCCGTACGGGGCGCGCTGGCGAGCAAGGCCTTGCCATGTCGCTGGTAAGTATTGACGAGCAGTGGTTACTGGAAGAAATTGAAGTGCTACTGGATACCCGCTTAGCACCACAATGGCTAGAAGGTTACGAGCCTGATTTAAACAAGCCCCCTAAAGATAACCGTAAAAACACCAACAAAGCGCGTAAAGATCGCGATAAAAAGCGCATTACCGGGCAAAGAGCACCAAGTAAACGCCGCAGAAAGTAGCCTTAAACATATTTATTTGGCTATACTAAGGCCATTAAATAGCTGAGGTATAGTTATGTTTGAAACAGATCAATGGGCGTTTTCTGGTGTCGATGGCCAAATATCATTACATAAATGGCAAAAAACCATTGATCTTATTACGGGGCTTTTTTCGGCCCCCTCTGGTTATATAGTTCAGGCTACTAGTAAAGGTTATCGTGTAGTTATTAGAGCTAATGAAGGTGGCTCACACTTTGAAACCAACCCTATACTCCCTCCCGAAACTCCCTTATTTTGTAAATATGTAGCCGAAAACAACAACACTTTGTATGTTAGCGATACCCGCAGCGATACGCAGTGGAATACCATGCCCGAGGTTATTGAAGATGGCGTTGAATCCTACCTTGGCTTGCCAATTCACTGGCCTGAAGGTGAAGTATTTGGCACCTTGTGTTTAAAAGATTCAAAAAAAACCAGTTATACCGATGAATATTTTGAGCTAATAGAGCAGCTTCGTGATTTAATTGAAGACGATTTAGCCCTTATTTATAGCTTTGAGCAAATGCGCGAAATAGCCATGCTTGATCCGCTTACCAATATTTATAATCGCCGTGCACTTAGCTTACTTGCCCAACACAAACTTAATTTAGCGCTGCGTTTAGGTTTTGATGTGTGTTGCTTGTTTATTGATATAAACGACTTTAAAAAACTAAACGACACTTATGGCCATGAAATAGGCGATCAAGCGTTAATCCTCTTAGCAAATACCTTAAAAACACATTTAAGAGAGGCTGATATAGTAGGGCGTTTAGGCGGCGATGAATTTGTAGCAGTAATGCAAATTAGTGATAGAAGTAAGCTTAGCCATATTATTGATAAAATAAAAATTGAGTATAAAAACGCACTATTAGAAAACAACGTGTGCGCGCTGACACTTAGCATAGGCGAAAGTTTTACTAATAAACAAAAGCAACCTTTTGATACGTTATTAAATTTGGCCGATCACCAAATGTATAAAAATAAACAAGCGTACAAATTGGCTAAAAAGCATAATAATAAAAGTAATACACTTAAACATAGCAACAAAAAAGCAAGCCATTAGGCTTGCTATAAACGGGGATAATTAGGCTTTAAGCGATTTGTTTTTCGGCTAGGTTTAATTCCATAATGGCTTTTAATAAACGGTATAAGTTTATTGATGCGTCAATTTCTTCTTTACGGTTTGTTAAGCTTTCAATATTTAAGCCCAGTGGCACATCTAGGTGCGCACAACTTTTGAGTATTAGGTCGAGATTTTCTCGGCAAATACGTACAGATTCACTTAAGGTATTGTCTGCATCAAGCATGCGCCATTTAGTGGCCTCTGGCACTGAGATCCCCAACCATTGCATAAACTCTAAGGTTTTATCGCCACCGCATGGCGTAAACGTTAAAATAATCCGTTTTGGTGTAATACCTTGTGCTTTACAGGTACGCGCGTAACTTGTTATTAGCTCTATAGTTGCTTGCGCGTCGTAAACGGCTTGCGATATAAAAAACTGACAACATTGTGCTGTTTTTTCTATAAGGCGCTCGTGTTCATTTCGCTTACTTGAATGTCGCTCAGCAATGGTAACGCCCCCTAAAAAGAAGTCATCACTTTGCTCTGCCAATGTTTTATAGGCATCGGGCAAGCTTAGTTTTATATCACCTACCGATGAGGGGCTACCCACTAAAACGACATTTTTTAAATCGTAGTCGTTTTTAGTTTCATCCAACCAGCCTTTAAACTCCTCTACACCACGTTGTGCCACACTTTTGTAAGTAATGACATCTGGAGCAGATAAATTACGTAGTAAGTGGCTGTATTCACGTGGGTCTACAGTTTGTTTAAACGGAAATGGGCGTGCTTTATCTGTACGGCTACTTTCATCTTGAATGTCGTAAATTATCACGCCGTCGTATTCAATTTCGTGTAAGCGAGCAAGTAGTTTTTCTGCAATGATTTTTAGCTGCGCTTTATCAGTACCAATTTTAGGCGGGGTAGTACCAATAAGATAAACACCTTGATTGGTGTCTTCTATTTTTTCTTGTAGTGATAAAGCCATAATCCTCATTCCAGCTTAGTCCAATGTATGTAATTTAATATAGCAGCCATTTAGACGTCTAGATAGATTTATTTAGTGAAAGTTTTTCAATCAACTTGAGCTTTTTTCATACTTAAATGTTTTTAAAATGGGGAATTGACACAGTTGTTTACATTATAAATAGCCGATGGGCTCTTATATTTAGTGGCTTTGGGGCATAATCTAAGCGAGTTAGTATTAAACCTAATAACAAATTTGCTCAATTTAAAAAGGGACAACAATGAAATTTAAATTACTAGCAACAAGCTTAGCGGTATCGCTGGCACTAACAGGCTGCGCAACACAGCAAAGCGAAAACACCCAAACGGCACAACAACAGCAAACAACAAAAGCTGACGAACGTGTATTTTCGCAAGAGTACTTAATCGAAGAGCTTGATAACGGCTTACGCGTAATGGTTGTTAAAACTGATTACCCCGATGTCGTCTCGCTGCAAATTCCGGTATCGGTTGGCTGCGTAATGAAGTAAAAGCAGGTAAAACCGGTTTTGCTCACTTTTTTGAGCACATGATGTTTAAAGGCTCTAAAAAATTTCCGCAAGACGAATACACTGCCATATTTAAAAATGCAGGGGTCGATAACCGTGCTTACACCACTAACGATTACACAAACTACCATTTAAACTTTTCAAAGCAGCACCTTGATAAAGTACTTGAAATTGAAGCCGATATTTTTCAAAACTTAACCTACACCGAAGAGCAATTTAGAACCGAAGCGCTAACGGTTAAAGGGGAATATTTAAAAAATAACGCCAGCCCAATTCGTAAGTTATTGAGCGCAGTACGCGAAGAAGCGTTTGACACGCACACTTATAAACATACCACCATGGGCTTTTTTGAAGATATAGAAGCCATGCCAGATCAAATGGCTTACGGTAAAGAATTTTTTGATAAGTTTTATAAGCCTGAATATGTATCGCTAGTGATTGTGGGCGATGTTGACCCTAAAGCCACAATGGCTATGGTTGAAAACATTGGGGTGGCTGGGAAAAAGGCGATTACGTTGCCGATATTAAAGCTGAGCCAAAGCAGCAAGCACCTAAATATGTACATGAGAAAAACGAAGGTTTGCCTGGTCATTGGTTGCTTGTATCTTACAAAGGGACTGCATGGGAGCCTGCTAAAAAGGACAGAGCCGCACTTGATTTAATCTCACAGCTTTATTTTTCTAATAACTCCGATTTATACCAAGAGCTAGTGGTTGATAAACAAATAGCGAGTCAAATGTTTACCTATAACCCAGAGACAAAAGATCCTGGCTTACTGCATGTGTTTGTAAAAGTAGAAAACGAAGATGATTTAGCAAAAGCACGCGATGCTATTAACCGCACTTACGCAAAAGCACGTACCGAACTTGTTGATGAGCAAAAACTAAGTGATTTAAAGTCTAACCTTAAATACAGCTTTATTAACGGCTTAGACTCATCGCAAGCGATTGCATCAACCCTTGCAAGTTATATGCATTTTGAGCGCGACCCAGAGGTTATTAACCAGCTTTATAAATCGGCCGACAACATCACAGCACAAGACATTAAAGCTGTGGCTAATAAATATTTTGTAGATGACGCGCGTACTACCGTAACTATGTCGGCACTTGATAAAGCGCCAGGGTTTGAACAAGAAACAAGCTTAAACGCATTAGTAGCTAAGCGTGATAAAGCGCCAGAGGCACCCGTATTTAAAGTGCTTGATAAAACGAATAGCTCGCCGCTGATTGATGTAAACTTTTTATTCAATACTGGGGCTGCTGCAGACCCGCAAGGTAAAAAAGGGGTTGCTGCGCTCACCGCCGCTATGCTTGCTCAAGGTGGCTCGCAAAGTACGAGTTACAAAGACATACAAAAAGCGCTTTATCCGCTTGCTGGCAGCTTTGGTTATCAAATAGATAAAGAAATGCTGTCATTTCAAGGGCGTATTCATAAAGATAACGCTGCCACATGGTATGCGCTTGTAAGCGATCAATTACTTAACCCAGGTTTTAGAGATGATGACTTTAAGCGCCTTAAAAAAGAAATGATCGACGGTATTAAGTCGGGCTTAAAAGCCTCTAACGATGAAGAGCTAGGTAAAGAAGTGCTTTACAGCGCACTTTACAAAGGCCATCCATACGAAAGCTACAATTACGGGGATATTTCGGATTTAGAAGCACTAACGCTTGATGATGTAAAAGCCTTTTACAACACAGAGCTTACCCAATCTAAACTAACACTGGGTTTAATTGGCGCTGTGCCAAAAGCGCTTAAAGCAGAAATCATGAGCGACTTAGCAACCTTACCTAAAGGCGAGCAAAGCCGTTTAAGTATTCCTGATGCGCCAGAGCTTAAAGGTCACCATGCCACGATTGTAGAAAAGTCGGCTCAATCTACTGCGGTATCGTTTGGTTTCCCAATTGATACTATT
This sequence comes from Pseudoalteromonas sp. 2CM41L, assembly GCF_023161905.1. Taxonomy (NCBI): domain Bacteria; kingdom Pseudomonadati; phylum Pseudomonadota; class Gammaproteobacteria; order Alteromonadales; family Pseudoalteromonadaceae; genus Pseudoalteromonas; species Pseudoalteromonas sp. 2CM41L. Next base: position 57,700 of record NZ_JALNTN010000014.1, read on the forward strand.
CGCAGTAGTGAAGATTGGACAGCCCTTTGGCTGGTGCGTTCGTACTTTGGTGAGCACCGTAGTTCTAACTCATACCTGTATGAGCGAATTCGTCAAACACGTGGTATGAACTACGGCGATTACGCCTACATTGAGTACTTCCCACGTGGCATGTTTCAAACTAAGCCTGATGCCAACTTAGGACGCTCTGAGCAAATATTCCAAATTTGGTTACGCCCGCTGCGCTCTAATAACGATGCACACTTTGCAACACGTACCGCTTTGTTTGAGCTGGATAAGCTTATTAAAAATGGCTTAACCGAAAAAGACTTTGAAGCAACACGTAACTTTTTAATTAACTACGTACCGCAGCTTGTCGCAAGTCAAAACCGCCAATTAGGTTATGCACTTGATAGTGAGTTTTATAACACAGAGTCGTTTGTAAAATACGTGACAAGTAAACTTGAAAAGCTAACGCTTGCTGATGTTAATCGCGTGATTAAAGATAATCTGCAAACAGATAACGTACAGTACGTGTTTATTACCGGTGACGGCGAAGACATGAAAAAACGTTTAGTGTCAGAGCAAACATCGCCAATGGTTTACAACACAGAAAAACCAGCAGCGCTTGTTGCTGAGGATAAAGTCATTGCCGATTATAAATTAGCTATTCCAGCTAACAATATTGAAGTAATGGCAGTTGAAAAAGTGTTTCAGTAATTAATCTCTTTTTCTAACATATAAAAAATGCCCCAGTGCTTATAGCCTGGGGCATTTTTATTTAATTAATGCTATTAAAGCTTAATATTAGTTAGTCGCTAAAAGCACTGAGCCTGCGCCTAGAGCAAAGCTTATTAAGGAGCTAATAACAACCCCCGCTAAAAAGCTTTTAGTTGGCGTACTTTTAACGTCATTATTTATAGGCTCATCAAGTTTAATTAGCTCGCCTTGGCGTACTTCAAGTACCGCGCAAAGCGCCATAGTGGTTTCTTTAGAAGCGGCGCCTTCTTTTTCTACCCGTTGAATAGTCCGCAAACTTACATCGCAGGCATCTGCGAGCTGTTGCTGCGTCCAATCTAACTCACTTCTAAGCGATTTAACTGTTGTAGGATTTAATTGCACGTTAAAGCTTCCCTACAAATAGTTCAACAATTGTTGCCGTTGTATAGCCAAACACCGCCCCACCTAATGTACAGCCAGCAAGAAAAAATGCTGCCTTTTTAGGAGCGTCTGAAAGACTACTTTGAACTTGTTTGGCTATCACACTGCTATTTTTATAAAGAGTGCACTCCAGACGCCCCGTAAGTATATTAAGCATGTCAAATTTTACTTGGTACTGTGAACCCTCAAAAGCAAAAGAGTGCGTGCTTGCACAGTAGATAGTTCGTTTTTTACTAAATAGGTCATCGTTTACAAATACTTCTTCTTTACCAGTAAAGTAGCTTCCAAAACAGGCTATTTGATTGTCGCCATCTTGAAAGTAAAATTTATAACCAAGCTTTTTTGTATTCAATATATCGTTTTTCATCATCGTTATCCTTGTTGAGTTGATGATGCTAATTTAGCGTTTGTTTTTATTTTTTACGCCGTCAGTAGTATGCCAGTAGCTAGTTTGGCATATGACAGTAACCCTGTCATGCTGCTTTAGTATCTGATTTTTAATGTAAAAGTAAAATTTTTATATTTTTTATAGACTGCTTAGCTGTCATACGGAGTATTACTTCACATTAATAAATTATGCAACTAGCGTGAAGTAAAGTAACAATATTGTGTTAAAAAATTGTTATTGATTATACTGATTAACAACAAAGCTAAAATGGAAAGCTCGTGATTGACGATAAAGCGTTTTTTAAGTTGGTACTAGATACCACGCCCGACCAAGTAGTGGTTATTAATTCTAACGGCGACATAGTTTATATAAACCGAAGCTGGCAAAGCTTTGGTGAGCAAAACGACTGTGCTTGCTGTGATATGTGGGAGCAGCAAAATTACTTAGCAGAGTGTGAAAAAGCTGCGCAAAAAGGAGATAGCTTTGGTTTAAAGGCATTTAAGGGCATTAAATCAGTTATTTCGGGGGCTGATGACGACTTCTATTTAGAATATCCATGTCATAGTGAAGATGAAAAACGTTGGTTTATGATGCGAGTAGTGTCGTTTAGCCATACAGATAAAGCGTATTACGCTATTAGCCATCAAAATATTACCGAGCGTAAACTGGCTGAAGAGCAAGTACAAAAACTTGCCGCTATTGATGGCTTAACGGATATTGCTAACCGAGGCTTTTTTGATACCTTTTTAGAGCAAGAGTGGAATCGTTGTCAGCGTTTAGGTATGCCGCTTTCGTTGGCTATTATTGATATAGATGATTTTAAATTACTCAATGATACTTACGGCCACCAACAAGGCGATACATGCTTAAAAAGGGTGGCTAAAGTACTCAATGAATTTACTAAACGCCCAGGTGATTTATGTGCCCGTTTTGGTGGTGAAGAATTTGTTTTACTGTATGGAAATACAAACTCAGATCAGGCCTTGTTAGTATTGAACGATATTTTAGAAAAATTAAAACAGTTAAACATTGAAAATAAACATTCATTACCCAGCCAAACCCTTACAGTGAGTGTAGGCCTCACTACTATTACACCCAGTAGTGACTTTACCTGTGCGTATTTAATCAAAGAAGCAGACGATTTACTTTATAAAGCAAAAGATAAAGGAAAAGATGCTTTGTGTGTGAGTGATTTAGCACTCATATAATTTTTTTACTCTTAGTTATACCTAATAACCAGAACAAATAACTAAGGCGTTAACACCTTAGGCTTTAAATCCGTTAAACTTAGGAAAAGGCTCTTTTTATATCAATTTAAGGCAGTGTAGTATTATGCGTCATGAAATTTGGCAACAGCTTCGTAGTGAAGCGAATGAAGTTGTAACTCGCGAACCACTTTTAGCAAGTCATGTGTATTCATGCATTTTAAATCATGAGTGTTTAGGTTCGGCGTTAAGCTTTATTGTTGCTAATAAGTTGGCAGATGCTGTTGTATCGGCTTTTACAATACGTGAGTTATTCGACCAAGCGTTTGTAAAGTGCGACCGTATGCTTACCTATGTGGCCGAAGATATTAAAGCCGTTAAAGACAGAGACCCAGCAGCCGAAACCTACCTTACGGTTATTTTAAACTTAAAAGGGTTTCATGCTATTCAAGCGCATCGTTTAGCTAACTGCTTGTGGCAGCAAAACCGTAAAGAGCTTGCTCGTTTTATTCAAAGCCGAACCTCAGAAGTGTTTGGGGTTGATATTCACCCTGCGTGTCAGGTTGGTAAAGGGATAATGTTTGACCACGCCACCGGTATTGTTATTGGTGAAACTGCAGTAATTGAAGATAACGTATCAATACTGCAATCGGTCACGCTTGGTGGTACGGGTAACGAGCAGGGCGACCGTCATCCTAAAATTAGAGCCGGTGTGCTTATTGGTGCAGGCGCCAAAGTGCTGGGTAATATTGAAGTAGGCGAGGGCGCACGTATTGGCGCAGGTTCAGTTGTTTTAACCGCAGTACCGCCACATACCACCGCTGTAGGCGTACCGGCTAAAATTATTGGCAGACCGGATTGTCCGTGTCCGGCGCAAAGTATGAACCAAAACTTTTTAACCACACCAGAGCCTGAAAACGAATCACACACCAGCGCCATGCTCTAATAGCAGCCTGTATAAATAAAAATAATTTTAAAAGGAATTAAAATGAACAAAAATAGCTTATTAACACTAGGGATAGGATTTATTGCGGGTGTAGGTTTAACGTGGAGCTACTTTAATTTCTCTTCAAGTGACGCAACCCCCGCAAAGTCACAACATGCTGATACAAAGCAGCAGGCATCTTTTGTTCAGCCAGTTAAAAGCAGTGAAGCAACAGCAAAGCGTGTTGTACCCGCTGCCCCTGAACAAAGCGCTCGTATAGAGCAAAAAGATAATCCCTCTAGACCAGAACCACAACCGCTAGATGAGCTTCCTTTAGAAGAGCAAGTATCGCAGCTTAAACAGCAATTAGCAGCGCAAAAAGCCTTGATGAAAAACGCGGCGCAGCAGCTGCGTGCCCCCTCTGATGCACAAGCCGTTTTGCAAGCGCAATTTGATGAGCAAATACGTAATGAAGAGTGGGCTTATCAAACAGAAATAGCTTTACAAGATTTTTTACTTACCTCTGATCTAAGCTCTATCCCAGAGATTGTTAGTGCAGCGTGTAAAACCACCGTATGTAAATTTGAACTTGCTGCACCTACTGATAACGACTCGTTTGATCATACCCAATGGCGAGAGCTAAACGATAAGTTAATGAAGCAAGAGTTTTGGTTGCAATTTAAAAGAACAACCTCAACGTCAAGCGACACCGAACTCACCTTACTAATGGCCACAGAGCTTTAACTGAAAGAGCTTTACAACACCGTTGATTTTATAGCGCCATCGGCCAGCTCTGTAATTAGCACGTCACCCGTTTTAATGTGATCTACCGATTTAACCACTTTGCCTTGTTGGGTTTTGGTTATGCTGTAACCGCGCGCTAAAACATTAAGTGGGCTTACCGAGTCAAGCCTACTCGCTTGCAGCGCTAAGCTATTTTGCGCGTGTTGCAACTTGTGCTGCATTGCTTGTTCAAGCCGAGTTTGTATCTGCATAAGCTGATGGCTGGCTTGTGATAACTTTTTATCAGGCGATTGACGCATTAAACGCGGGGTTAAATTATTAAGCGTGCGCTCTTGTTGGTAAAGGCGATTGCGCATGCCCTGTTGTAAGGCAATAGTTAGCTCATCTAATCGCTGCGCTTTTTGATTAAGTTGATTGCGCGGATGACACAAGTTAAGCCGGTGCTGTAACTGTGTTGCTAGTGCGCGCTTATCGGCCATATCGTGTTTAAAGGCATTATTTAACCGGTTAATGAGCTCAATAACCTTACTATGTAGCTCTTGCGTGTTAGGGCTGACAAGCTCAGCGGCTGCTGAAGGCGTTGCTGCGCGTACATCGGCAACGTAGTCACTGATGGTTGTGTCTATTTCGTGGCCTACCGCACTGACTATGGGTAATTCACTTTGATGAATAGCACGCGCAAGTTGCTCATGATTAAAGCACCATAAATCTTCTAACGAGCCACCGCCTCGCCCTACAATAAGTACGTCTACCTCATTGCGTGCATTGGCTAACTGTATTTGGTTAATTAAGTGCACATGGGCTTCTTTGCCTTGCACCATGGCTGGGTAAATAATGACTTCTAATTGCGGTGCGCGGCGTTTAAGTACGGTTAATATATCTTTTATAGCAGCGCCCGTTGCTGAGGTTATTACACCTACACGGTTTATATTTTGCGGCAGTGGTTTTTTATAGGCTGAACTAAACAAGCCCTCTGCGGCTAGGCGCATTTTTAATGCATCAAACTCTTGTTTAAGCTGGCCTTCACCGGCAGGTTCCATATGCTCAACAATAAGCTGATAATCACCGCGTGGTTCGTAAAGTGAAACACGGGCTCTTACTGTTACTTGTGCGCCGTTTTCGGGGCGGTAACTTTGAGAGCGGTTATTGCCGCGCCACATAGCCGCTTTAATTTGTGCTTTTTCATCTTTTAACGAGAAGTACCAGTGCCCAGAAGCAGGGGTAATAAAGTTAGAAATTTCGCCTGTTAAAATTAGCGATGCAAAGCCCTGCTCAAGAACTGTACGAATCTCTCTGTTAAGGCGCGATACGGTGTAAACCGTTTGCGAAGGCTTCGAAAACATAAAAAACAACCTAAAACTATTATGAGGCAAGTTATAAGGCAAGTTTATCATAAATATTTGCGAAATATTATTTACGAATGCCCACAACGCTGTTAAAATTTGGCCGCAATTCCTTATCTTAGATCCACATGTGAGAAGTTGCCAAAATGCTTAGAATCGCTAAAGAAGCTCTTACCTTTGATGACGTACTTTTAGTACCTGGTCATTCTACTGTTTTGCCACACACGGCAAATATTTCAACTCGCTTAACGCGTGGTATCAAACTTAACTTGCCGCTTATTTCAGCATCTATGGATACTGTTACAGAAGCTCGTTTAGCTATTGCCCTCGCGCAGGAAGGTGGTCTTGGTTTTATCCATAAAAACATGACCATTGAAGAACAAGCGAGAAACGTACGTAAAGTTAAAACCTACGAAGCAGGCATTGTGTCATTCCCTGTTACTGTGTCTGCCGATTTAACCATTGCAGATGCGACGCTTCTTTCGCAAGAAAAAGGGTTCTCGGGTTTCCCGGTTACTGATAGCGAAAATAACCTACTAGGTATTGTTACTGGTCGTGACATGCGTTTTGAAACGAAGCTTGAACAGCCTGTTTCTAGCGTTATGACTAAAAAAGACAAACTGGTAACGGTTCAAGAAGGCGCATCGCGCGAAGAAATTTTAGGTTTAATGCACGAACACCGCATTGAAAAAATCTTAGTGGTTGATGATGCGTTTAAACTAAAAGGCATGATCACCGTAAAAGATTACCAAAAAGCGCAAGACAAACCACATGCATGTAAAGACGAGCTAGGTCGTTTACGTGTAGGTGCTGCAGTTGGTGTTGGCGCAGGTACTGATGAGCGAATTGCTGCATTAGTAGAGGCGGGTGTTGATGTTTTACTTATCGATACTTCACACGGCCACTCACAAGGTGTTATTGACCGTGTTTCTCAAACTCGTGAAACTTACCCAGATTTACAAATTATTGCCGGTAACGTTGCTACAGCCGAAGGCGCAATTGCCCTTGCTGATGCAGGTGTGGATGCGGTTAAAGTAGGTATTGGCCCAGGTTCAATTTGTACTACGCGTATTGTTACAGGTTGTGGTGTGCCACAAATTACGGCTATTTCTGATGCGGTAGATGGCTTACAAGGGCGTGACATTCCAGTAATTGCTGATGGCGGTATTCGTTTTTCTGGCGATATTGTTAAAGCATTGGTTGCGGGTGCATCGTGTGTAATGGTGGGCTCAATGCTTGCTGGTACAGAAGAAGCGCCAGGCGAAGTTGAACTTTACCAAGGCCGTTACTACAAATCTTACCGTGGTATGGGCTCATTGGGTGCGATGGATCAAAAAGAAGGTTCGTCGGATCGTTACTTCCAAAAATCTAACCAAGCTGACAAATTAGTACCTGAAGGTATTGAAGGTCGCGTCGCTTATAAAGGCCCAATTGCAACGATTATTCATCAGCAAGTGGGTGGCCTTCGTAGCGCAATGGGATTAACGGGTTGTGCCACCATTGAAGAGCTAAATACTAAACCGCAGTTTGTACGTGTTACATCTGCAGGTATGGGTGAGTCGCACGTTCACGATGTGCAAATTACCAAAGAAGCGCCTAACTACCGCTTAGGTTAAACAACACGTTTAAATTACGGGGCTGGAATTACCAGCCCTCTTTTATAGCCACTAAGCAAATTAGTGGAATCTAGCATCTACTTTACGAGATCCTTCATGAGCAAAGATATTCACGATTCACGAATTCTAATTTTAGATTTTGGTTCGCAATACACTCAATTAATCGCGCGTCGTATCCGCGAAATTGGCGTTTACTGTGAGCTGTGGGCATGGGATGTGACCGAAGAGCAAATTCGCGAATTTAATCCACAAGGTATTATTTTATCTGGTGGCCCTGAGTCAACCACACTAGAGAACAGCCCGCGTGCACCTGAATATGTGTTTAACGCTGGCGTGCCAGTGCTGGGTATTTGTTACGGCATGCAAACCATGGCAGCTCAACTTGGCGGCAGTGTACACAGCTCAGATAAAAAAGAGTTTGGTTATGCACAAGTAGAAAAAGTGGGTAACTGTGCATTATTCGATGCAATTGAAGATCATATTACCGATGGCGGCAACGGCGTTTTAGACGTGTGGATGAGCCACGGCGACAAAGTAATGGAAGTGCCGGCAAGCTTTAGCACCACAGCTAAAACACCAACGTGTCCGCATGCTGCTATGTCTAACGAAGAAAAACGTTTTTACGGCGTACAATTTCACCCAGAAGTAACGCACACTCATCAAGGACAACGTTTGTTAGAGCGTTTTGCAATTGATATTTGTGGATGTGAAAAGCTATGGACACCTGCCAAAATTATTGATGATGCTATTGAGCGCATTAAAGAAACCGTTGGCGATGATGAAGTTATTTTAGGCTTATCAGGAGGTGTTGATTCATCTGTTGTAGCAATGCTGATTCACCGTGCAATTGGCGAAAACCTAACATGTGTATTTGTTGATAATGGCTTACTTCGCTTAAACGAAGGTCAGCAAGTTATGGACATGTTTGGCAATAAATTTGGCTTAAACATTGTTAAAGTAGACGCTGAGGAGCAGTTTTTAGCTGACCTTGCAGGCAAATCAGATCCAGAAGAAAAACGTAAAGCCATTGGCCATACGTTTATTAATGTATTTGATGAGCAAGCTAAAAAGCTTAAAAATGCGAAGTGGTTAGGTCAAGGGACTATTTACCCAGACGTAATAGAATCAGCCGCTTCAGCGACAGGTAAAGCACACGTAATTAAATCTCACCACAACGTGGGCGGCTTACCTGATGACATGAAAATGGGCTTAGTTGAGCCATTACGTGAATTATTTAAAGATGAAGTACGTAAAATTGGTTTAGAGCTTGGTTTACCGTACGACATGCTTTACCGCCACCCATTCCCAGGGCCAGGTTTAGGTGTACGTGTACTTGGCGAAATTAAAAAAGAGTACTGTGATTTACTACGCCGCGCTGATGCTATCTTTATTGAAGAGCTACACAAAGCTGAGCTTTATCATAAAGTAAGCCAAGCGTTTACTGTATTCTTACCTGTTAAGTCGGTAGGGGTTATGGGCGATGCACGTAAATATGATTGGGTTGTATCACTACGTTGTGTTGAAACTATCGACTTTATGACGGCGCGTTGGTCACATTTACCGTATGAGTTTTTAGGTGTGGTTTCTAACCGTATCATCAACGAAATTGACGGTATCTCACGTGTTGTTTACGATATTTCTGGTAAACCACCGGCCACTATTGAGTGGGAATAACACCCGTTTTTACTAATGGTTAATGCCTTTTAGATAGCAAACATAGTTTTGTTATTTAAATAATAAAAAGTCCGCTTACACGGACTTTTTTTATGCCTAAAAACCGTTAGCTCTTGCCCACTAAACTCATTAAGTGAAGTGGGCTAAGCGGGTTTATTTTGCAGGAACGGGCGTAGGTTGCTCGGTTTCTGTAAGTAGCCCTTTAACTAGGCTAATACAGCCTAAAATTAAAATAATAGTAAAGGGCAGGGCGGCAATAATAGTAATGTATTGCAATGCTTGAATTGAATCGGTGCCACCAATCCACAGCATTAACATAGCAATAATACTGGCAATAACGGCCCATACTAGCTTTTGCTTTATAGGTACTTCTAGTTTTCCGCCTGATGTAAGGCTATCTATTACAATAGAGCCGGAGTCGAGGGTGGTAACAAAAAAGATAATTATTAACGCCACAGCTAAAAGCGAAAGCAGCGTACCAAATGCATAAGCATCTAGCATATAAAACAAGCTAAGCGTTACATCTGTAATGCCTTGTTTTGCGCCAAGTACCCCAACTTCATTTATAATTTGATCAATCGCAACACCACCAAAAACCGACATCCAAGCAGTAGTCACAAGAGTAGGAATGAGTAATACATACACTAAAAACTCGCGTATGGTGCGCCCTTTTGAAATACGCGCTACAAACATACCAAAGCAAGGTGCGTATGCAACCCACCACGCCCAATAAAACACAGTCCAGCCATGTAGCCACTGCGTATCTTCTCGGCCTGTGCTGTAGCTTAGAGGAATGATATTTTTAACATAACCCATTACGGCTGTGTATGCAGAATCAAGTACCGTGGTAAAGTTTAAAATAAATACCAGCGCTAAAAACACAAAGGCTATGCCCATATTTATATTACTTAGGAGTTTAACGCCACCATCCATACCGCGCACAATAGAGAGGATAGCCAAGCTCATAATTAATAAAATAATGCCTTGTTGTAATAATAAAGAGCTTTTAAAGCCGAGTACGTGGCTAATACCACTGGCAGCTTGTGCCCCGCCTAAGCCTAACGACGTAGCTAGACCAAAAAGGGTTACTAATACCGCCATTACATCGATAACATCACCTAACTTGCCCCATACTCTATCTCCTAAAAGCGGATAAAATATAGAGCGCATAGAAAGCGGTAAGCCTTTGTTATAAACAAAATAGGCTAGGCATAAAGCGGTCATACCGTAAATTGCCCACGCGTGCAGACCCCAATGGAAAACAGTAGCCCCTAAAGCCATTTCTCGGCCTTGCTCGGTAAAGGCTTCTGCATTAAGAGGCGTGCCAAACCAGTCGGTGTAAAAGGCGGTGGGCTCTGCCACACCCCAAAAAATAAGGCCTATACCCATGCCTGCAGCAAAGAGCATAGATACCCACGATAAGGTTGAATAGTCTGTAGTTGCTTTATCGCCGCCAAGGCGAATTTTACCCAGCGGTGAAGCGGCAATACCTACTGCAAACAGCAGTAATATATTGGCGCCCCACATAAATACGTAGTCAAAATTAGTTAGTGCGGCATTTTTTATTGAGTTAATCGCCTCTTTAGCTTCGTTAGGTGAGAGTGCAAGTAGAGTAATTATAAAAAGTAGAGATAGGCCAATAGAAACAGAAAATACATTAGTATGAATATCCATGCCCCATTTGCTAACGTTATCTTGTCCTACTTGGTAATCGGTTGAATCGATACTGTATTTTTTTGATTTAAACTTCATATAACACGGCGTGAACTACCAGCAACTGCTAATAGTAAAGCTCCTCCATATTTGCATTGTGAATGACCCGCGTAAGTAAGATACATGATGAAATATGCAATTAGGTGGTAATACCAATCGACTTAAATACTTAGCCTTTCTAGCGAGCTAAATAAAGCGCTAACAGCGTTATAAATTTCTCAGGTAGAGCAACTACATGTAAAAATTAATGCCTTGTAACCGCTCTATTTATCTGTCGCTATAAGCGACTAATAACTTAACACGATTGGTATAACGCGGATCCCCTAGACGCTAAATTGTATCATAAATGCTGCCAATGTTATTGATTTGTTTATGTATACAGCAACTCCACCAAGCTAAATCGCTATAAAAATAACTAGCAGCAAGTGTAAATACACCATGCTAGCTAAAGTATTTAACACTTAAGAAGGAATTTACAGCATAGCGTTTGGGCTAAGCGTAGGTAAAAACAGTACCGCGGTTATTAAGCTCGTACGTTTTTAAAGCACATACTGCAGTTTTAATTACGCTAAGCTGAGCAGCATTTATTTTTTTAAAGGTGAGTGCTGCTAAAGCTAAAGTGGCTTTACAGCGCTATTTAGCTTGCTAATTCAGCGTTTTGTATAATTTAAAAGCAGTTAAACTAAAAAGTTAATTTTTTACTTTACCTTTTCTAAAAGGTCTCTATAATTCGTCGACATTGCAGGGGCGTAGTTCCAATTGGTAGAACAGCGGTCTCCAAAACCGACGGTTGGGAGTTCGAATCTCTCCGCCCCTGCCATTTCTTCTTTACATCGTTTTTATTACTTCATATATTGTTCTAGTGTTTAATCTACTGAGTTGTTATGCATCCACGTTACGCAGCTATTTTTGGTATAGAAAACCTTGAACTAAATCAGCATTATCGTCCTAAAAATACTGATCCTACTTTAGCCGTTTCACAAAGCATTCCAGCTGAGCCTTTAGCGCTGAGCAAACAGTTATTAAGTGATATACGTTTAAGTGCACCTTCTTTAACAATTAATCATGTTTTAAAAGGGCCAGACATACAGTTAACCGACGATAAACTTACACTACCAACCTCACAGCTCAGTGCTTCTGATAAGCGGGCTTTATGGGCTTTAATGAGCACCCACCTTGATAAACTTTAAACCTGTAAACGAAAGCGCAATAGCACAATTAATGGCTATTGAAACTGCCTGCCACTCTCATCCTTGGTCTCTTAAAACAATGAGCTCTTGCATGGGTGGCCGTTACTTTAATTTAGCGGCGTTTGATGAAAACACCCTGGTAGGTTTTTATATAGGTGAAAAGGCAGGGCCTGACTTTACCCTTATGGATATATGTGTAACGCCCAGTGAGCAAGGTAAAGGCATTGCAAGGCAGTTACTTAGCCAGTTTATTGAATATGGCGAGCAGCAAAATGCTGAAAATCTTTTTTTAGAAGTACGCGAATCAAACGCGCGTGCAATAACGCTTTACGAACATGCTGGCTTTACGCAAATGTCGGTACGTAAAAACTATTACCCAAGCGATGAGCCCTCTAAAAATGGCTATGAAGACGCCATACTAATGGGGATGGCGCTTAACTTAGGGTTTAGTTAAAGGGTTAAATTAAGCGCTAAATAAACGTTTAAAGTAAAACACGCGCTTTTAGGCTGTTTCTTTACTTTTAGCTATGGTTTGCTCAATAGCATTAATTAAATTTACAATTAAGGTGGGGCGCTGCGCTTGGTCATTACTAAGCAGGTTTTCTTCTAGTAGCGCTGCACTGTGGTAAATATCGTCAAAATTAAAGCAACCCGCACTGCCTTTTAAGCTATGAGCTACACTTCGAAGTGCCTCTGCATCGTTACTGGCTTTTAAGCTGTTTACCTTTTGTAAGTAACTTGGCAGGTTAGCCACATAGTTATCGTTAATTTGCTGAAACTTTTCACTTTTTAGTAAACTATCCCACTTGTTCTGATTATCTTTTTCAAGGTTTAAGTAACTAACTAGCACGTTTTCAAGCGCGTCTTTATCAATGGGTTTTGCCAGCGCTTTATCGCAACCTGCCTCAATGTATGTGTCTATATCATGGTTCATTACATTGGCAGTAAGCGCGATAATGGGCCCATCGTAGGCTGCATGACGTAGCATTTTAGTTGCCTCAAGGCCGCCCATTACAGGCATTTGCATATCCATAATAATTAGCTGGTAGTCGTTTACTAACGCCATTTCTACTGCTTGTGCACCATTGTTAGCCATATCTGGCTCTAGGCCCCAGGTTTGTAAAAGCAGTTTTATAAGTAGCTGGTTATCGGGGTTATCTTCGGCAACTAATATGTTGGCATCAAAACTAGAAGTGGCAAACGACAAGAAAGGGTCTTTTTCTGGAATAAGCTGTGCTTGCTCAGTTAAAAGCTCTAGTGACTGTTTAGGCTCGTTAATATGGCAATCAACGGTAATAGCAAAGCGACTGCCTATGCCAATTTCGCTTTTTAAAGTAACATCGCCACCCAATAATTGCGCTAAGTTTTTAGAAATACATAAACCTAATCCTGTGCCTCCAAAGCGGCGCGTGGTGGTGGCATCGGCTTGTTCAAAAGGTTTAAATATACGCTCTATTTGGTGCTCAGACATACCAATACCGGTGTCTTTAACCACAAATTCAAGCTGCTGCTTACTTTGCAAATAATGCACACAAATTGACACCTTGCCTTGCTCGGTAAATTTTACGGCATTGCTGGCTATGTTTATCAAAATTTGTTTTAAGCGCGTCATATCACTATAAATAGTGCGCGGTAATGGCAGCTCGTAATGAATGCTAAACCCGAGTTGTTTTTCGTGTGCTAGCGGTTCAATAATTGATTCTATATCGTGAACCAGCTGCACTACATTAAGGGGTGCTTGCTCTACAGCGAGCTTTTCTGCTTCTATTTTAGATAAATCGAGTATGTTGTTTATTAGCTCTAATAAGTGTTTAGAGTTTCGTAAAATGGTATTTAAATGCTGTTTGTCGTTAACCACTTTATCGTTAATTAATAACTGCTCGGTAAAGCCCATAATGGCCGTAAGTGGGGTGCGAATCTCGTGACTCATATTTGCTAAAAAACGGCTTTTAAGCTGGTTAGCTTGCTCTGCTTGAGCTATGGCAAGTTCAAGCTGGCTGTTCATCGCTTCGAGCGCTTTAGTACGGCTTTCTACTTTGTCTTCTAGGTGGTGCTTATATTCTTCTAGCTGCTCTTGGTAGTGTCTAATTTGGTTAATCATGTGATTAAAATCGTTAAACAACACGCCAACTTCATCATTTGTATGAGCAGGTAAATTTACCGATAAATCACCATCACCTACACGGTGGCTGGCGGCCCCTAAAAGCTCAATTGGGTTTAGCAGTAAATTGCGCACAACCACAAAAATAAGGATAGGCAGGGTGATCACCGAAATTATCACAATTAAGCCTGTGATTAAGCTAATTGCCTTACCCGATTGATAAAGCACGCCTTTTGGAATGGTTGATACAAAGTAATAACCGCCGCTCATTTGTACAGCAAATATCATTCTTTCTATTTTATCTATGCTCGAAAGCTCAATCGTCGAAAGGGTGCCTACATCGGCTAAATCGTGAACCTGTTCAAGCTCATGCTCGGTAATATATTGCCCACGTAAGCTGTAGTCTGAGCTAAATAAAATTTGCCCGTCGTTGGTTAGCAGTAAATTTAGGGTGTTGTTATAAGGCGCCTCTAAAATACTGGTGTTTAATATAGAGGGTTCAACTTGTAATACTATAAAGCCAAGTTGTTGTGGGCGTTTTAAATAGTAATCAACACTTTGTACGCGCTGTACAAAAAATAAGTTGGTGGTGCCGTCGTTGTTTTGCACCATAAATTGTTGTTGGCGCAAATTACTTTGCAGTACTTGCTTAAAAAATGGGTATGACTGCGGTGCGGTTGTTAAATTATTAGAATAATACGCGTCACTTTTACCACTGGCCGAGACTAAGTTAATACTAATTATGTCTGGGTAGGCTTCGCTGTAACTGGCAAAAACATCCATTAGTGCACCTAAGCGGCGGGTATAGCTGCCATCAGCATGAATGTCGTTTGATAAAAAATCGTTTAAAACAGGCGAGGTAGACAGTAGTTTTGCTGTTGAATGAAACGAGTCTATGTAGTTGAAAACTTTTTGCTGTTGCTGCTCAACAAAGCGACTCATTATAAGATCAGCCTGCTTTTGTGTTGAGTTGGTTACGTTAGTTAATGTAAAACCACCTAAAAACAACAAGGGTAATATAACAAGCGGGGTTATATACCATAATAATCGAATACTTAACTTACTGGTTTTCATGACCAAACTACTTATCCTCCGTGCAATCTAGCAATGATATGCGTTACGACTTTATTACACAAGAAGCGTAAGCTGATTTGGGTTAATTTAGCGTAAAAAAAGTGTGTATATAATTGGTTTAAATAAGGCTAATGAGCACCGAAAGCGAGATTATCTTTTAAGGCGCTATATTTAGCTTTATTTTAAATAAGTTAGCGGCTGCGCTGCTTGGTTTTTTAATTATATAGCTAACAGTGCAGTATCAATGCCTGTCATAAATTGAGCGCAAGGGGCTAACCCGTAGCGCTATTTTTATATTTATTAGTGTTTAGTTAGCATAATGCATTAAAATATGCGTTGTCAGGGCATTGGCGTTAAGGGTAATTTAGCCACGTTTAAAATTGATACGTGGCTTTAAAATGCTATTTATTTAAAGTATTACACATTTAAAAATTAGTTCTTTTGAGTGTGAGCCGTACCGTAAGAGCGCACTAAAAAGTTTATTGCTACTTCTACCCAGCGGTCTATATCTTTTTTAAGCACAGGCTGATCGGGGTGAGTTAAGTACATTAAATGTAGCTCACTGCGCATTAAGGCAACAAATAGGTTAGTGGCTTCTTCAATGTTTAATTCTTCAAAATCCAGCTCTTTAGATTCCACTGCCGCTTTTAAATAATTAGAGACCTTGTCTTTTACCACCCGCGGGCCAGAGTTATAAAACATATGACCTAGGGCGGGTAAGCGGGGGGCTTCAGCAACAACAATTCGGTATAAAGCCATGGCCGTCTCTGATAGAGCGATTTGTAAATAAGCATGCCCAAGGCGGCGTAAGTTTTCTGTTAAGTTGCCTGGCTTAAACGTTATATTATCGATTGATGCTGTAAATATTTCGCATTCGCTTTTAATGACCGCTAAAAATAAAATTTCTTTATTTGCAAAGTGAGCGTAAACCGTCGATTTTGATACGCCTGCCTCACGTTGGATCATGTCGGTGGTTGCACCATTAAAACCATGAATTAAAAATATTTTACGTGCAGCGTGTAATACCGTTCGTGCTTTTGCACCAAGCTCTAATTCACTTGGAGGCAGAGTGTTTTGGGCATTAGTAAGCGTTTTTGTCATTACATATCACCTTGACATAATGTTAAATTACGCCTAGCATATCAAACCGATCGGTACAGTTCAATTTGAGCTTTAAGTTAAGGGTGTTTTTAGCAGCTGTTAACTATCGGTATTACCCTGTTTAAATGTATTTAAGGTGTGACTAGGCAGCAATTAGCGTGCTTAGCTTTTTTTTGCTTATCACTCGAACCGAGCGGTACAGTACATAAATAATTGTGTTATTAATTTAGGATTTAAAAATGGCTAATCAGTGTCTTAATAAAAGACTTTTTAATTATTCGCGGCATTCAGCTATTGCGCTTACATTAGCTGCGGCTTTGTCGGGTTGTGTAGTGGGTCCTAACTTTGAAGAGCCTAATACAAATATAAACAACGATGCTATAAAGCCAACTCCCGAATTTACTCAGCTACAACGCGGTAGTGCTGAATTGGCGTGGAATTGGTGGACAATTTTAAACGATCCTATTTTAACGGAGCTAGAGCGCAAAGCACAGTTAGGTAATCTTGACTTACAGCTAGCATCAAGCCGAATTGCCCAAAGCCGCGCGGCATTGGGTATTGCATCGGCAGACCGCTTACCCAGTGTATCTGCTGGGTTTGACTACAAGCGCGAAGGGCTGAGCGAAAATGGTAAGTTTGTTGCACTCGGTGCGCCCTCAGACCCTGATAACTTTTGGCAGCTTGGTTTTGATGCCAGCTGGGAACTTGATTTATGGGGCCGTAATAAACGTGTTGAAGAAGGGGCCGTTGCTATGCTGCAGGCCTCTTTGTATGCGCGTGAAGCCGTGCGTGTTAGCTTAGCTGGCGAGGTGGCTAAAACGTATTTGTTACTGCGCAGTGCGCAAACGCAGCTCAACATAACACACGAAAACAAAACCATTGCAGAGCGTGTGTTAAAGCTTGCACAAAGCCGCGAAAAAAACGGTGTAAGTACACGTTTTGAAACAATTAGTGCAAAAGCAGAGCTGGCAACAATTAATGCTGCGCTACCAGAGCAAACGCAGCGCCGTAATGTGTTAATGAACGCGCTTGCGTTGCTAGTAGGTGAAAAACCACGTGCCTTAAATACTTTGTTAGCCGAGCGTATTGCTGCGCCCGTTATGCCAAGCGAAATCCCTTCGGCTATTCCATCAGAATTTGTGAAACGCCGCCCAGATATTTTACAAGCGCAAGCAAACTTACACAGTGCTGTTGCCGCTATTGGCGCGGCTGAAGCAAATTTTTACCCGCGCATTACTTTAACGGGCTCATTAGGAGTTGAAGGGTATGCGCAGAGTGATTTATCAACCTGGGATTCACGTGTTTTTTCAGTTGGGCCAAATGTTTATCTGCCTATTTTTCAGGGTGGGCGCTTAAAGTCACAGCTTAAGCTTACTAAAGAGCGCGAGAAAAACGCGGCATTAACGTATCGTCAAACTGTACTAAAAGCGTGGCACGAAGTTGATAACGCAGTAGATGGCTGGGCTGCGCAGCAAAATCACCATCACAAAGTTGAAATTGCCCACGACTTTAATAAGCAGGCTTTACAAACCGTTGAAAGAGCCTACCAGCAAGGTGCAGCCGACTACCTTAGTGTTTTAACGGCGCAACGTAATTTATTAGCAAGCCAAACTAAGTTAAATAACAGTGCAACCAATGCCTCGATTGCGGTTGTAAATTTGTATAAATCTCTCGGCGGTGGCTGGAACCCAGGCGCGTTACCTGAAAGTGCGCTTGCGCCAATGTCAGCCAAGGCGGAGGGCGAGTAATGAATGCAGTCACGATTAATGTGCCTGTACAAAATACAGCACCTGTTGCTAAGCCCGCAGGGCCATCAAAACAAGCACTGGCTGGGTTATTAGGCATTTTTATTGCCGCTATGATGGCGGGTTTAAATAACCGAGTAGGGGCACTTGGATTAGCAGATGTAAGGGGCGTAATGGGGGCAAGTTTAGATGATGCCTCTTGGCTTTCAAGCGCCTATACCGTTGGGGAGTTAATCGCTATGCCTTTTGCTTCTTGGTTCGCCATTACGTTATCGGTTAGACGCTTTCATATTTCTATGGTGACTATATGTGGTGTTATTGCGGCTATTTTGCCTTTTATTAATGATTTAAACTTATTAATTGCACTGCGTTTTGTGCAAGGGGTAAGTAGTGGCGCACTCATACCTATATTAATGATGGCTGCACTTAAATTTTTACCCCCTAACATACGTTTACACGGTTTAGCGCTTTACGCCATGACCGCTACATTCGCTCCAAATTTAGCTATTTGGCTAAGCGGGCAGTGGGCTGATGTGTTATCGGACTGGCGCTGGATTTACTGGCAAGTTATTCCGCTTTGTATTATTGCAGGCTCACTAACTGCGTGGGGGCTCCCAAAAGAGGGCGTTAAATATGCGCGCTTTAAAGAAGGAAACTGGTTAGGCCTAGTATGCGGCGTATCGTCTTTGACGTTAATTGCCATCGCGCTTGATCAAGGTGTGCGTTTAGATTGGTTTAATTCATCGCTTATTAGTGTGTGTTTTTTTGGTGGGCTAATTTTATTTGGCTGCTACGTACTAACCGAGTGGCATCACAAAGCGCCATTTATGAGACCGCAGTTATTAGGCCGTCGCAATTTAGGTATTGGCTCTGTACTACTTACCATGTTGTTAGTGGTGTTGATGTCGGGCTCAATGTTGCCCTCAACCCATTTAGCCAATTTGCATAGCTATAGAGCATTACAGCTAGCGCCAGTAGGGTTATTAATTGCGCTACCACAACTTGTACTTGGCTCGGTAGTGGCACTGCTTTTATACAAAAAATGGGTAGACGCCCGCATTGTGATGTCAATTGGATTATTTTTAATTGCGCTGGCCTGTTTTAGCGGCGCACAAATTACGCCTTTATGGCATCGGGATCAATTTATCACAGCGCAGCTGTTGCAAGCATTTGGGCAGCCCATGGCAGTGGTCTCTATTTTATTTTTAATGACCAGTGTACTAGACCCAAGCGAAGGGCCGTTTTTTTCGGGAACCATAAACACATTACGTGTGTTTGGCTCGCTTATTGGCGGGGCTGTTGTGGGGCAGCTATTGACGGTGCGCAGTCATTTTCATAACGAAATGCTATTAGACCGCGCCTCACTGGTCGGTAACTCATTGGCAAACACCATACCTAATGAGCAATTAGGTGGCGTTATTGCCCAGCAATCGTTAGTGATGTCGGTAGGTGATGCCTACTTGGTGCTTGGTGTGTTAGCACTTGTATTAATTCCGCTGGCGCTATGTATGAACTTTGTACCAGCCCCGAATCTTAATAAATCTTAAATTTTAATCGTTGAGTAATATATTATGGCCTTACCAAAAGTAGTTAAATTAACCGTTGCAGCAACTGTACTTGCCGTTGTTGCAGGCAGTATTATTTATCTTAATAAACCGGAGTCGCAAAGTGCAACTCAAACAACTGACGATGCCTACGTGCAAGCCGACTTTACCTTTGTGGCGCCTCAGGTATCTGGCACGGTAGATCAAGTACTCATTAAAGATAACCAGCGAGTACAAAAAGGCGATTTAATTGCCACCATAGATAATCGCGATTTTGTAGTGGCCCTAGATTCTGCTAAAGCCCAAGCTAATAGTGCTAAAGCAAGTGTAGCTAGCTTGCAAGCTAAGTTAACTTATCAAGATTCGCTGGTACAACAAGCGCAAGCTGCGGTAGAGGCCGACACTGCATCACTTAAATTAGCGCAGTTAAATTTAAAGCGTTATACCAACTTAGCAACCGATGGCTCAGGCACTGTGCAAGCACGAGAAGAAGCACAAGCAAAGCTGGCTATTCAAAAAGCAAACTTGCATAAAAACCAAGCAGGCCTTGCGGCAGCAAAGCAGCAGATTGAAATTTTACGTGCCGATATCGAAAAAGCCAAAGCTGTGCTTGTACAAGCTAAAGCACGTGTAGTAGATGCCGAGCTTAAGTTATCGTACACCCAAATTACAGCGCCTATTGATGGCATAGTTGGCCAAAAATCGGTGCGTGTAGGGGCGTATGTAAACCCAGGCAGCCCGCTATTGGTTGTTGTACCCCTTGATAAAGTGTTTGTTAGTGCAAACTACCGTGAAACTCAACTAGCTAATGTAAAAGTAGGCCAAGAAGTTGAAATAAAAGTAGATGCACTACCAGGGCAAATTTTACGTGGCCACGTTGATAGCCTAAGCCCTGCCAGTGGCGTGAGCTACTCAGCCATTGGTGCACATAACGCCACGGGAAACTTCACCAAAATTGTGCAGCGTTTACCGGTTAAAATTAGCTTAGATGCAAACCAGCCGGCGCTTAAGCAGTTACGAGTAGGTATGTCGGTGGTGCCAAGTATTTCAATAACGCAGTAGCACATTGCGTTAATTACAGGGCCAGTAACCATGTTGCTGGCCCTTAAAATTAGTTACTCCTTCCTTTTGCATACAAAGCCAAGATATTTTTGAGTTAGATAGCACACTTTTATACCGACTCCTGTTACAATTGCCACTATTAAAAAATTAGCTATATGGCGTTAATTGTTGTCAATTTATTCACACTAAATTGCTCAAAGCCCAGTTAATAACGATCAACTTAACGGGTTGCCTTGCATACACTCAATGTTATGCATGTAACTTGGCATCAAACTAAAAGAACTTATTAATGGCAGACCAGAATATTATCAACGAAATTAGCAAGCGAAGGACTTTTGCAATCATATCGCACCCGGATGCTGGTAAAACCACCATCACCGAAAAAGTACTTTTGTTCGGACAAGCGATTCAAAAAGCCGGTACTGTAAAAGGCCGTGGCTCTAATCAGCATGCAAAGTCTGACTGGATGGAAATGGAAAAAGAGCGTGGTATATCGGTTACTACCTCTGTAATGCAGTTTCCGTATAACAATGCGCTGGTTAATTTACTTGATACCCCTGGACACGAAGACTTCTCAGAAGATACTTACCGTACATTGACCGCAGTAGATTCGTGTTTAATGGTTATTGATGCCGCAAAAGGTGTAGAAGAACGTACCCGTAAGCTAATGGAAGTTACGCGCCTACGTACCACGCCTATTGTTACCTTTATGAATAAGTGTGACCGTGATATTCGTGACCCAATGGAACTACTTGATGAAGTAGAAACAGAGCTAAATATTGCCTGTGCGCCTATTACTTGGCCAATTGGTTGTGGTAAAGAGTTTAAAGGTGTTTATCACATTCATAACGACGAAGCTGTTTTATACAAAACAGGCCAAGGTCATACTATTCAAGAAGTTCGCACTGTAAAAGGCCTAGATAACCCAGAGCTTGATACCGCCATTGGTGAAGAACTCGCTGAGCAATTACGTGAAGAGCTAGAGCTGGTAATTGGTGCCTCAAATGAGTTTGATCTTGAATTGTTTTTAGCGGGTGAGCTTTCACCGGTGTACTTTGGTACAGCCCTTGGTAACTTTGGTGTAGACCATGTACTTGATGGTTTAACGCAATGGGCACCAACGCCATTACCGCGAGAAACAGATGACCGCCAAGTAATCGCAACAGAAGAAAACTTTACCGGTTTTGTGTTTAAAATTCAGGCCAACATGGACCCTAAACACCGTGACCGCATTGCCTTTATGCGTATTGTGTCGGGTAAATACAGCCAAGGCATGAAAATGAACCACGTACGCCTTGGTAAGCAAATTAGTATTTCTGATGCGGTAACCTTTATGGCGGGCGATCGTGAGCGTGCAGCAGATGCATATGCGGGCGATATTATTGGTTTGCATAACCACGGTACCATTCAAATTGGCGATACCTTTACGCAAGGCGAAAAGCTTAAATTTAGCGGTATTCCTAACTTTGCGCCTGAGCTATTTCGTCGTATTCGTTTGCGCGATCCGCTTAAGCAAAAGCAGTTATTAAAAGGCTTAGTACAACTTTCTGAAGAAGGTGCTGTACAGGTATTTAGACCGCTTACTAACAACGATTTAATTGTAGGCGCGGTAGGTGTACTACAGTTTGATGTAGTTGTCGCGCGCTTAAAAGCTGAGTACAACGTAGATGCAATTTACGAAGGCGTAAATGTAAATACGGCACGTTGGGTAAGCAGCGACGATGTTAAAAAGTTTGAAGAGTTTAAACGTAAGTGCGAAAGCAACTTAGCACTCGATGGTGGCGATAACTTAACTTACATAGCACCGAGCCGTGTAAACCTTAACTTATCGGTAGAGCGTTACCCAGAGGTAACCTTTAACCATACGCGCGAAAACTAGAATCGACTGACTAAAGTTAACTGAAAGCCTGCTATGGCGGGCTTACAAAGGTAAATAATATAATGAACATTCGTACTATTTTAGTAGAAAAAGCCATTGCCGCCATGACCGCAGCAGGCCTACCAGAAGACACAAACCCAGCTGTTACACAAAGCACACGCCCACAGTTTGGTGATTACCAAATTAATGGTGCAATGGGCGCCGCTAAAAAAATGAAAAGCAACCCACGTGAGCTTGCGCAAAAAATTATTGATAACCTAGATGTAACCGACATCGCTGAAAAAACAGAAATTGCCGGCCCTGGTTTTATTAATATTCATTTAAAGCCTGAGTTTTTAGCCAACAGTGTAAAAGCAGCAAACAACGATGCAAAACTGGCTGTAAACGAGCACGCAAACCCGCAAACTGTCGTGGTAGATTACTCATCACCTAACCTTGCAAAAGAAATGCACGTAGGCCATTTGCGTTCAACCATTATTGGTGATGCCATTGTACGTGCGCTTGAATTTAGAGGCGACAAAGTCATTCGTCAAAACCACATGGGCGATTGGGGCACACAATTTGGTATGCTAATTGCGCATTTAGAAGATCAAATTAGCCAAGGCGTAGACTTAGAGTCGGTAGCGCTTGCTGATTTAGAAACGTTTTACCGCGATGCTAAAAAGCGTTTTGACGATGAAGAAGGCTTTGCCGATAAAGCCCGTGACTATGTAGTTAAACTACAAGGCGGCGACGCGCACTGTGAAAAGCTATGGAAGCTATTTATAGCGACCTCTGTTAAGCACTCTGAAGAAGTTTACAAACGTCTAAATGTAACGCTTACCCAAGACGATATTATGGCTGAAAGTGCTTACAACAGTGAGCTTAACGATATTATTAGCCTGTTAAAAGATAAAAACATAGCGGTAGAGTCGCAAGGCGCACAAGTGGTCTTTTTAGATGAACTTGCTAATAAAGATGGTGAGCCATCGGCGTTTATCGTGCAAAAATCTGGCGGCGGCTTTTTATATGCAACCACCGATTTAGCCGCGTGTAACTACCGCTCAAATACCTTAGGCGCTGAGCGTATTTTAATATTTGTTGATGCACGCCAAAGCCTTCACTTTAATCAAGTGGAGCTTACCGCACGTAAAGCAGGCCTTTTACGCGATGAAACCAGCTATGAGTTTTGCCCGTTTGGCACCATGATGGGCGCCGATGGTAAACCATTTAAAACCCGTACAGGTGGTACAGTAAAACTTGCTGATTTACTTGAAGAATCAATTAGTCGTGCAGCAACAAAACTTGCTGAGCGTGAATCTGATTTATCAGATCATGATCGCAGCGAAATTGCGCGTAAAGTAGGTATTGGCGCTGTTAAATACGCTGATCTTTCTAAGCATCGTACCAGCGATTACATATTCAACTGGGACACCATGTTAAGCTTTGAAGGCGCAACAGCACCTTACTTACAATATGCTTATACTCGTGTGCGCAGTATTTTCCGTAAATCAGGTGTCGATGCCGCTACGCTAAATGCAGATGTAGCTATAGCTGAGCCGCAAGAAAAAGCACTCGCGCTTAAACTGCTTCAGCTTGAAGAAGTCCTTGATTTAATGATCTCTGAGGCTACTCCGCACGTACTATGTAGCTACTTATACGAGCTAGCTAGCCTATACATGACATTCTATGAAGCCTGCCCAGTACTAAAAGAAGGCGTAGAGCCAAGCGTACGTGACAGCCGTTTAGTGTTATGTAATTTAGTGGCAGATACACTAAAAACAGGATTGGATCTGTTAGGCATTGAAGTCATGGAGCAAATGTAATCACCGTCGTATTTTAACCTAATACTGCGTTATCCACCCCAACTTACCCTAATCACATACAAATCGTATGCTCATAGGGATAAGTAGGAGGTGGATGCCTTGTCTTAGGCTAAACTACATAGGTGATCCTTCTGCTGCGTGTAGTTCGCTTTGACTGCGTTGTCGTGCTTTTTTAGCCTAAGTCACATACTAACTGTATGCTCCTTGGCATAAAAAAGCACTTCGCCTTGTCAGCACTCCTGCACTTGCAGATATCTGAGTTGTGTAGTTCGCTTTAGCTGCGTTGGTAAAACTATTTAGCCTAAGTCACATACAAACCGTATGCTCCTTGGCATAAATAGTTTTACCGCCTTGCTAGCACTCCTACACTTGCAGATGATTTTATGCTTTACTTGACGAACTTTTGTAAGTTGATCATTTTGTAGCTGATAGCTGATAGCTGATAGCTGATAGCTGATAGCTGATAGCTGATAGCACCGTAGGTTGGGTTGAGTGAAACGAAACCCAACATTAACCAAGCACTAACCCAAAATATAAAATTGTTCTTATTACTGATTACTATTGATTGCCTGACCTTAACTTACCCACATACGCTTTAATAAACAGAGAAGGATTTGTTTATGAAACTCGAAGACATCCGCCGTGAATACCTGCAAGACGCGCTAAGCGAAGATAACTTGCAAGATGATCCATTCAAACAATTTGAAACGTGGCTTGAGCATGCTGTGGGCAGTAATATCCCAGACCCAACGGCCATGGTTGTGGCAACGGTTGATGAAACCGGGCAACCTTCACAGCGTATTGTATTGCTAAAACATTTAGATGATAACGGGTTTGTATTTTTTACTAATACCGGCTCACGTAAAGCGCAAGAGCTAAAAGGCAATAACAAAATATCGCTGCATTTTCCGTGGCATCATATGGAGCGCCAAGTGATTGTATACGGCGAGGCAAAACCATTACCGACGGCTGCAGTCGCTAAATATTTTTTATCGCGCCCTAAAGAAAGCCAATTAGCAGCATGGGCCTCAGCGCAAAGCAGGCCAGTCTCATCGCGTAAAGTGCTTATGGAAACCTTTGCCAATATGAAGAGTAAATTTGCTAATGGTGAAATTCCATTGCCTGATTTTTGGGGCGGTTACTGCGTAGTCCCTTCTAAAATTGAGTTTTGGCAAGGTGGCGCACACCGTTTACATGACCGCTTTATATATCAGCGCCAAACCGATAATAGCTGGCAAATAACACGTTTAAACCCTTAACCGGTTTACGCTGTGAAGTTTATAGATTCCCACTGCCACCTCGATTTTACTGAGTTTGACGCAAACCGCGGATCACTCATAAAAGAGTGTATGGCTAAAGGTGTTGAGCGCTTTGTTGTGCCAGGTATTAGCCTGGCGCAATCTCAGCAGCTAATTGAATTTAAAGCTAAATACCCACAAGTACATATTGCCGCAGGGCTTCACCCTTACTTTTTAGATGAGCATAAAGATGCTCACTTAGCGCAGTTATTCGATTTTGCAAAAGCCAATAAAAAGCAGCTGGTGGCAATAGGGGAGTGCGGGCTTGATAGAAGTATTGATGACCTTGAAAAACAAACCAGCCTATTTGAGCAACACATCACCCTTGCTAACGAGCTCCAGCTGCCGCTTATTGTGCATCACAGGCAAAGCCATGATTTAATTGCGCATGCGTTTAAGCGCTGCAAGCCAAAATATGGCGGCGTGATACATGCGTACTCAGGCTCTATGCAACAAGCACAGTATTATATTAAACAGGGCTTTAAATTAGGTGTAGGTGGCGTTATTACTTATGAACGAGCAGCAAAAACCCGTGATGTAATTGCTCAAATAGAACCGCAGCATTTAGTGCTTGAGACGGACGCACCCTCAATGCCATTAAGTGGCCATCAGGGAGAAATTAACACCCCTGCGTATATTCCTGCTGTATTTGAAGTTTTATGCAGCTTAAAGCCAAATAGTAATAAAGCCGAACTTGCTCAGCAGCTTTACGATTCTTGCTCTGAGGTTTTTTGCATATAGCGATTTACCTGCCAACGTTTTAGGCCTCGCCCTAGCTGCCATGTAAAAATACAGGCTATTACTAGCATTAATAAAACTTGCCTGCCTAAATCATGAAAGTGATTGTGGCTGTCAGATATTGCCGCGCGGGTTAAATAAGTAATAGATACAAAGCCTAAAGGCTTATCTATGTCGCTTACAACAGGCTCAACAAACGGGGTTTTTAGTTTACTAATCCCTGGGGTGGACTCTGGCAATTGGCCAAATATATGGTGCGATTGCCAGTGATCGCTGCTGGCTATAAGTACGCCTTGCTGATCGTAAATTGTGGCTGAAAGTACAAACTCGTCTTTGCTTATATCATTACACAAAGCTCTAAGCTGTGGCTTATTTTTAGCAAGCAATGGCTCTTTAGCATTAAGTGCCATAAATGAGGTTAAGCTTTTGGCTGTATTATCGGCACTATTATAAAGTAGTTGGTGGCTTTCAAAGCTACTGTTAACACCTACAAAACTCAGTAATACAAAACAGCCCGCAGCCAATAATAAGCGAACGATTCGCTTTCTTTGTGATGCAGACAAAGGGCTTTTTATATGGTTATTTTTCATAGTCACCGTATATGCTACTGACAGCATTTTGATTTGATGTTACAACTACGCTAACTATAACCTTAAATCTACCCCGATGGCGAATTTAGCGTTATGAATACCCTAATTGATACGCCAAATTAGAAAAATAAATAACAAACACGGAGAACCCATGTCGCAAATGAACATGGCACAGCCAGCTGCTGAGCAAGCATTACATTCTTTAACGCTAAACACATGGTTTGATTACAAAGAAGGGAGTTTTACTCCTGCTCAAACAATACCAGATAAAACCGTTGGGTTATTTAGTATTGCGTTTGCGGGCGATTTTGAACTAAAGCATGTAACGAGTATTATCGACTTTCTAAAAACGCACGCGCTTAAAGTAACCGCTGTATGTCAATATCAGCCCGACTTAGGGTTAGCCCCAGCTCTGTGTTTTTATAGCCCAGAGGCAGAGCAAAAAATTAACCCGCTTGCGCTAAGAGAGTTTGCAAACACGCTTGATTTTCAGCTAGTACAAGTTACAACGCCACCTAACCTATATGAGCCAGGGCTGTTGGTTATGGATATGGACTCTACCGCCATCACCATAGAGTGCATTGATGAAATTGCACGTTTAGCAGATGTATATGACGATGTGGCTTCTGTGACCGCGCTTGCAATGGCGGGCAAACTAGATTTTAGCGAAAGTTTAAATCAGCGTGTAGCAAAGTTAGCGGGCATAGAGCAAAGCTTAATTGAAGATTTAAAAAACACCTTACCATTAATGCCAGGTATTAAAGCGCTATGCCAAATATTAAAGCAGCATAATTGGTATCTTGCTATAGCATCAGGCGGGTTTGTACCCTTTGCCGAGCGTGTGCAGCAGCTAATTAATTTAGATGAAGTACATGCTAATGTGCTTGAATTTGCAAACGATAAACTCACAGGAAAAGTCTCTGGTGCCATTGTTGATGCGCAGCAAAAAGCGGTTGTTTTAGAAACACTGCAGCAAAAGCTGGGCTTAGCAAATACGCAAACGGTAGCCATTGGCGATGGCGCAAATGATTTGCTCATGATGGAAAAAGCAGGATTAGGCGTTGCCGTACACGGTAAACCAAAAGTGGTGGAGCAAGCTCAAGCGGCTATATGTCAGGGTTCATTACTGCAATTGTTGTATATGTTGGCTATTCCCTTAAATAAGTAACCTGAGAATATCCACCAAAATAAATTATACCAATCGGGTTAAGTTATTTAGACATTTATAGCGATAGATAAATAGCGTGATAACAAGACATAAATTTCGACATGTAGTTGTTCTACAGGAGAAATTTATAACGCTATTAACGCTTTATTTAGCACGCTATAAACTTTTAAGTCGATTGGTATTAAGCCGCTTAGCGCAAGCGGTTTAACCATAACAGCTTTCTGCGGCCCATTTGAGCGACCTGCTTTTGATCTAACTCTAAATGGCTAAGCGCTTCGTCGGTTATATCTACAATATCACCCACCCCAGATACTGCCCACAGCGCTTCTTCTATGTCTTTTGCTTTGTGCATTGCATATTGGCTTACATATTTAAGTTCGTTTGATAGGTAGTCTGTATCTGGGCGACCCGTTCGCGATAAGTACAAGCGCATAACAAATACCAGCTCAGATTTAACGCCTGCGCTAATTTGCTCACTAAAGCTCGAATAGTTTTCGCCTAGTACGCATTGGCTCGTCACAGCCTTTTCAATGTTATCTTGTTTAGGGTCAAAATTAATTGCGAGTGTAAACGGCAAAGGCGGGTCTTGTCGGCTACGATCTTTAATGCTTGGGGTGATCACATCAATAATTTGTTGCTGCGTTAAAATATGGCTTAGGTCAGTTTTATTATTTAATAAGCCAAAATTTTGTAAAATCACGTGAATTGGGCTGGCATATAAACCAAAACCTATGGCACCTGGAATAAAGTGGCTTGCTTCTTTATGTAAATAAAGCGGGAATTGGCACACACTTTTGGTCACCATATTTCTCAGTGCGGTAGAAAGGCCTTCTATTTTAGGGGCTTCTTCAGACACTTTTAATTTATCTTTATTACTTTGAATTAATTGGGTAAAAAAGTTAACCCCTGCATGTGGTAAGTCAGCAACTCTGTTGGCTTTTAAATTAATGGTCGTTAACGACTTACTAATTGCCATCACTTCGTATTTAAGCTCACTTAAATTATGCTTTTTAGTTATTTTTTGTAAATCGGGGAAAGACAGTAAAACAATATCGCCTTTTTTAAAGCTAACCGGCGAGGCTGACTCTAATTGCAAGCCCATAACCGAAAAATCCCGAGTATGAGCCTGATACTGCTTATCCTCAAACGTAAGCTCGGCAGGTGTTTTATATAAGTAACGTTTGTGAGAGCGTAAATTTACATACTCTAGTGGCACAATATCTAAATAAGGAGGCTTATTATGCTTAGCGTGGCCAAAATGTTTAAGCTGGTTAACTAACGCCTTATCGTAGGGCTGCTTCTTATAGTGCGCTTGTTCTTCACTGTTGCCAATGGCGGTTAAAACCGCAATGTATTTTACATCTTTTATAAGGCCAGCCACTCTTGGAGAAGGTGGCTTATTTAGCTTTTCTATGTTTTTACCCGCCGAATTAGGCAACGATAATGGAATAAACGAATCATCAGGGTGGCTTGGCATAACTTGTAATTTAAAGCATTGCCAGCTGTCTTTTTGGCTACCAAACCCTAAAAATAGGTTTCTTAATTTAGGGTTGTTATTAAGCTCTGTACGCGTGGCTGAGTAGTAATAAATTTTTCCTGCAGAAACATGAGTAAACGTATATAAGTAATCTTCTTTTACTGCGTTTACTTGGGTAAGCATTTGGCTAATACGTTGATTATTTAAAATGCTATATAAGCAGGGCACTTTTCGTTCATCAGTAAAATAGCGCTGAATAAAAATATTATTTTCAGTGGTTAGGCTTAAACTAGGAACAATTTGTTCGCCTTTTTTACTTAAAAATAAGTATAAAGAGGTAACGCGCGGAATATAATATTGCTCATAACCCTTTGAAACAACAGCATCTAGGGTGTTATCTAAGTTCACTTTATAGCGGCGTTTATTACCGTTTATAAAGCTATCTAAAAAATTATCGAATGCTTCATTTTTTTCTATAAAAGTACGCTTTAAACGAATGTGGTTATATTCACGAGATATACTTTCAACTGCAACTACTTCATATTGAATGCCATTTTTAAGGCCTAGCTCAAAATCTTGCTCAAGCCCTACTAGCCGCATGGCAATTAGCTGCCCTTTTTTTATAATTTGGCGGGTAGGAAGCTTAATTTTACAACCACTCAAAGAGATATCTGAGGTACTCGCGGCAATGTTTTTCTTATCGTTGTACTCAATTTTAACTTTAATCGAGTAGTTCATTCGCTCCTCAGAGCGGCTTTCATAAGAGGCAAATTTTATTACGCTAGTAGTCAGAGTGTCGTTTTCAACTTGTGTATCACTTTGCTCTTGTGCTTGTTTTTGTAGTACGCGATGGTTGTTTTCGGTATTCATTACCGCTTCGTATACCGCTAAAGTATAGCCGCCGTGTTGTTTTAAGGCTGCCTCAAATACTTCTATGGCGGTGTCATCCATAAAGTGTTGTTTACCATTGTGCTCATACGGGCGAACTTGGCCCGTTACTAAACCTCGCAGGTCAACAAAACGGGCAACTGGCTGAGATAGGCGCGACATTTCCATTTTCATTAAAAACTGCTCAGGCTTTGTTAAACCTGCCGTTTTAGATTTAAAAATTAGGTCGAACTTTGCGTTACCTAAATAGGTTTTTAGCTCATTTACGAGGTCTTCGTGTTTGAGCAGTATGTCTTCAGCCATTTATAAATCGTCACCGTCTAATTGAAAAGTAGGTATACTGTAAAGTCCATTTATTTGAAAAATTCAATAAACGTAACATCGTGCTATGTTATTAATATAGGTACGATTTTTCGTGTAAGTACAGTTTAACTCTTGTTATTATGTGTTAAATGCCAATTTGTTGGCAAGTTACTTTAAAGTATTTAAAAGCAATAAGTATGCCCTAACTTAAAGTAAAAGAGAAAATTACATGTGTTTGTTTCTAATATAGATCCTAGAGTGGCTTTAGCAATGTAGCGCTGCTATGTCGTTCTCCCCATGATAAAATAAACAACTAAATGTATGCATTTTAAATTAAAGAATAGTAGGTAAGGTTATAAATGGCTAAGGCGGCAAAAGTAGAATTTGTTTGTACAGAGTGTGGTATGAACTACCAACGTTGGCAAGGTCAGTGTCGCTGTGGTGCGTGGAACACGTTGGCAGAATTTAAACCCTCTGCAGGGCAAAGTAAAAAAGCCGCTGCGCGAGCAACCGTTGGTGGTTATGCAGGTGGCATTGGTGGCGGCTCTAAAAAAATTGATGATGTAGCCACCACCGAGGCCGAAAAGCAGCTAACAGAAATAGGCGAGCTTGACCGTGTACTAAGCGGCGGCGTAACCACGGGCTCGGTTAATATTATATCAGGCGACCCAGGGGCGGGTAAAACAACGCTGTTATCTGATTTAGTAGCCAGAATGTCGCAGCGTATGCCATCACTTTATTGTACTGCTGAGGAGTCGTTGTCGCAGTTTAAAAACCGTGTAAACCGCTTAAAGCTTAACTATAACGCCGATGAGCTTTATTTACTTTCTGAAACTAGCGTAGAAACCATTATTGAAGAGCTTGATAAAAATAAAATTAAGTTTGCTGTTATCGACTCTATTCAGGCGGTTGTAACCGACACTGCAAATGGCAGCCCTGGTTCGCCTTCGCAAGTAAAAAGTGCCGCACAAGCGCTTACTCAGTATTGTAAGCAAAACGATGTCACTATGTTTATTATTGCCCATGTTAATAAAAATAACGAAATTGCAGGGCCGCAAACATTAGTGCATATAGTGGATGCCTTATTGCACATTGACACGAATGATGGACAGGTACGTACGCTTAGAGCTAACAAAAACCGTTTTGGTGATATTGATACCGTAGGCATTTTTAAAATGTGCGAACGCGGCATGCTAAGTGTTGATAACCCCAGCGAGATTTTTTTATCGGGATCAAGTACTGAATCACCAGGCTCTACTATTACGTGTATCCGAAAAGGTAACCGTAACTTATTGCTCGAAATTCAATGTTTAACCACCGAAACCGAAGCCGAATTTCCGCAGCGTGTGTGCGTGGGTTTAAACATGAACCGAATAAAAATGCTCACTGGTATTTTACGCAAACACACCAAAACTAAAATATTTCACGATACGTTTTTTAATATTGTGGGCGGCTTACGAATCGATGAAACCGAAACCTGTATTGATTTAGCGTTAGTAACTGCGCTTTTAAGCAGCTTAAACGAGTTTGTTGTACCGCGTACAACCTGCATTATGGGTGAGCTTAGTTTAAACGGCGATGTGCGCCCAATCGACAGTGGTGTACCACGGGTTAAAGAAGCGGCTCAGCATGGGTTTACTGAAATATTTATTCCGTTTCGTAATTACCATAAATCGATGGAAGGATTAGGGGCTAAAATTACGCCAGTAAAAACCGTGCACGAGTTACTGAGTTTAATTAATTAACGCTTACAGCGGCTGCTGTGTAATGTTACTCTTGAGCAAACACAATTTATATACAGATCAGAATAAGGAAATAGCATGAAAAAACTCGTAATAGCCATAGCCATTGTTGCAGCTGGCGTAGGCGGTGTTAGCTACGCAAACTATGTAGCAACTCAAGAAGTACGTACCGAAGTAGACAAGCAGCTTGCTTTAGTGAGCGATCAAACCGGTGCAACATTTAAATACGCGGGTTTATCGGCAAGTGTTATTTCTCAAAGTGTTGAAATTACTAACATGGAAGTAATTAGCCCTGAAGGTGATAACGTAGCGCATATTCAAAGTATTGAAGTAACCGGTTACGAAACCGATAAAATATCGCCACATACATCGTTTACAGTAAAAAGCTTTCAGTTTGATAAGGACTTTGTAGCAAAACTACCTGCTGATACAAACGAAATGCTTGCCTCTGCAAGTTACGACTTAAGCTCATCGCTCGATTACGATGAACAATCTGGCGACAGCGACGTAGTTTTAAAGCTTGATGCAAAAGATATTGCTAGTTTTAATATGGATGTAGGACTTGCTAACTCTAAAGCATTAATGGACGCATCCCTTGCTATAAGCAAAGCGCAGCAAGAAGCAGGTGACACGCCACTTACGTACGAGCAAGAGTTACAACAGCAAACCTTAGTTATGCAAGCTATGAGTAAGCTTGAGCCACGAAATATTAATTTAGTACTTAATAACCAAGGCAAATTAAAAGAGCTATTTGTGAGCGAGCTTGAAAAACAAGGTATGACGCTTGAGCAAATGCAAATGACGCTACAGCAACAGTTACAGCAAGCTCCCGTAACTGAAGAAATAGCACATGCGCTGACTGATTTTGCCAAAGGTTTAAACTCATTAAGCATATCGGCAAAATTGCCTGAAGGTAAAACCATGATGGAAGTTAACCAGCAAATAATGATGTTAGCTGGCCAGCCAGAAGAGCTAGTTAAATTTGTTAATTTAGAAGTTAAAGGCGAGTAATTGCGAACAGCTCTTAGTAGCCAGTTTAATACAAAAAAGCCGTACTTGATTAATCAAGTACGGCTTTTATTATTTTAGCTGATAGCTTAGTGAAGAATACGCGCTCTAATTGTACCTTCTACTGCGCTTAGCTCTTTAAGTGCAACTTCTGACTGATCGGTATCTACGTCAATAACTACATAACCAATTGATTCATCAGTTTGTAAGTACTGAGCGGCAATGTTAATACCGTGCTGGGCAAACGCTTGGTTAATTTGTGTAAGTACGCCAGGGCGGTTGTGGTGTACGTGCAATAAGCGGCTACGGTTAGCAAGCTCTGGTAGCGAAACCTCAGGGAAGTTAACAGCTGTAATAGTTGAACCATTATCTGAGTATTTAGCTAATTTACCGGCTACTTCAATACCAATGTTTTCTTGCGCTTCTTGGGTTGAACCACCAATGTGCGGCGTTAAAATAACGTTGTCGAATTCACGCAGTGGCGATACAAATTCTTCTTCGTTAGATTTTGGCTCAACAGGGAATACATCAATAGCTGCGCCGCTTAGCTTTTTCTCGCTAAGTGCTTCAGCAAGTGCATCAATATCCACTACAGTACCGCGTGAAGCGTTAATTAGTATTGATCCTTGCTTCATTACGGCAAGTTCTGCTGTGCCAATTAGGTTTTTAGTTTGCGGTGTTTCTGGTACGTGTAAACTAATAATATCAGCGCGCTGTAAAAGCTGTGTTAGGTTATGAATTTGTGTTGCATTACCTAAAGAGAGCTTATCTTCAATGTCGTAATACTCTACGTTCATACCTATGTTTTCAGCCATAATACCAAGCTGTGTACCTATGTGGCCGTAACCAATAATCCCGAGCGTTTTACCGCGCGCTTCAAACGAGCCGGTTGCTGTTTTTAACCAGCCGCCACGGTGCGCTGCTGCATTACGCTCTGGAATACCACGTAATAGTAATAGTATTTCGCCAAGTACAAGTTCAGCCACTGAACGAGTGTTTGAAAACGGTGCATTAAATACCGCAATACCGCGCTCGCGAGCTGAGTTTAAGTCAACTTGGTTAGTACCAATACAAAAACAGCCAATGGCTACTAGCTTTTCAGCTGAGTCTAAAACTGCTTGGTTAATATGAGTACGAGAACGAAGCCCTACAAAGTGCACATCTTTAATACGCTCTTTAAGTTCGTCCTCAGGTAGCGATGTTTTTACGTAGTCGATGTTGCTGTAACCATTACGTTTAAGCGTTTCTACTGCGCTTTGGTGAACACCTTCAAGCAAGAGAATTTTAATTTTGTCTTTTGCTAACGATACCTTACTCATAACCTCATCCTATTTAATTTGTGGCCCATTTTTAGTGCCGATAATCACTTTATCAGCGCCGCGCATCGCAAATAGGCCGTTGGTAACTACGCCAACAATTGAATTAATTTGTGTTTCAAGTTGTTTGGCATTACTAATACTTAAATTGTGTACATCTAAAATAACGTTACCGTTATCGGTTACTACGCCTTGGCGGTACACAGGGTCGCCACCAAGTTTTAATAATTCACGCGCTACGTAGCTGCGTGCCATTGGTATAACTTCTACCGGAAGCGGAAAATCGCCCAATGTATCTACTAATTTTGTGTCATCAACAATACAAACAAATTGTTTTGCAACGGCTGCGACTATTTTTTCGCGGGTAAGTGCTGCGCCGCCGCCTTTGATCATTTCGTTTTGGGCATTAATTTCATCTGCGCCGTCTACGTATACATCAAGAGCATCTACATCGTTTAGCTCAAACACTTCAATACCTAACGCGTGTAAACGCGCTGTTGAAGCCTCAGAGCTAGATACCGCACCCGTTATGGTGTCTTTTACTGTGCCTAGGGCATCAATAAAATGATTTACGGTAGAGCCTGTCCCTACACCAACAATGGTGTTTTCTTTTACAAACTCGAGTGCAGCCCACGCAGCTGCTTTTTTTAATTCGTCTTGCGTCATTGTTATGCTCATATTTCAAATGTGTAGTGGGTGTTTATTACCAGTGATAAATTTTATCGGGAGTAATAATGGTTTTAAGTGGAACATCCCACGATTCAATTGGCAGTGCATCTACTTTTTGGCAGCTATGTGCTAAGCCTATAAGTTGCGGTTTTTGCCAATTGTAAGCGTGTAATTGCGCCAGTGTTTTATCGTAAAATCCACCCCCCATTCCTAATCTGTTACCTTGATTATCAAATGCTACAAGTGGCATCAGTAAGTAATCTAAATCAGTTAATGGGCATATTTGAGAGCAGTTCAGCTTAGGCTCCAAGATACCATAGCGATTTGCCCTCATGGGTGAGTTTTTTTCATAGCGTTGAAACAGCAAAGTAGCCCCATTAAATGGGTGTATAACGGGTAAGTAAAGGGTATGGCCTTGTTGCCATAACTCGTTAATTAACAGTGAGGTATCTAATTCCCCATCGTTACTAAAGTAAATGGCTATATGTTTTTTTGAGGCTATTTTATCGCTATTTAGCTGTTGAGTAAAATTCAACTTTAGCTGTGCCGCGGCTTTTTCTTGCTGTTTTTTTGATAGGTTATTGCGTAATTGGCGAATAGATTGGCGTATGTGTGTACGTTTATTGCTCATTGTAATTACGCACCTTTGATTAAATAGACACTAAATCAGGAAAAGCTAAGTAAACAGCAAGCACAATAAGTAGTAAAACGGCAGTGGCAATCAGTGAATATAACAAAGTATTGCTACGCGTTTTAACGGGTTCATCGAGCTGCTCGTCAAGCATTAGATCATCTTCTTGCCACTCATCGCTTTCGTCTGTAGGGCTTTTTAGCTCATTGGTTGGGAGCCTTTGTTCTAGCTCTTCTAGTTTTTCTTCTAGGCGGATCAGGCTGCTCGTTATGTAATCAAGGGCATCAAAAATCCGTTCATCACGCTGACTAGCTGCGCTAGGGCTCTGAGTGGGCAACTCACCTGTGGCTTGTAACTTACTTTTAATGCCTAGGCTTGCCAGTAATTTGGCCTGCTTTAAGGCTTTGTCTTTATTGCTAGGTGCAAAGAGTGCTTTGCCATTAAAAAACTGAGTTACCTTATCTTCAGACGTTTTTAGCTTACTTGCTAAATTTACGCAGGCCGTTTTAGCCTCAGTGCCCTCGGCGAGTCCTACAAACATAACGCGAAAATTATTGGCCATTTACTTATCCCTTAAGCTTTTATTATGCAAAGAGTATATACCTAAAACCGTACGAAATTCGAGGGCTAGCTAATACCAATTTAATTCAAAACACGATTAGTTTAGCGTATTAAATAGCGCACTGATTGCGTTAAAATTATTTATATAAAATAACTGTACGCCGTAAATTCCTTTGTTATTGCACTATTTACTGGGTGCTACGATAAACAACTAAATTAATGCAATTGATATAAATAGTATAATTAGCCTTTGCTTTAGATATAAAAACGGCCCTTAAAAGGGCCGTTTATTATTTAATGCATTTTGGCTTAAAGGCCAGCAGCTGCGCGAAGTGCGTCTGCTTTATCTGTACGTTCCCATGGGAATTCGTCACGACCAAAGTGACCGTATGCCGCTGTTGGTTGGTAAATTGGGCGCTCTAAATCAAGCATTTGAATTAAGCCGTAAGGGCGTAGGTCAAAGTGCTCACGAATAAGCTCAATTAAACGACCTTCTTCAAGCTTGCTTGTACCAAAGGTTTCAACGCTGATAGAGGTAGGCTCTGCTACACCAATTGCGTAAGATACTTGTAGCTCACACTTATCAGCAAGGCCTGCAGCCACTACGTTTTTAGCTACGTAACGTGCAGCGTATGCAGCTGAGCGGTCAACTTTTGATGGATCTTTACCTGAGAAAGCACCACCACCGTGACGTGCCATACCACCGTATGTATCTACGATGATTTTACGACCCGTTAAACCACAATCGCCCATAGGTCCGCCAATTACAAAGCGACCCGTTGGGTTAATGAAAAATTTAGTCGCGCTAGTAATAAGCTCTGCAGGAAGTACCGGCTTAATGATGGTTTCCATCACGGCTTCTACTAAGTCATTTTGCGAAATTTCTTCAGCGTGCTGAGTAGAAAGCACAACTGCATCAATACCTACTGGCTTGCCGTTTTCGTATGCAAAAGTTACTTGAGATTTTGCATCTGGGCGTAACCAGTTAAGCTCGCCGCTTTTACGTACTTGCGCTTGGCGCTGTACTAAACGGTGTGAGTAAGTAATTGGCGCAGGCATCAGTACTTCTGTTTCGTTACATGCATAACCAAACATTAAGCCTTGGTCGCCAGCACCTTGTTCTTCTGGGCTAGTACGGTCAACACCTTGGTTAATATCAGGAGACTGCTTACCAATTGTGTTTAAAATTGCACACGAGTCTGCATCGAAACCCATGTCTGAATGCGTGTAGCCAATTTCACGTACTGTTTTACGTGTAATTTCTTCAATATCAACCCATGCGCTAGTGGTAATTTCACCACCAACCATAACCATACCGGTTTTTACGTAAGTTTCGCACGCAACACGGGCATGAGAGTCTTGCTCTAGGATAGCATCAAGTACCGCATCAGAGATTTGATCGGCGATTTTATCCGGATGACCTTCAGAAACAGATTCAGAAGTAAATAAATGTTTTGCCATTGTATTTCTGCTCACAAATATTGCGCTTCACAAACGTCGGTATTAGCGCTAAAAAATTAAGGGGCGTATTTTATCTAAAACAAAACACCTTGCATAGTGTTTTTACGCCTAGACGTCTAAATAAAATGAGTAATAACTTTTTGGTCTTAAAAAATATTCATAATAGCCCATTTTTATAGGGTTTTTAATTGCACACTGCACCCACATTAAGTAAGAATGGTTGCTATAACAGCTCTTAAGTTACTTAAGGGTATTAACGAACACATAAGTACCCGCGCAAATACACATAAAGGTAGGAGAATTCATGCCATCTCGCAAAGAACTTGCAAATGCTATTCGCGTCTTGTCAATGGACGCAGTACAAAAGGCCAAATCTGGCCACCCTGGAGCCCCTATGGGCATGGCCGATATCGCAGAAGTATTATGGCGCGATTATCTAAAGCATAATCCAACTAATCCAGAGTGGGCTGACCGTGACAGATTTATTCTTTCAAATGGCCACGGTTCAATGCTTATCTATTCTCTATTGCACCTAACTGGTTACGACTTACCACTTGATGAAATTAAAAACTTCCGTCAAATGCATTCTAAAACGCCAGGCCACCCTGAGTACGGTTATGCACCAGGAATTGAAACTACTACGGGCCCGCTAGGTCAGGGGATCACAAATGCGGTAGGTATGGCGATTGCTGAAAAAGCGCTTGCTGCACAATTTAACCGTGAAGGCCACGACATTGTTGATCACTACACGTATGCATTTATGGGTGACGGTTGTTTAATGGAAGGTATTTCTCATGAAGCATGTTCACTTGCTGGCACATTAGGCCTTGGCAAGTTAGTAGCTTTTTGGGATGACAACGGTATTTCAATCGATGGTGAAGTAGAAGGTTGGTTTAGCGACGATACACCAGCACGTTTTAAAGCGTACGGCTGGCATGTAATAAGTGACGTTGATGGCCACGACAGCGATGCTGTTAGTGCTGCAATAGCAGAGGCTCAAAGTGTTACCGACAAACCATCACTAATTTGTTGTAAAACAGTGATTGGTTACGGTTCACCTAATAAATCTGGTAGCCACGATTGTCACGGCGCGCCATTAGGTGATGACGAAATTACAGCGTCTCGCGAATTTTTAGGCTGGTCTGGCGGTGCATTTGAAATCCCTGATGATATTTACGCACAGTGGGATAGCAAAGAAAAAGGTCAACAGCTTGAATCTAGCTGGGACGAAAAATTTGCAGCATACGCAAAGGCATTCCCAGAGCTTGCAGCTGAATATAAGCGCCGTATTAATAACGAACTTCCAGGCGATTGGGCTGAAAAATCTCAAGCGTACATAGAGCAACTACAAGCAAACCCTGCAAACCCTGCATCTCGTAAAGCGTCGCAAAATGCATTAAATGCATTTGGCCCGTTATTACCAGAATTCATGGGTGGCTCAGCCGATTTAGCTGGATCAAACTTAACAATTTGGGATGGCTCTAAAGGGCTAACTGCAGACGATGCAAGCGGTAACTACGTTTACTACGGTGTACGTGAGTTTGGTATGTCGGCAATTATGAATGGTATTGCCCTTCATAAAGGCTTTATTCCTTACGGTGCAACGTTCTTAATGTTTGTTGAATACGCAAAAAATGCGGTACGTATGGCTGCACTAATGAAGCAACCAAGCATTTTTGTATACACGCATGATTCAATCGGCCTAGGTGAAGACGGTCCAACTCACCAACCGGTAGAGCAAATTGCTAGCATGCGTTTAACACCAAACTTATACAACTGGCGCCCGTGTGACCAAGTTGAGTCGGCAATTGCATGGCAACAAGCTATTGAGCGTAAAGACGGTCCTACATCACTTATCTTTACTCGCCAAGGCCTTGAGCAACAAGCGCGTGACGCTCAGCAATTAGCTGATGTTAAAAAGGGTGGTTACATCCTTAGCTGTGACGGCGAGCCAGAGCTAATTATTATTGCAACAGGTTCTGAGGTGCAACTAGCACAAGACTCTGCAACAGAGCTACGCAGCCAAGGTAAAAAGGTACGTGTTGTATCTATGCCATGTACTGATGTATTTGAAGAGCAAAGCGCACAGTACAAAGAAAGCGTACTACCGGCAGCCGTTACACGCCGCGTAGCAGTAGAAGCAGGTATTGCTGATTACTGGTACAAGTACGTGGGCCTAAATGGCGCAGTAGTAGGTATGACTACCTTTGGTGAGTCGGCACCTGCTGGTGAGCTGTTTGAGCACTTTGGCTTTACAGTAGAGAACATTGTAAATAAAGCAAACGAACTGTTTTAATAGTTAGCTTTAATATTTAAAAGCCCGCCCTGTGTAAAACAGGGCGGGCTTTTTTTTTGCTAACTGAGTTATAAAGTGGCGTAGTAGCCTTAAGATACTTGAATCACACTGCTTGAAATACGTAGTACTTTTTTGGCTTAAAGCCTTTTGAGTTTTAATTTCAGATGAGTAATTTTCACAGCGCTTTTCTTGCAAGGCTATGACCTATCAGGCAAGGTGGTGGCCGATTAAATAAAATAATACAACAGGAGTGAGGATGTCTCAGTTTGAAAATGTAAGCGTAATTAAAAAAGCGAACGTGTATTTTGACGGTAAAGTATCAAGCCGTACCGTGGTATTTAACGATGGCACAACCAAAACGCTAGGTTTTATGCAACCAGGTGAATTTGTATTTGATACCAGTAAAAAAGAACTCATGGAGCTATTAGGCGGCCAGTGGGACATTTTATTACCTGGCGAAACGCAGTGGAAAACATTTATCGCGGGCGAATCATTTAATGTTGATGCCAATGTTAGCTTTAAAGTAAAAGTGAGTGATTTTGCTGACTATTGCTGTTCGTACACAGACTAAACGCTAAAGGCTAGACGTCTGAAAGCCCATATTTTATGGGCTTTGCATAAACTTTGCACAACTTATAATTTAAATCAGTTTAAGTAACAATTTAATTTCAAAAATCAGTGCTTTTTCCTTGTGTTAATCTAAATAGCCCCCAATACTATTTATGAGGTAACAAATAAAAGGATACCCTATGAAAATTAATCTTTCTGGTCACCATGTAGACGTTACTAACTCTATTAGAGAGCATATCAACGAAAAGTTTTCAAAAATCGAGAGCCACTTTCCATCACTTATCGCACTCGACATTATATTGTCTAAAGAGCATCACAAAATCCAAGCAGAAATTAGCACAAATTACGAAGGTGCGCGTATATCGGTAAAAGGGGAAAACGAAGTTATGTACCCGGCGATTGCAAGCGCAGCTAAAAAACTCGATGCAGCACTAAAACATCGAAAAGGGCAAATAAAAGCAAATTTACACGAAAAGCCTGTAAGCACAACGCCAGAAATAGCGCACGAAATCATCCAAGAGATGGAACTAAAATAAGATTTAGTCCCAAAGTACTATAAAAAAGAGCCTTACGGCTCTTTTTTATTGCCTTTAATTTAGGTAAGTTATGCAGCCTTCGGTGTTATTAATTATGAAAATTAATAACCAGAGCGAATAACACACATAATTTGAGAAATTAATGCAGCAAACACACACCTCTTGGAAATCTCGATTGGGCGCACTAGGCCCTGGTATCTTAATGGCAACCGCAGCAATTGGCGGCTCTCACTTAGTTGCATCTACTCAAGCTGGCGCGCTATTTGGCTGGCAACTGTTTTGGCTAATTCTCGTTGTTAATGTATTAAAGTACCCATTTTTTCGCTTTGGTATGGAATACACCCTAGCAACCAAAAACAGTTTAGTAGAAGGCTATAAAAATAAAGGCCCTGTCTATTTTTATAGTTTTATTGGCTTAAATATCCTGGCCGCCATAGTTAATACCGCAGGGGTGTTATTACTGACTGTAAGCTTGCTGCATTATGCGCTGCCAATAGTGATAGAAGTCACGCTACTGTGTTGGATATTATTGGCCGTGTGTTTAGCTATTTTATTACTTGGGCACTTTAAAGCGCTCGACAGCGTTGCTAAAGGCATAATGGGGCTATTAACGCTTGCTACTGTTATTGCACTGGTTATCGCATTTAGTAACGGCCCAATGGCACCAGCTGACTATATTGGCCCATCACCTTACGAGTTGGCTATGCTGAGCTTTATGGTCGCGTTAATGGGCTGGATGCCGGCACCAATAGAAATATCAGCGCTTAGTTCGCTTTGGCTTAAAGAAAAACAAACTCAGCAAACGGTTACTAAAAGCCAAGGCTTATTCGATTTTAACGTAGGCTATTGGCTAACAGCCTGTTTAGCATTGGTATTTTTTAGCTTAGGTGTGCTGGTGCAATACGGCCAAAGCAGCAGTATTGAGCTTGGCGGTGTTGCCTTTGCTAAACAGCTTATTGATATGTATGCACTGACTATTGGCGAGTGGGCAAGGCCGCTTGTATCAGCCATTGCTTTTTTATGTATGTTTGGTACTACACTCACCGTGCTTGATGGCTACGCACGTACACTTAACGAGTCACATAAACTACTTGGCTTTAAGCAATCTAAACACAGTTTAAATATTTGGTTAGTACTGCAGGCCTTTGCCGGTATGGCCGTTATTTTATTTTTTAAATCGGCCCTTGGCCCAATGCTTACCTTTGCTATGACACTTGCTTTTGTCACTACCCCCGTTTTTGCATGGCTTAACT
This sequence comes from Pseudoalteromonas sp. 2CM41L, assembly GCF_023161905.1. Classification (NCBI taxonomy): domain Bacteria; kingdom Pseudomonadati; phylum Pseudomonadota; class Gammaproteobacteria; order Alteromonadales; family Pseudoalteromonadaceae; genus Pseudoalteromonas; species Pseudoalteromonas sp. 2CM41L. Next base: position 100,454 of record NZ_JALNTN010000014.1, read on the forward strand.
TTAGCCTAGTGCGCTCAGAGCCCGCCATTAAACACAGCGTACTATTGCGCAGCTTAACGTGGTTAGGCTTAATGTACTTGGTTGGTTTTGCTGTTGCGTTTGTACTCTGGAAGTTAGTCTAGACACTGTATTTTAAATAAATTTAAAGTGTTTCTATTTTGGGTTCTTTTATGTATGCTTAAAAATAACTAGTTTTAGTTAGCCCTTACAATTTGGATGGATAGGGTATTTAATTAGTACTGAATATTTAGTCGCTGTTCTTAAATAGCCTTATTTAGCTAAGTTGTATAACTTAAATGGATTTAATATGTATAGTTCAAGTAAACGAGCACTTAAGCTAACTTATGTGTTGGTAAGTTTTTTGTTTTCAGCACTTTTGTATGCCACTCCACCAGCTAATACGCAACAAGCTTTATTCCACTGTAAGGCGATAGATTTTGACCCCACCACTGCATCGCCAGAGTTTGAACACTGGTACCCAATAAAAGATATTACCAATGCTGGTAGTGTATGGATCAGAGGTCAGCTAACAAGTTTTGATGCGGCGATGCAATACCATAATCTTTTATTAGACCAATCACTGCACAAAGAGATATTAAGTGGTCCAAACTATAATGATGTAGTACAACGATGTACAGAGTATGTTGAAAGCCACAATTCTTTTATAGAAGAGCAAGGTACTTGTGATATTACACTAGATGGAAAAACCACTTATGGCACTGTCAATACTATCGCAGGAGAATTTCGAGATCCACCAGACGGCAGGCCTGCAACAGTTCAAGAACGAATTAATGGGGCCAATGGCTATATATTTAAATATGGTTTTACATATCAAAAAATATATTGGCAAAGAGCCGCATGTACCCAGTCTGGTTATGGAACGGGGGCTCCTGTATATATTTACCCTCTGCCATTTATTATTACTTATGATGCAAATGAAGAAAAAGATTGTGATGATGGTTGCCCACAAGATAATGGCGTAGATGCTTTTTCTGGGCAGATAAATAACTCAATGCCTGCATTACCACAAAAAGAATCAATTAATTACAATGCTGGAGTGTTTCATGCTTTACAAGACCATTTTCCACTTGATTTTACTTATTCAACCAATACAACTACCGAAACTGAAAATATAACTGATGTAAGTGGCCAATGGGTTAACCAACTTGATATACGAATGAATACAGGGTTTGTATCTCCATACAAAGATGAAAATTGGCAAGCAGTAAATTTTCTTAAAGAAGTAAGTAACATACAAATTTGGCGAAAAGGAAAGCTATCATCGTCATTTGATTACTACGATTACGACATAAATAACCCACAATGGGTTAGCCGCGTTGGTAAATATCAAGAAAAGTTAACTGGCGGGCAACAACATAATACTGAAAATTCTGATTTTATTTTAAGTAAAGCCAACTTAGACAAAGAATACTTTAGTAAAGGGCAACTCACTAAAATAAAAAAAGCGGATGGTACGGTCGTAAAAATAAATCACTTATCCAAGGTTACCTCTACTTTTAGTGTTTCTAAGGGGCCTGTGCCCAGCGTTCAAGGTAGTATTACTACCATATACGATGATACCGGTTACTTTTACGATGTTACTCTGGGTAGCGCATTGTTTAGGCATCGTTTTGATAATAATAAACGGCTACTGTATATAGAAAAACCTAAAAATAAAAAGGGTATCCACCCAAGAATTAATTACCATTATGATGATGAACGTAATTCAAGTTTATTAACCTCTGTAACCAATGAATTAGGCAAAACAACATTAACGTATCAATACGATGATAAAGGCCGTGTAGTCGAAACTTCAGACGGCAGCGATTATGGTGTTACGAGTGTTAACTATAAAAATGATAACCAAAGAGAAGTCACAGGCAAAACCGGTAAAGTTGAGCTGTTTGACTTTGTGATGGGGAAAATAGCAAAAGTAGAATGCTTAACTTGCTTAAATGAATCGGTTAAAACTCAAATTATTGATTTTGATAAACAGTATGTTGATGTAAATGGTACGGTCACGTTACAAGAAAAGGATTATGGTACAGGGCTTTTATCATCAGTCACAGTGGATGCAGAAGGCCTAGAGCCTGACATAACAGAGTATTCTTGGAAGTATAAAAAACCTTTGCTAAGTGGAATTAATAATAATGGTATTTATACGCGTTTTAATTATGATGAAAATGACTGGCTAACAGAAACGTCAATTGGGAATCGTCGAACAACGCAATACGAATATAATGAGTACGGTAATATCACTAAAGTCGATGGCCCAAGAGTCGATGTTAGCGATATTACCCTGCTAACCTATAACGACCAAGGTTTAGTGACTGAAATAAAAAATGCATTATATCAACCGCAGTTAGTTGTCTCAGCGTATGATGATATGGGCCGTATTACACAGTATAAAGAGTTAGATAACCACAGTGTGAATATGAGATATACAGACACTGGGCAAGTGTCTTTATGGGATAATGGTATAACCCAACTTAACTACGACTACTATTTAAATGGCCAATTAAAATCTGTGACAGACAATCAGGGGCTTACCTCAAGTTATACCTATGATGATAATCAAAATTTAAACACGATATCAGTCAATGCGACGAATAAAATTAAGTATCAGCGAGATAGCGCAGGACGAGTGATTGCCACCCAACTTATCAATGAAAATAATACCGTTGTTTACAATCAAAGCAATCGTTACGATGTAGACGGAAATCTTGCCTCGGTGTCTGACTTTGGTGTTGAAAACACATTTACCTACGATGCCAAAGGCAACGCCCTCACTAATTTAGATGCGAACCAGCAAGCAATCAATTATCAGTATGATGGCTTAAACCGGTTAACTCAAACACAAGACCAAAATGGCTATACCACACTGTACGATTACACTATAACAGGCAAGTTAGCTGCGGTGACAGACGCAACAGGCAAGGTAACACAGTACACCTACAATGATATTGACGAGCTAATTACACGTACCAGCCCTGATTCAGGTATAACACATTACGAATACGATGAGGCCGGTAACCTGATAAGCTCTACCGATGCGCGTAATATCACAGTAAACATTGAATACGATGCGCTTAATCGCCCTATTGCTATTCGATATCCAACTCCTCACGAGCAAGTGCTGTTTACGTATGACGAAGCAACTGGCAGTAATAATGGCACAGGTCATCTAACGTCGGTTACTGAGCACAGCGGTACTACTGGCTTTAAATATAATCAATTTGCTCAATTAACCGAAACAAGCTGGTCTAATAATCAAGTTCAATTTGCGTTAGGGTTTGATTATGGAAATAGTGACCGATTACAACGTTTGCATTACCCAAGTGGTAATAGTGTTAGCTACAGTTACGATACGCTGGGGAATATTCAATCAGTTGAGTTAACTACAACAAGAGGGGTAACGCAAATAGCGTCGGGCATACAGTATTTACCATTTGGACCGATGACATCAGCCGAATTAGGTAATGGGCTTACATTACAAAAAACGTTCGATACAGCGTACCGTGTGACCAGCCAGCAAGTAACAGGGTTGAATCATATAAATTATATTTATGATTTAGTTGGCAATATTTCAGATATTACGGACCAAGAGCAACCGCAATTGAGTCGTCATTATACATACACTCATGTCGGGCAGCTTGCCCTAGACAGCTGGGCTGCGCGTGAATTTGAATACGACGGCATAGGAAATCGTTTAACGCATACACAAGGCGACACACCCAATGTAAATTATGTTTATGCTGATACAGAGCACAGATTATTAGCCGTAAACACTCAAACCCCGTTATTGTTTACCTATGATGCTCGAGGAAATGCCATTAGCCGTGGAGAAATGACGCTGAACTATAATGACGCAAACCGGTTAGAGTCGGCCGCCAACAATGGGTCAACTACGCACTATAAGTACAACTATAAAGGGTTAAGGGTTCAAAAAACAGTTGCAGGTAACAACCGCTATTATTTTTATGATGAAAATGGTTTATTAATCAGTGAGGCTAATAGCAGTGGGCAAATAGCCAAAGAATACGTCTATCTACAGGGTGAGCCATTGGCAATGGTAAAAGCAGGCGCTATTTATTATTTTCATAACTCGCACTTAGGCGCCCCACAACGGCTCACCGATGAATATAAACAAACAGTATGGCAAGCCCAGTATAATGCCTTTGGTACAACGCAGATAATTACTCAACAAGCAGTCGCTGAGCAAGTAACGAATAATCTTCGTTTTCCGGGGCAGTACTTTGATGCAGAAACAGGGCTTTATTACAACTGGCACAGATACTACGACCCAGAGATTGGTCGGTACTTACAATCAGATCCGATAGGATTAGCTGGTGGTATCAATACCTATGGGTATGTTGATGGGAACCCAATAAATGCAATAGACCCGATGGGATTGTCTAAATTGACTATATTTCAAGACGGTAAAGTTATTTCTCTGGATAACCCCACGGCAACACAGTTAGTGAATACATTGAAAAACCTACCGAATTCTTCTGTGACCAATTTCCAAATTGCTGGTCATGGAAATAATTTTTCTCAGTGTATTTCTGCTGGAACGGGCTGTTCAGATTTTATCAATGAAAACTTAAATATAGTTGGCAGTGGAAAAAGGTTGGGCAATTTGGCTGACTTGCTTAAGGATAAGCTATCTTCAAATGGTGAGGTAAACCTTGAAGGGTGCAATAATGCATCTGGTGGTGACAATATTACGAAAAGATTAAGTGATGTTCTTCCAGAGGTTCCTGTAACAGGAGGAGATGGTTATCAACTTGGATATGAAAATCATTGGCTGTTTGGTAATAGTGCAAGCTCTTTTGGGTTTAAAAGAACATACTTAAATGGACAATAAGGTGATAATAATGAAAAAAGCCTATAAAAAATATATTGTTATTATTGTTATTTTATTAACTTTGCTCTATCTGCTTGCACCACAATCATTTTGCAGTGAAGGAATAGGTGAAGATAATAATTCCTCAGAAGGACAAAGCAATTTAGCTTGCCTTTTGAAATAATTAAAATGCGGCCTAGATTTAAAGCCTTTTACAAGCTCTTTCTTGTACCGTAAATGTGATAAAAAAGATAATGTGGCAGAGTAAAGGCTTACCGATGAATATAAACAAACAGTATGGTAAGCCCAGTATAATGTATTTGGTACAACCCAGATAATTACTCAACAAGCAGTCGCTGATCAAGTAACGAATAATATTCGTTTTCCGGGGCAGTACTTTGAGGCAGAAACAGGGCTTTATTACAACTGGCACAGATACTACGACCCAGAGATTGGTCGGTACTTACAATCAGATCCGATAGGATTAGCGGGCGGTATCAATACCTATGGGTATGTTGGTGGGAACCCAGTTAGTTATGTCGATGCGAATGGTTTAAGAGGTGTTGCCATGAGGCCTGTTAATTATCGACCTGTAAATAGAGCAACGCAATACAACGAAAATCATATTAAAAATATAGATGCTAGAACAAAAATGTTATCAGGACTCTTTTCTGACATCACTAAACTACAAAGATTATATACAGCAGATGGTGTTAGGTATGCATCGCCAAAGGTCTGTGTTTGCCAATCAACAGTTCAATTTTTTAGTGATAAATTGCCAATAACAATTTTTGGTTCTGACGAATGTACTGAATGGGACCGAGATGGTGATGGTGCTTATGATTTTACAGGTAAAGCTATTCCAAATTGTAGATGTTACTAATTATTTTTACTATCTGGTCACAAAGGGAAGTTATGAAAATTGCATTTATATTAATAACATCATTAATTTTTATCGGGTTATATATACTAGTCTGCCTTAAGATTTTTTATGGAAATTCACAAGGAATTATATATATACAGGATGAAGTTTCATTTGGGAGTGTTACCTTTTTGGGAGTGTTTATTTTAATGACAATAATGTTATGGATTGTATGTAACTATTTAATTGATGCATATACTAAAAGGAAGAAGCCATGAGTTTTTTAATGTCACTAAGGTCTACAAAAATTTACTTTTTTTAGCTGTTTTTTTTAATTCCATTTACTTTAGCCTACCTTATATCAGCCCTTTTTTATACAGCAATGAGGTTTTGAGTTTAATGACATATACAGGATATTCATCACTTTTCCCATCAGAGTACCTGAATTACCTTGCGATAATTTACTTTTTTTCTTATAGCGCAACACTCATTGGTTTAATGTTCTATAAGAAATGGTCTGAGATACTTTTTTTTGTATTCGTCATTTTTAATATTTTATTAGGCTCTGCTATTTTTGGGATTAGTGTTGCAAGTGTTTTAGAAGCGGGTGTTGCCTATGTATTAAGCCTAATAGAAGGAGCTTTGGTTTGCCTTTTACTTTTTTCTGATATTTCGAAAAAATTTAAAAGAGTTTAAACCTATTGGGGTTGCTCTATTTTCATAACTCGCACTTAGGCGCCCTACAAAGGCTCACCGATGAATATAAACAAACAGTATGACAAGCCCAGTATAATGCATTTGGTACAACGCAGGTAATTAATGAACAAATAACGAATAATCTTCGTTTTCCAGGGCAGTACTTTGATGCAGAAACAGGGCTTTATTACAACTGGCACAGATACTACGACCCAGAGATTGGTCGATATATTCAAAGTGACCCAATAGGATTAGCGGGTGGTATCAATACCTATGGGTATGTTGGGGGGAATCCGGTCATGAGATATGACCCAAATGGAAAAGAGTTTCTAAATTTCGTTTTTTGTGAATTTTCAGTGGCAAGCGCAGCCCTATATAGTGATGTTGGCACATTGTTAGATTCTGTTGATATTGCAGCGGTAAATTTGTCACATATGGATGATTTGATTGATGAAGAAATTACACAGTGCAAAGCCAGCGAGCATGAAAAGCTAGCTGAATTGTTAAGAATTAAAGCAAGCATTGCGAAGCAACAGTCAAGTTTGGCAGATGGAAATTTTGGTAATACAAATATATATTTTAGCGGTGCTATGTCAGTTATAGCTGCTGGGACTTGTGGGATTTTGCTTTTTACACCTTTATAATCAATGAGGTAAAACATGACAATTAATAAGTTCATATTGATAACAATAACAGTAATTTGGCAGGGGACTCTTTTTTTACTTGTTGGTCGGCTTTATCGAATATGGCTTTTAAAAGATAAACTGCCTGAATTGTTTGATTCTTCCTCTTTATCTAATTTGATGGAAAAGTCAAAAGATATAGATACTATCACTCTTATTCTTAAGTTTAAGCAACAGGAAAAGGATACTTTACAGCAGTTGTTTATGAATCAACTTAATGCACAAATTGAAATTATGCTTCTACTTTTAGGTGGGATCTTGTTGGGTATAACTGTGCATGTATGGTTTCATATTAGAAACAGGGAGCCATATAAGTAATTTTTCTTATTCGGAAAGTAAAATAAACTAAAACTATAATTTAGCTATTAGAAGGTTTTAGTCTTATTGATGATACTACGACCCAGAAATTGGTCGGTATATTCAAAGTGACCCAATAGGGTTAGCGGGGGGTATCAATACCTATGGGTATGTTGGGGGGAATCCAGTTAGTTATGTAGATCCCTTGGGCTTAAACCCAGATGTTAATTTAGTGCCTATGAATCAACCTAAATATTGGAGAGCAATGTTTAGGCATATACCTAATAGTCCAAATGACTTCTCAATTGGTGCTCACGGAAATTTAAACGGAGTTGTAAACAAGCTTGGGCGAACTTTAACCCCACAACAGCTTTTAAGTATAATGTATGGTGCTGGTTATGATGATGGGCAACCGGTGAAGATATATGCATGCGATACTGGGAAAGGTGGTACGGGTTCGATTGCTCAAAAGTTATCCAATTTAATAGGCCAGCCAGTTACAGCCCCAACAAATTTACTTCTGATTGGGGGGAATGGTGGTCACAGTATAGCTAATGGTGGGGCATGGGTAACATTCACTCCGCAATCAAGAGGTGATTAGTATGAAATATTATTTGGTATTATTTAATATTTTGATAGTCCTGAATACAAATGTTGCTCATAGCACAGAGTTAACACCTGCGTTTGCAAAGGAAATAGGGGTAAAAGTAGAGAGTCACTCTTTACCTGCTGAGTATAATGCTAGTTGTTCAATTATTGATATAACTTCACCAATAACGTTACCTAATTATTCTGAGTATGATGAACTGTCGGTAGTGATAGAAGTTTTTTCTAATAATGGTGTACTAATGTCAAGTACGTATTTGTATACGATGATAGACTCCCCAGAAAGTCATTATATTTCATCAGGTTGCTTGCCAATTGATAACAAACACGTAGTTAAAGTCACTTTACGCTACTCCTTAAAAGAGGCTATGTGTGCCAAAGACTTGAGTATTAGTAACTTAGAGGAGTGGGTAATTCAATAACCATAACAAATAGTCTCGCAGTGTCTGCTATTTGAGTTTACAGATTTTTATATTGAATATTCAACGGAGTACTTTAATGAAGAAACGGGTCTCTATTACAACTGGCACAGATACTACGACCCAGAAATTGGTCGGTATGTAGTGGCATAGTTAATTTGGCCACCCATTAAGAAAGAAATGTTATGCTAATAAGCATACAAATTTGGGTGAAAAA
>NZ_JALNTN010000015.1:0-106145 GCF_023161905.1 Pseudoalteromonas sp. 2CM41L
CTGGTTTAGCGCCAAATGAATCTGAGGTTAGATACCAAGATTCTAAAACTGTGGCCAAAATTAGTTGACCACTACACTGCGTAGAATTTTAATGGGTGTAATTTGTTAGGTTGAATCAGCATCTTAATTTTTTGTAGAAGATAAAAAGCCATGATGTTTTATATCACCTTTATGTAATGGGTAATGCAAAATGAGTTCACGCCGCCATTTATCAATTTTAGAGCTTGTGCCAATTGCACCAAGCTCTATTTCAACTCAAAAATTGCAACAAAGAATGATTGAACGTGGCTTTGATATTCCAACCCGCATGCTCCAGCGAGACCTCCAATCACTTTACGATCAAGGTTGTTTTGGGCTTGAAAAAGACACGCGTAGTAAGCCGTATGGTTGGTCTATCAATGCGCAGTGGCGAGGTGGTAATGCGAAAATAATGGGCAGTGAAGTGGCTCAACATTACTTGTTGCTAGAGCAGTTAATACCGCAATCTGTCCCCAAAGATGTTAAACAGTCGGTACGTATTAAAGCAGAGCAGGCTCTTAAACGTTTTAATGGTCATGTACCTAGTTGGCTTGCAACCCTTCCAAAATCGTCATTAAAAGTGAATATTGATACTCAGTTAGTTGAGCAAATTGAGCATGCGATTAAGCATAAGCGTGTCGTGAGCGCTGAGCTTTATAGGGTACTTTACGATGAAGCACATTGGTTGAAGTTTGCTGAGTTGAGTTTTTACAACTTAGTTGAACAAGGCGGCGTTTTAATGGCGCAGTTTATGGTGGGGCAACTTCACGATAAATGCTATCAAATGCCGGTTTATCGCATTCGTAATGTACATGTACTACAAAAAAATCGTAGAGAACCGAGTACTGAACAACTAAAAACGTTGCGCAGTGCTATTAATAAAGGCATGAACCAAGAGTGTATTGAGCTTATCGTAAAAGCTCCCAAACACTCTGCGGTTAATCAAGGATTTATTGAGCTTGGCGAGATGACCGATAAGCAAAGTATTGATGAAAAAAACGTATTACTTACCTACCAAACTATTGATACCGAGCAATTAACCGATGAGTTGCTTAAATATGCTCATTGGCTTGAAGTGATTAAACCTGAAAAGCTGCGACAAAGAATTGTTAGCAAGCTTAAAGCGGCCGCTAACATTTATAAATAACTCCAACTAATTTAGGTGCGTCAAAAATTGACGCACCTGTTTGTTATGCTCCTTTTAAAGATGAAGGAGGTGTTATGTTTCAATTAATTCAGCAGAATGATGGTTTATCAATCGGTGTATTTGGTATTGGTGGGTGCGGTTGTAATACGCTTAACAGTATTTTTGAGCAACGCGAGTCTGATCAGGCGCACTTGTACAGTGTTAATACCGATAAAGTAGTGCTTGAGCATACACAAAGTGATGAAGCTGTGCTTATAGGTGCTGAGCTCACTCATGGTTACGGTGCCGGCGCAGACCCTAAAGTTGGGTTACAAGCGGCAGAAGAGAGTAAAGAGCAGCTCTTAACGCTCATTAATGGTTGCGATATAATTCTGTGTGCAACAGGGTTGGGTGGTGGTACTGGGACTGGCGCCAGCCCTTACATTGCACAACTTGCTAGTGAGCAAGGTAAGCCCATTATATTTGTTGCTACATTACCATTTAGTAGTGAAGGGCAGTTTAGGAGTAATATAGCGCAAGCAGGTTTAAATGAGCTTAAAGAGCATGCTAATGCTGTTATTACTCTCCCAAACGATCAACTTATTGAAGTGCTAGGTAATGATATTGGTTTATTTGACGCCTTTAAGCATAGCAACCAAATACTTCATTCACTGATAAAATCATTAATAGACATGCTTTGTTTTCAAGGTTTGATCAACGTTGATTTGAATGATTTTGCCAAAATTATGGACTGCCAGGGCGATGCGGTACTGGGTGTTGGTAAATGCGATGAAGAAAGTGAGCTCACTACTGCACTTGATGCGGCGCTAAACAACCCGCTAGTTAATCAAGTGGATATGTCATCAAGTACGGGGGTGATAATACAAGTTAATTGCAAAGATGAAATTTCCCTGGGCAGTTATAATCTCATTACCGATACAGTACGCCATCAGGTAAGCCCTAATGCGTTAGTTATTTGTGGCGTCTCTAAAATAGAGAGCTTATCAACTAATTATGAGCTGTTGATCATCGCAACCGGTGCAAGTGCTAAGATGATTGTTGAACCTTTCAATAAAGCGCCTAGTAGCGAAGTCGAACAATCGTCAGCTGCAAGAGCTAAACCCCAAACTTCTGATATTTTTGACATACCAGCGTTTATACGTAATCAAGTTCCAGCACCATCTGAAAAATAACTATTATTATATAGCTTAAAGGGTTGTTAGTTATTGCTTTCAGAGTCTGAATACATTTTTCAGTGAGATAAACCTATGAATGTATATTTAGATGATGAAAGAGAAGCACCAGCCGGTTGGTTACGAGCCTATTGGCCTGACGAAGTGATTGCATTTTTGAAGAGCGGCAAAGTAAAACAGCTCAGCCTTGATCATGATTTAGGAAATGATAATAAAGGCACTGGCTATGACGTTTTACTTTGGATTGAGCGGGCAGTGTTTATTGATGGTTTTGTACCACCGACAATAGCCGTTCATTCAGCCAATAGCTCAGCACGAATTAAAATGGAATGCGCAATTGCACAAATTAATTTACTGGCTAGGCATTAATACTGAATGAGACTAAAAATGAGTCACGTTCTAAAGTGATCGCCACTGAGCGAAAAGCATCGGATATTTTTGATACCCCTGCTTTTAGAAGAAATCAATCTGCACCACCTAGTAAAGCCCTTTATAGGTTTTGTAAGCAAAGAAAAAGTTGGATAGCTATATGTAAATGCTACTCTAGTATTTGTAAAGGGCGGCTCTTTTTAAGCTTTTGGGCTTGCTGGGTTATATTACACCAGATAGTTGAATAAGCACTTACTGTACTTTTGACTTTGGCGATAAATTTATTTGAATAATCTAATTTTAAAAATGATTTTTTAACCGTTTTGTTTTTTAACTTAGTCTGTATTTTTACTTCTTTAAGTATTTCCTTCTCAAAAAGGGAAAAGTTTTTATAAAGTGCTTTAATATCAGTGTTATATATTTTATTCGAGTGGTCATAATGTTTACTCATCGGATCGTGCTCTGAAACAGAGTGATGAAGCATTTTTTTAGACTCAATTTCAGCAATTGTTGATGACCCAATTTTTTTAGTTAGCACTTCTTTCATGTGCGATTTTAAGAAGCTGCGAAGTAGTGTTGGAAATGCTCCGGCTGAGCCTTTTATATTTATGTTATCTCGCGGGGCCGCCACCATGTTTTTTGGCGCATGATATTTAAGAGCTCGGTTTAAACTCTCTTTACTGATGGGTTTTGAGTCGTCTTTAACCTTGCAAAATAAGTAGGTACGGTTTGTGTCTGGGTTTAATTTTAATTCTTGCTGTATTGCTTTTTTCATCTCGGGTGTGAGTTGTATTTTAAACTCTTTTTGGTTTTTCATAGCACCGCGAGTGGTATGGGTTGTTTCAGGAAACGTTAAAAACTTAGGATTATCTAAATCATCTATATACGACAGGCGCAAGTTACAAATATTTATGGGTCTTAGCCCAGTAAACATCATCAGTAGTACGGCATTTATTAATGTATTATTTTTAGATGTTTTTAGGTTTATGTATAGCTGAGAAATTAGAGATATATCAGTATAGGCCTTACAAGCAATAGGCTTCGAAGTTCTAGACGATATATAATTATTGTCTACTTCTAGGAATGGATTAGTGCCGTTATTATACTTATTTTTTGCGAATACCCACAGTTTTTTCATCTGCTCGAATTGCTTAGCCACATGCGGGCCACTTTTCTCTGTTAGTAGTTGGTCAAGCGTTGCTTCTATTATCTCAGGCGTAATAGTCTGAAATAACGTATTTTTACCAAAGGCATTTTGAATTGCATTAAGGTAAGAGGTGTATGTTTTTACTGTGGTGCTAGCTAACTTGCTAGGGCTATGTTTATTAATTGCCTGTAAGTTTTCTATTTGTTTACTCACTACAAATTCGAATGTGTAATTAGAGGTGTTCTTTTTGTATATTTCGGCCGCTTTTAATTTCGCTGCTGAAAAACTCATATCATTAGAATCACCAATCTTTGTGTTTTTTATGCCATGTTCTTTTTTAAAATGAGTAAAAAATTTAATAATGCCATCATGCTGGAAGACAATTCTTATTTGATCTTTAAGTTGATATTTTGAAAGTCTTTTTCCTTTTTCTTGCGCCAATATAATAGTCGCAAGACTGGCTAGCTCTTCCATTGACTCGTCATTGTACGGTGGCTTAAATGCATTAAATTCAGCCATGCAAAGGTCACGACTTTTAATCGTGACCTCACATGGTTTTACTGAATTTAATACTGATGTTGCCATTAATATAAAAACCTTAAAAAAGTTAAAATCCTCAAATAATTGATGAGGTATCGCTCTAATAAGGCAATGATATGAAATTAGTTTTTTTTACAAAAACTTTGGTAAGTCGAAATTAAACTTTTTTTAATTATTTTTTGCTTTGGCCTCATGGGCATCTAAATATCTCTCAACGACAGCTCTTCCCTCTGCTGTTAATATTAAATCTTTTGTTGTCCTTCCAGTGTCTCCAAGTGGCTGGTTGATGAAATTTACATAGCTACCTTTGTAAACTAAATAAGCTTTAATTCTATCTCTCAGGGCTTTTTTTACGTTATTTTCTTTAAGATTTTTAGCTTGATTACTTTGCATGCCGGTAAGTCTCATTTTTTGGCTTTCAAGCTCCTTCGCTCTTTTCAAAATACTTACTTCATGAATTTTAAAAACATTAAATTTTAATTTTGTAGAGGTTCCAAATAACTCTTCAGACCTATCATAGTTAAGCCCATTCGGATCATCGTTTTTTCTAAGGTGATGAAGCGCTAGTCGGGTTAGTTCTTCTGCATGTCTAAAATGGTAGCCGTTATCAACCATAATCGCTTTTGTGTTGGATTTAAAAAAGCTTCGACACATTGTGCAAAAGGCTCCAGCAGATCCTTTCATTACAATATTTCTTTGATCACCTTTTACTGCATCAACGGGTGAATAATCTTTTATCACCTTATCTAACGATCTTTTTGCAAATGGCTTTCTAACGTCCCGTGGCTGAAGAAATATATGAGTAGGATTACAGTTCGGAAGCGCATTTTCCATCCACGCTCTTTGTTCCAAAATAATCGCACGCATAGCTTTGGTTAATGGCAACTTGTATTCTTTTTGGTTTTTCATTTCGCCACGCACACCAACAACGGATGCTGGAAAGGTAATTAACGTAGGGAAATCGATACTATTGAGCCACTCCCATTTCATCTGCGGAATGTTGATTGGGCGTATACCTGTTAAAATCATAAATCGAGCAGCGTTCTTTTGATGTATATTTGGCGCTGATGCCAGGTTAATCCATAATTCAGCTATCGAATCGAGATCAGTATATGCTTGGCAAGGTCTAGGGCTTTCTACTCGGTCAGATACATAAAAGTCATCAATGTCAGTTGCTGGATTTTTACCAGAGTTAAATTTGTTTTTGGCAAATTTCCATACCCTCCTAATTTGTGCAAAAAGTACGATTGCCTGAGTATTTGACTCTGCCACAATAATGCGATCAATAATCTTTTCTAACTCGCCCGCTGTAAGTGATTTAAATGATTGATTAAGTGGAAAATGTTGCCTGAGTTTTTTCAACATGCATTGGTATGTTTTAAGAGATGACGCTGCAAACTTTGTCGGCGCAGTGTTATGGCGCTCAATTAGGCTTTTCTCGTAAGCATTAAAAACTGTTTTAACAGTGTGGTTGTTTAATACTCCCTCCTGCATTTGAGCAGTAAGCTTACATGCTTTTGTTATTGTTAATTCGGGCGTTTCACCTAACTTTGTATTTGCTATGTCAGAGGTTTTAGGGAAGTTAGAATAGTAAATGACATTACCAGATTTGGAAAAAATTAGTCGAATGTGGTGTTGCGCGTCATATTTTGACAACCGCCTAGTGCGCTTTGTTTTAACGCCTTGTTTTAAATCACATTCCTCTTCGTAAAGTATGATTTTTTTGGCCAGCGTAGCACACCGATTTATATTATACATAGAAAAAGGCGACTTTAGCTGTTTCCATTCTAGTTTAGCTTTTGTGTATTGGGCTTTTGTAAGCGTTGATAATGATTTTTTCATTTTGATAAAACCTAAAGAAATAACAGCCTTACGGCGATTTCTATTGACTTAAATCAACAAAGCAACATAGAAAAATAGGCATAATGTGCGGTTGAGGCTCACATCTAAAAACAAAAAAGTGTGTTACGAATGTGTGCTACGATTTAATAAAAAATAGTGGTTTTTTATTAAACTAATACGGCTTAAAAAATAGCCTATAAATACTTTTTATTTTATTAACTCATTGTTTTAAATTAATTTTAATTGAAAGGGCTACAAAGTGGCTTTACTTATAAATAACAAGTGCATTAACTGCGATGTATGTGTAGATGAGTGCCCCAACAGCGCGATTTTTATGGGGTCAAAAACTTATCAAATAGACCCAGATAAGTGCACTGAATGTGTGGGGCATTACGATAAACCAACGTGTGTCATAGTGTGCCCTATTAATTGCATTAAAAGCGATCCTTTAAATAGGGAGTCACTTGAGCAGCTCGCACAAAAGTATGTAAACCTAGTTGAAAGTGAAGGCTGAGCACATAAAAAGGAACATATGCTTACAATTTTAGCAAAAAAATAGCTTAAACTACTTATTAATTATCGCGTTATCATTAATACCTCCTATACTGGAAGTAACTTGATTTAGTGTTTTTTGGTAGGGAAATTAATGTTTTTTTCAAAAGGTAAGCAAAACGAAATAGCCGCTTTAAAAGCCCAGTTGTACCCTTTAGAGCAAGTGTGGGAAGGGCTTTACAAAGAAATGCTGGTACTTAATGTACTTTATGATGGGCGAATTTCGCATGCTAACGATAACTTTTTAAACGCATTAGGTTATAACGAAGATAATTTAACAAATAATCAGCTAGGCGATTTTATTGCTGATCAGTCGCGGTTATCACCTGAATACGAAGAACTTGAAAAAGCATTCCAAAAAGAAGGCCACTGGAGTGGGGCTATTGAATTTGTTCGCCAAGATGGTAATGCAGAGTGGCTAAGATTAATTGTGCACCCAGTGGTGGGTGAGCAAAATCAATTATTGTATTTTTCGGTGTTTGGCACTGTACTTACTAAAACCATTACAACCTCTCGAGAACAAAGCGACACAATAAAAGCGATTTATCGCTCTATGGCTGTGATTGAGTTTGATTTACAGGGGCATGTGTTAACGGCAAACGATCAGTTTTTGTCAGCCATGGGGTACAGTGAATCAGAAATAATTGGCCAGCATCACCGGGTGTTTTGTGAAACCGAAGAAGCTAATTCGGCTGAATACCAACAGTTTTGGAGCAAGCTTAGGCAAGGCCAATTTATTGCCGACAGGTTTAAACGCATAGATAAATATGGCAATGTAATTTGGTTAGAAGCCACCTACAACCCTATATCAAATGATGCGGATCAGCTTTATAAGGTAATGAAATTTGCCACCGTAATTACTGAGCAAGTAAACCGTGAAATTGCTATTTCGCAAGCAGCCGAAATAGCCTATGGCACCTCTACAGAAACAGATAAAACCGCAGAGCGTGGCAGCTGCGTATTACAAGAAACCGTATCTGTTATGAACGAGCTGGCTGTAAACATGGAGCAAGCAGCTAACGAAATTTCGGCGCTGGATCAACAATCTCAACAAATAGCCAGCATAGTACAAAGCATAAGTAGTATTGCCGAGCAAACCAACTTACTTGCACTCAATGCTGCAATAGAGGCTGCGCGTGCAGGAGAGCAAGGGCGCGGGTTTGCTGTGGTTGCTGATGAAGTAAGGCATTTAGCGTCAAGAACATCAAAAGCAACAGAAGAAATTGTGGAAGTGGTGCAGCGTAATCAGTCACAAACTCAAAGTACGGTAGCGGTTATTGAGCAAGGCAAAGAAAAAGCAGAGCAAGGTTTAGCGCTTTCTAAAGAGTCGGGTGAGGTTATGGCAGAAATTCAAGATGGAGCCCAAAAAGTGGTTAATGCGGTGGGCCAATTTACCAGCCAATTAAACTCTAATAACTGATTGAGTAAATACGTTAAAACAACAAGCATAAAATAAAACCGCGAAAGCGGTTTTTTGCTTTAACAAGAATGCGTACCGGCACATATTAAATAATTTGAACTGTGGGTAATAAACCTATCTCTGGCTAGAGAAAATAAATTTAACTATCACTGGAATTCAATTTGTTAGTAAATCTCTTAATCGGAGTTCAGGTGAAGTAAAGCGGCGGGTAATATTTTTATAACAAGGGGTTATTTCCACTTTAGGTAGCATTAAATAGCTTAAAAACGGGCGCATAAACCCTAATAAGAATAAATAGTGAGGTGTGAGTTATTTTTTAACCACAGTTGAGACTAAATTAAGCCAAGCGTTAACAATACATTAAGTTTCGCCATGTAAACTTTGCAGCAATTTGCCATTACGTACTGCAATACGCTAATGGATCACTGATTTGCTTAGCCTAAGCAATGTAAATGGAATAGCTGTAAAAAATGATTAATTGCCTACGTCATTATCCTTTATCTAAAGTATATAAATCTTTATTTTGTGCATCACTTATTACCTCAAGCCCATTTAGCTTAGCTGATGATGCTGCCTCACAAAACGCTAAAACACTGCTTAAAAAAAATATGGAAGTAATTGAAGTACGGGGTATACGCTCAAGCATGGCTGAGAACTTAGATGTTAAGCGTATGTCTGGCTCTGTGGTGGATGCAATTACTGCCGAAGATATTGGCAAATTTCCTGATAAAAATGTAGCGGATTCGTTGCAGCGTGTCCCCGGCGTTGTTATTGAACGCGATGGCGGAGAAGGGGCATCGGTGAGTATTCGTGGTTTATCATCTGAGCTTACATTCACTCAGCTTAATGGCAATTTTATAGCCTCATCACCTGGAGAGCCTTCACGCTCGTTCGATTACACTTTACTGCCCTCTGCCATGATAGAAAGCGTAGAAGTGTATAAATCGCCCGAAGCGCGTTTAGATGAAGGCGGCGTGGGCGGCACAGTATTAATGCATAGCCGCAAGCCTTTAAGCATGGAGGCAAACTCAGGTGTATTTAACGTTGAATCTACTTACGCCGATGTGACAAAAGAGTACCAGCCGCAATTTAGTGGCTTATATTCGTGGAAAAATGACGACGACACCTTTGGCGTATTAGTAGGTTATACCTATCAAGAGCGTACTAATCGCACTTTAACAGGCAGCACCGATGCAAATGTATGGCGTTACACGGGTGGCGGTCAACCGACTGATATTAATGGTAATGCCGTTGATAATAATAACGGGTGGGATACGATAAGTGATGCCAGCGGTAATCGTTATGATGGCGTGTGGTTTCCGCAAGTTGTACGTGGCTCTGTGCTTAATGAAAAACGTGAGCGTGAAGGTATTCAATTTAGTACACAATGGCGCCCAACTAATCGTTTAGAACTAGGGTTTAACTACTTTGGCTTTACACTCGGACAAGACCGAACCGAATCAGTCATTGATATTCCTGAGTGGTCACTTAATCCTGATTTTTTAACCGCAGTAACCCTAGACGAAACAGGCACCATTGCAACGGGTATGCAATATAATGCCAGTGCTAGCGGTGTTGAAAACGATATGCAATTTCCGTGGATGCGTGGCAGTTATGTACGAGAAGAGTCTACCTCCGATACTATCGATTTTAATTTAACCTACGAAGGCGATAGCTTTAAAGCCCGCTTTGTTATTGGTAACACTCAATCTGAGGGCGGCCCTGAAGAAAGCTGGGAAGCCGCTTATAAAAGCTCAAACGCCGGCGAAAACGAAACCATTATTCAAAACGCATCGCAAAGCGCAGCGTGGTCTTTAAATGAAAATAATGTATCGCTGAGTATTGACCCCAACACATTAGCTAACTTGCAAAGTGGCTTGGGCGGCGGGCGTGATGCTGGTTCGTCAAATTCAAGCTTTGTGCGCAGCGAACTCGAAGAGGATTATTATCAAGCCGACATCGACTTTTATGTTGATTGGGGGTTTTTAAAAACGATTAGAACCGGGGCTAAATATCGCCATGCCAATTTACACCGCGAGACCGGTAATACGTTTTTTTTAGATCCTAACTTTGATATTGCTGCAGGTGAAGCGAGTGAGCAAGGTATAACGCAATTTGATAGCTACCAATGGAATGGCGGTATGCCACTTGCCGAGGATGTGTTTATTAATCAAACCAATATAGTTGGCGGGTTTAATATAAACCAAATGCCCAGCATAGATTGGGATAAATACCGAGATTTAGTAACCGATAACTACACGCCTTATACCCGCATAGAAGATAACTTTGTATACGATATTGAAGAAAAAACATCAGCGTTTTACATCCAAGGCGATTTTGAATTTAGTGAAGTAAGAGGTAATTTAGGTGTGCGCGTAGTACAAACTAAAACCTTAACCTCTTCTACCGATTTATATACTTATCAACTTGATCACACCAATGATGAAACAGGCGAGCCGGTAACTGGCGATGCGCGTTTTGTAGAAGACTATCAGTTGGTTACACAAAAAAACACCGACACACAAATTCTGCCAAGCTTTAACATAGCGTGGGATGCCACCGACGATTTAGTAATTAGAGGCGCTATTGCTAAAGTGATGGCGCGACCAGATTACAGCGATTTAGGCTCGCAGCAGCGTATCACGTTTGTATCAGATGAATGGGCAGAAGACAGAGCGGCATTCAACGAGCTTGCGGGCTTTAGTGGCAGTGGCGGTAATAAAAATTTAAAACCTTTTGAATCAGTGCAGGCCGATTTATCTATTGAATATTATTACGCCGAGGGCTCTGCATTGGGGTTAGCGCTGTTTCATAAAAAGGTTGATAACTTTGTTGTGCCGCTGGTAATAGATATGCAGCAAGATTTTGCAGGCAAAGAAAATATAGTAGAGAGCGGTGTAATTACCGTTGCGCCATACAGCACAGTGGGTAACGGCACCGATGCGGTATCAAAAGGGGCCGAAGTATTTATTCAACATGCATTTGCAGGTGGTTTTGGTTTTTATGCTAATTACACCTATAACAAAACCAATAAAGCCGATGTAAGTGTAAATGGTGAAGAATTTGGCCAATCGCCATTAATTGGAAGCGCTAAATACCAGTACAACACCTCTGCTTATTACGAAGGCGAGTACTTTACTCTTCGCGCGTCGTACAATAAACGCGGCGAAACAGTACTTGGCTTAAACAGCGGTTTAAATGTATACCAAGACCCTTACGAGCAAGTTGATGTAAATGCCGCCATTAATATATCTGATGGCTTAAGCTTAACAGCTTCTGTTATTAACTTAACTAAATCGGAAACAGTTACGCGTTTAGGTAATGATAGCGATGCGCGTTTATTAAGTTCAAGTTACTCAGGTAGGCGCTACTACGCGGGTATAAATTATAGCTTTTAAATAAAAGCCCACTATACGTTTTTAGCACACTAACCTTGTTAATGAATAGCATGACTATTATGATGAAATTATTATAAAAGGATGAAGAAAATAAATTAATGAGTTACCAACCGTTGATAGATGATTCTGCTTCACTAATCGAATTTACGCGTGTGTATTTAGCGCTTTTTTATACGTTTGTGGCGGGGTTTTACACCGTTAGAATTATTTATAAAAACCGTTCAACGCCTGCGGGTGTTATTTTTCCTGGCGCTAAGTTTTGTACTAGCTGGTGGAATCATATGGCGTTTAAGTTTTTTAGAGCTGCTATATGGTTTGTGTGTGTGCTGCGTGTGTTTGTGCCTGCCACCGATAACTACTTAGGTATGTTTTATACCTTAAATGGGTGGCCGGGTGTTATGTTTGGCAATATTATG
Source organism: Pseudoalteromonas sp. 2CM41L (assembly GCF_023161905.1). NCBI lineage: Bacteria > Pseudomonadati > Pseudomonadota > Gammaproteobacteria > Alteromonadales > Pseudoalteromonadaceae > Pseudoalteromonas > Pseudoalteromonas sp. 2CM41L. The sequence continues at coordinate 12,022 of NZ_JALNTN010000015.1, forward strand.
CTCACGGCGGGCTTTGTGCTCAGTATGGTTGTTCATTTTCATATGGCGTCACTTTGGCGCTCGGGTATAGACCCAAATGGGCCTCAAACGCTTAAAACTACCGGGTTATATAGTTTTTCGCGCAACCCTATGTATGTCGGTGTGGCAACTGCTCAGCTGGGGTTCTTTTTAGCATTACCAAGCTTATTTAGCTTAATTTGCCTTGCTGTGGGCTTATATGCGCTTTATAAACAAATAGCCGTTGAAGAAGCGCATTTAGTCACGCGTTTTAATAATGACTACCTAAAATATAAGCAAACCGTACCGCGCTGGTTGTAGGTTATTCAACGGTTGCTTTTATTTGCAGATGGCTATTTATAAAATCTTGCTTTGAAAGCGGTTTAGAATATAAGTAGCCTTGAATGTAATCACAGCCCAACGCGATTAATTGTGCTTGTTGGTTTGGTGTTTCTACCCCTTCGGCGACCACTTCTACCCCTAAGTTATGCGCCATAGTAATTATGGCTTTAATTAGCGCTATACTGCTGCTATTGGCTTCAATATTTTGTATAAACGATTGATCTATTTTAAGTATATCAATGTCTAACTGCTGCAAGTACGCAAGCGATGAGTACCCAACACCAAAATCATCAATGGCAATGTCTATATCAAGCGCATTAAGGCGTTTTAAATGATGCTGAATCGCGTTATCTGGGTCCATTAAGCTGTTTTCAGTTATCTCAATTAATATAGTATGAGGTGGCAAATTATAAAGTTTGCACGCCTCTACCCATTGGGTAACCCAAACACCGTCGCGATCAATTTCTAAAGGCGAGGTATTTACACTAATTTGCACCGGTGTATAGCTTAGTTTATTAAACTGCACCGCATCGCGAACAGCTTGCGATTTAACCCATTCACCTAGCTCTTTTATCAAGCCATTTTGCTCTGCTATATCGATAAATTCAACAGGGCCAATAATACCTCGCTCTGGGTGGTTCCAACGGATCAGCGCTTCTGCTTTTTTTAGCGTACGTGAATGGGGGTCCCATATTGGCTGATAGTAAAGTTCAAATTGGTTGTTATTTAAGCCAATGCGTATTTCTTCTATAAGGCGGCGCTTTTCAATCGCCAGTTCTTCCATTTCGTATGAGAAAAACTCAAACCTGTTTCGCCCCTTACTTTTTGACAAATACATCGCTTGGTCGGCTCGTTTAACTAAGGTTTCGACCGATATGCCGTCATGCGGAAAAAACGCCACGCCTATACTCGCGGTTACCTGCACATGTTCGTTTTTTATGGTTATTGTTCGGGTCAGGCTTTTCATTACATCGTGTGCAATGTGCGAAACCGCTGTTGTATCGCTTATTCCTTTTAGTATTAGGGTAAACTCATCACCGCCTAAGCGCGCCACTATGTCTTGCTGTTTTAAGCATCGGCGAAGTCGCTTAGCCACTTCGTGAAGTAATAAATCACCAAAGTCGTGGCCTAAGCTATCGTTTACTTCTTTAAAGCCATCTAAATCAATAAATACCAAAGAAAATGGTTGTTCAGGTGTGCTTACAAGCTGTTGCAGGTGCTCATAAAAATAACGGCGGTTAGGTAGGTCGGTTAAGCCATCTTGATAGGCATATTGATGCAGCTGAACATTCGCATTTTCGAGCTCTTTTGTTCTGCGTTTTACTTGGTTTTCTAGCAGGTTATCGCGCTGTTCTATAGTTTGTAGCATGGCATTAAAACAGCTAGTTAGCTTACCCACTTCATCTTTTGAAAGCTCTTTTGCACGTAAGCTATAGTCGTTAGATGAGGTAATTTGCTCTGCTGTTTGTGCTAAATATAAAATGGGGTTTAAAAAACGCTTTCTGAGCATTAGCGATACAAGCAAACTTAAAATAAAGCTAAAAATCATTAATACAATAATAAACCGGCCATAAAAAGCGGCTCTGTCGTTTAAGTCACTGTCGTCGGCGCGCACAATCAGCGTACCGTAGCGTTGAGCGTCAATTGTTAATGGTGTTTTTACTTCTATTGTATGCGGGGCTGAGCTTTCTTGGCTGTATTTAGGCGAGGTTACGCTTGCAATTTGTTGGCTCAAATTGTTTATCACTTCTACCGATACAATGTCGGAGCGCATTAACAGCGGCTCAATCAGCTCTTTTATTGCGGCGGTGTCGTAAAATATTAAAGCAGTACTAATATTGGGGGCTAATATTTGCGAGAGTGATTTTAGGCTTTGTGTTTGTTCTTGTTTTGCGGTTTTTAGCTCATACGCGCTAAAAACAGCAGTAACGGTAGCCGTAGAAATAAGCGCAACGCTCATTAAAATAAACAGCAGCTTTTTACTCATTGAGTTGAGTGAGAAGTAGTTTTTCATTATTTACCCCTCAACTACACGTGCTAGGCGCAGCACTTTTGAGCTCATAGTAATGCCTGCTTTTTTAAGCTTGCTTGGGGCAACTTCAAAGCGCACCTTACTACTTGAAAGAAAAAATCGAATATGTCCTTGTGCGGCTATAAAGCCATCGGTTTCGCCAACTATCATTGTATTTTTTAAATTAAGCGCGGGGTGGGCATCTAACCACATGTTATAGGTATTATCGGTAATAAATACTATATCACAGCCCTCAAGTGCAGTTGCCTCGAGGGGAGTTAGTTTATTTCGTAAGTGGCGTTTATGTACTTTTCTGTTTTCTAGGGCGGCATTTGCTATTGCTATAAATTGGCTGTCGGGGCTACAAATTAAAAAGTCGGAGCCGTTTTCGGGTGCAGATTGCCATTGCCCTAAGCGGGCAAAGTTATATAAAAAGCCTGCTTTAAGCACATATTCTTTTTGCACCGCAAACGCGCTTGAGCTTGTACAAAGCGCAAGGCAAAAAAATAGGTAAAGCAATCGATTTAAAGGCTTAAGCATTGGCTCTCTTAAAATGTTGCACTAACAGAAAACGTAACACACTCGTCTATGTAATTAGGAACCGTAAATGTTTCGCGAGTATTGGCGTATTCTATGTGTGAGCCTGCAAATAAATTTTTGCCTGATACTGCTGTGGCCCAGTTATTGTTTATTTTCCAGTTCCATGTAAGGTCTACAGCGGTGTAGTTATCTGTATTGTAAGTACTTGAGTTTTCGGCTCTTAGCGTGGCAAAAATAGAATGCTGCTCAGTTAATTGGTAATTCAGTTTAGTAAATAATTGTCTGTTTACTGAGTCGTAGCCAATAGTAGGGCGCGTTGCATTAGGTAAGTCGTAATCTATTTTTGTATAGCTGTAACCAACTTCGCTGCTTAAGTCGTCCATTAGTTGCATCGAGAACAATAAATCACCGCCGGTTGTGGTGGTTTCACCTACCGAAACAAAGTCGTAATCTAAGCTTGTTGTTTGAAGCGCCGCAAATGCTTGTGACACTTCCCCGGCTAAGTAAAAGTTTAATGCAGGTATAAATTGTTCTACATGGGGGTTTAAACTAATTACGGCAACATCATCCGCTTGCGTATTAAATGCAGAAACATCTAAAGACCACTCCGCCTTTGATATACGGTAGCCTAGCTCGTACGAGATATAATTTTCGGCTTTTACGTTATCGTTACCATTTAAAAATGTAGCTATATGGTATTGATCTATTTCAGCAATACCCGACTGCATGCCAATTACGTCTGAGATTTTTTGGCCATTTACTCTAAAGTTATCGTTAAATTCAATTAATGTAGGAATACGCACACTACGTGAAATTGAACCCCATGCTAGGTGCTCGCTATTTGGCTGATAGGTAAAGCGGGCAAGGGGTTGGTTTTCCCAACCGGTTAAATCGTTATGCTCTATTTTTGTGCCTACAATGAGGTTTAACGTATCAGGAATAACACTGTATTGCGCTTGCAGCATAGCACCGTATTGATGAAGGTCTTCTAGGTCTTTATCGCTATTAATAAAAATGCTGTCTTGAAAAGAAATATCATTAAATCGATAATTAAGCCCCCAATCTACCTGGAGTGATCCGGTAATAAAGTTCATTTGATAATCAACGTCAATCGATTCAAAATCTTCATTTATATAGGGTTGTTCACCATGTTGTTTAAGCCATGACATTTGCAGCATTTGGTTTGCATTATCTGAAAGGCGATGCTCAACACGGGTCATTAATCGCGTATCGCGCCTATCTGCAATAGTTGGAAACTGCTGACTGCGGTTAGACGCATCTACTACCCCAGTAAGGTTTTGGCCGTGCTCTGTGTGGGTATGATCCCCTTGCAGGAGGATTGACCACTCATCGCTTGGCGTAAAATCAGCTCTAAAGCCGCCAGCGTGCTGTTTAGTAAAGTCATTAGGTTTAATGCGGCTGCCTTTTTTAGAAGGTGCGGTATTTTTAGTATTATAGTAGCCCCTGTAACTACCAATATCAGAAATATCACCACCATGGCGAAGGCTTATGTCGGCATTTATTTGATTACCTGTAATTGCTTTAGCGTAAGTGTTGCGTGTATCTAAGCTATTTTTAGTAATGATATTGATCACGCCGTTATTTGCGTTATTACCCCATAACAACCCGCCCTGACCACGAATAACCTCAATACGTTCAATATCGTATAAAGGCACATGCAACGACTCCCAATACACAGCCGCAAATTTGGGGGTGTATAGGCTTTGCCCATCTATCATTACTAATAATTTGCTGGAATACCGTGAAGCAACACCGCGTGCAGAAATAGCCCATTGATTGTTATCAAGTTGTCTTACGGTAAGGCCTGGCACCATTTTTAATGCCTCAGGAATAGAGGTAGCGCCCGAACTTGTAATTTGCTCTTTGCTTAGCACATAAATAGAAGAGGCGGTGTTAAAGGCCGACTGTGCTCGTTTCATTGCAGAAGTTGCTTGAACATCCATTCCCATTAACGCGTCAAGGTCTAAGTCATCGTCGTTTAATGGTTCTGCAGCAAGTATTGGTGAGGCAATAATAAGTGAGCACAATAGCTTTTTAGGTATTTTCACCTAGGTTTCTCCACAGGGATCAAAAATCAAAAACAGGATATATTTTTGTAAAACATTTGTTACCACAAAATATTAGCATACTTTATATTGCTAAAAGTACACTTTATTAAGCTAACTAGCATAAATTACTAAGTAGTAAGGGTGTTTTAAAATTTAACGCTAAATTATTAAAGTTTTGTAGTTTTTAAATAAAATTAATAAATAAAGCCTCAAAATCAAGTAATAAGGCGTGTAAATTAGGCGCTGCTTGTAAATTCGCTTATCTCATTTAGCTCGCTGGCTATATCATTAATTATTAGATGGTTTGTAAAACGCAGCACACCTAAACACACGCATTAATAAGGTAAATTACTTATAGTTAGCTGGTTCATACAGGCAAAATAATTTACCCTAAGTGTATTAGTCACTTTTATATTATTTGTTTTTATGAGCCTTCTTTTTTCTATTGCGCTAGCAAGCCTTCCTGCTTTACCCGAACCCGTTGCAAACAATGCCGTAGCTAAGGTTACTGTTGAAAACCAACGCTATTTTTTGAGTTTTATGGGGCTTGGTAAAAACAAACAACACACAGATGTACACAATAAGGTATTTTCACTAAAACTAGGCGACAGCGCTTGGCAGCAACAAGCGAGTGTGCCTTCAAGTTTGCCATTAAAGGGGCGCTTAGCTAGTACTGCTGTTGGCCTAGGTGAATACGCTTATATTTTTGGTGGCTACACGGTAGATAGCGATCATACTGAAATTTCAAGCCCCGATGTGTACCGTTTCGATATAAAAAACAATACGTATAAACACCTTGCGAGCATGCCAGTACCAGTTGATGACAGCGTAGCGCTAAGCTACAAAGAGCGTTACATATACCTTATTAGCGGTTGGCATAACGATGGCAACGTAAATTTAGTACAAGTGTACGATACTAAAAACAATACATGGCAGCAGGCGTCGCCTTTTTTAGGTGAGCCAGTATTTGGCCAAGCGGCTGCTATTAGTGGTAATACTATTGTTATTTGCGATGGCGTTAAAACCCAAGCAAATCCAGATTCTCGCCGCTCGTTTGCAGGTGTTGCGCAGTGTTTAAAAGGCACAATAAATGCCAACAATCCACTAAAAATAGACTGGCGTACTTTGCCCCACCCTACGGGGGAGTCGCATTACCGTATGGCTGCTACTAGCTACAATAACAATATTTACATGCTGGGCGGCTCTAACAACCCCTATAACTATGATGGTATTGGCTACAATAAAAAGCCCGCTCCGGCAAGCAACCATGTGTGGCGTTTTGATATAAAGCAAAACACGTGGCAGGTATTACCTAATGTAGCTATTGGCAGTATGGATCACCGTGGCCTACTTGAGCACAATGGGGCTTTATATCGTATTGGCGGCATGAATAATCAACAGCAAGTAATAAGCGATGTATTAGGGTACGAGGTAACACAGTGAATACACTTTACATTACCGGTGCAGGGGTAAGCGCGGCCAGTGGCATACCTACATTTAGAGGTGAAGATGGCTTTTGGACTATAGGCAGTAAAAATTATACGCCCATGGAAATGGCCACGCGCGCTATGTATCAAAATAATCCACGCGAGTTTTTAGCTTGGTATTACAACCGTTTTGCTGCCTATCGTAACCATGGCCCGAATGAAGTACACCATTGGCTGAGCGATAAAAACTTAATAACCCAAAATATAGATGGCCTTGATGGCAAAGCCGGTAACAAAAATTACATTGCTATACACGGCAGGCTCGATCAAATGACGTTATTTCATGAGCAAGGCGAAGCCGTTAAACCGCTTATGACTCCGTGGGATAGTGTAGATGAAAGCCGCCTGCATGAGTCTCTTTTTGAGCTATTTAATATTCAAAACCAAACACCGGAGCTTAGTCATTCGTTTAAGCCTTTTGTGTTGTTGTTCGATGAATTTTACACCGAGCTTTACAGAATAACCGAAGCACAACAGCGTATGCTAAACGCCGATAAAATTGTATTTATGGGCACCTCGTTTAGTGTAAATATCACCCAAATGGCATTAGAAATAGCCCGTAATTACGACATACCTGTAGAAGTGGTAGACCCTAACCCTGTTCACATAATGCACAGCAATGTAACGTACAAAAAAATGAATGCATTAGAATACATCCAATCTAATTAGAAAGTGCTATATTTTAAAGAGATTGCTAATGTTTTCTTAAATATTACAATCTCTTTATATAATATTAACGAGTCAATAATGTTATTATTATCCTTATTATAACAATACTAAAGAGACTTGAATGAGCGACCTAACTGCAATAGCAAACTTGTCCATTTTACTTGTAGAGCCTTCAGAGGTTCAGCAAAAAATAATAATAAAATCGCTTGCAGAAAGTGGTGTTAAACAAGTAGAAACTGCGGCTACTCAAGCGCAGGTTTTATCGTTACTTGAAAGTTACCACCCAGACCTAGTAATAAGCTCGATGTACTTATCAGACGGCACAGCCGACTCATTATTGCAAAAAATAAGACTTAAGCCCGCCACTGAACATCAACCTTTTATGCTTATATCGAGCGAGCGTAATAAAAAGTACCTTGAGCAACTACGCCAATCCGGTGTGTTGGCTATTTTACCTAAGCCTTTTAGCGCAAAAGCCATTACTCGCGCACTCAAAGCAACCCTCGATATAATAAGCGAAGAAGAAGTAGAGCTTGATCATTTTGATGTAACGCTACTTCGCGTACTTGTAGTAGACGACAGCCGCTTTGCTCGTAAACACATAATACGCGTACTTGCTGGCATGGGGATCCCCGAACCCGTAGAAGCCGAAAACGGAAAAGAAGCCATAGCGCACCTTAGTGAGCAATCGTTCGATTTAATCGTTACCGATTACAACATGCCAGAAATGGATGGACGCGAACTAACCGAAACAGTACGTGGCTCAAATGCTTACTCGCATATTCCTATTTTAATGGTGAGCTCAGAGGCAAACGACACTCACCTAGCTAATATTGCGCAAGCAGGAGTTGATGCCATTTGCGATAAACCGTTTGAACCGGCCACAGTGCGAGAATTACTTTATAAAATAATGTCTTAGTCTTTTAAAAAACGGCTAACAACAGCGGTAGTTAAATACATAACTACCGCTGTTTTGGCTTATTGGCTTGGCACGTTATATAACTGAAACGCTACAAAACATAAAATAACCGCAATACAGCTATCAAATACGCGCCATCTAAACGGGGAGCTTAAAACCTTTTTTAATTTTGGCGCAAACAACACTAAGCTACTAAACCAAATAACAGAGGCCACACAAGCACCAATAGCAAAGTGCATAGGCGCGGGTTGTAATGCGCCAATGCTGCCAAGCAGTAATACGGTGTCTAAATAAACATGTGGATTTAGTAAGCTTATAGCAAAGGCCGCAAGGGCAGTTTTCCACCAGCTCACTTTTATTACCTGAGTTACTTTTAACCCCGATGTGCCTTTAATTGCGCTGCGCGCAGAGCCAAATGCTAAGTAAAGTAACATAGCTATACCGCCCCACGTTAACCACGGTAATAACCCCGGCAGCCATAGCTTTAACTCATTAGCGGCAAATACACCTACAATAATTAGCGTGGCGTCGCAAAGTATACAAACCGCAGCTAAAACAAAACGGTTAGCGCCCGCCATACATTGGCTTAAAATCCAAATATTTTGCGCCCCAATGGCAATAATTAAACTTAGCCCTAACATCACACCCGACAAAAACGACATACTTCAAATCCACTCAAATAAAACCCGTTATCCAATGCCTTGCAGGGTAGGGGGGATTCTGTTACAAATCCAATGAATATATTTATTGTTATATGCGTAAAACTCATGATTGATTACCAGTTACTCAATGCGCTTAGTGCCGTTATAAGTGAAGGCGGATTTGAAAAGGCCTCAAAAAAATTATTTATTACCCAATCGGCGGTGAGCAGGCGTATTCATCAGCTTGAGGCCAAACTAGGCGAACCCGTATTAATAAGAACCCAGCCGCCAACGCCCACTGCACTTGGTAAACGTTTACTTAACCATTTACAGCAAGTATTGCAGCTAGAAGTGGCCCTCAATGTAGAGGCACTTAACGAGCACACAGATTTAAACACCCCGCTTAGCGTAAAGCTTGCTGCTAATGCGGATTCGCTTGCCACCTGGCTGCCCGAAGCACTCGCCGTATTAGATACAGAGCTTGCGTGCAAATTACGCTTTGAAGTCATTAGTGAAGATCAATCCATTGCTCATAAAAGAATGAAAGACGGCGAGGTTATGGTGTGTATTAGCTCATCCCCCGAGCCCGTTAATGGCGGGCTGGTAAGCCCGCTTGGCGCCATACGCTACAAAGCCATTGCAAGCCCCGATTTTATAAAACAACATAAGCTTACTGAGCTTTCGCAATTAGCGCATTTACCGTGCTTGGTATTTAGTGAGTATGACAAGCTACAACACCAATTTTTAGAAGATATTAATGGCTCAGCCCCACTGTTTACCCATATTTACCCTTCGTCAGAGGGATTTAAACAAGCCATGATAGCAGGCCTAGGTTATGGGCTATTACCTACCTTACAGCTAGGAGACTCGCTGGTAAAAGGGGAGTTAGTCGATTTATTCCCAGAATATTATATTGATACACCTTTGTATTGGCACTATTGGCAAACCGAAAGCCCGCAGCTTAAAACGTTGCGTAAGTTTGCATTACAAGTAGCAGGCAAACGGTTAGAGCCTATTAACCCATAAAGGCTAAGCCTGCGTCTATAACTGCCCTAATCTGTAAATAAGCAGTGCTGTTTTAGTGGTGTTTTTATTAAGCGAGGTTAAATCGGCGGTTTCGTTTTTAGTGTGTGCGCCACTGCCCATTAGGCCTAGGCCATCAAGCGCCATATCAACATGGTTTGCAGCAAACGAAATATCAGCAGCACCGGCATTACGTGGGTTTGCAGCCTCCACTTTGTTATAGCCTAAGTCTTGGCTTGCTTGGCTATACAGTGCAAGCAGCTTTTTATTACCCTTGGTGAGCCCCATTGGTGGGTAGCCGTCTTCAAAAATAAGCTCAGCGTGGCTACCATTTAAGCTTTTAGCCACTATTTGCTGCATCACTTTTTTAGCGCCTTCTACCTGCTTTGGCGAAAGCGCCCGTAAATCACCCGCTACATGCACGGTTTGCGCAATTACGTTACTTTTACCAAACGCCGTGGCTGACGAGTTAGCACTATCGTACTGTGCATCAGTACCGCCCACAATAAGCCCCGGGTTAAAGGTTAAATTAGGTTGTGTAGCTAGTTGCTCTCTAAAGTCATTTAAAATACGCGACGCCTCGTAAATAGCGCCATAGCCCACACTGTCACTAAATATTTGCGATGAATGTGCAGCATTGGCCGTTACATTTAACGTCCAGCCGGTATAGCCACGGCGCGCCGCCATCGCGGTTTTAATATTGTTATCGCCGTTCTCAAAACCTAGCGCTACGTCAGCCCAAATTGCAGCATCAACAATAGCTTGTTTAGATAAACTAAGTGGGCGACCGCTGCTTTCTTCATCGCCGGTAAGCAGTACTTTGATGCTTACGTTTTCAAGTAAATTGAGCGCTTGCAGGCTTTTAAGTGCGGTAATTATAATTGTGTTACCGCCTTTCATATCGGCTACACCTGGGCCGCTGGCGGTGTGTTCATCAATTTGTTTATAGGTAGTAAAGTTATCGTGTTTAGCAAACACGGTATCAAGATGGCCGATCATCAGTATTTTTATTGCATCGGGGTTTTTACTTTTGTGCGCAGCTAATACATGCCCTGCGCGGTTAAAAGCGCTGCCATCTAGCCACTCAACCTTAAAACCAATGGCTTTTAGTTGCTCGCTTGCAAGCGCGCCCACCTTTTTTACGCCTTCAATATTAAGCGAACCGCTATTAATGTTTACCGCTTGTTCTATTTCTTTAAGCGCTTGCGGCATGTTTTGCTCAACTTGTTTTACTATTTCACGCTCGTTTTTATTAAGCGCCGCGTGGCTTATAAGCGGTAGGGTACTAGCAAGGGTAAAAATAAGTGCTTGGCTAAATTTTAAAACTGACATAACAGCCTAATAATTGAAAGGTAGTTCAGCTAATATGAAGTAAAAATACAAAGGGTTCAATAGAAGTAGATTGTGATTTTTAACTAATTTTATAAACAACAACGAGTTACAAGATTAAGGGTTAAAGGGGGTATGCGTTACTGGTTTAAACGCAGGTGTTTAAAATAGAACCTCTTAATTAAGCAGCCAGTATAACTAAACAGCGATTTGCCTGGCATTGTTGATCTCCTCCATTTTGGGGTTTTGCTGCATTTAGGAAAAGTAAGGCGAAGCTAACTATTTGTTTACAGGTGTTTATTTTATAGCTAGGATAAAATCACTGTGCTATATGGACATTTGTCGGTTTGTAAAACGACAAATGTCGTAGACTAAATTGTTATGTTTCTAATTGGAGTTTGTAAGTGAGCAAAAGTAGAGACGAGTTTACAGAAACAACCAAAAGAACAATGGCTGAGAGAGTTGCTTGGCGCTGTTCTTTTCCTGGTTGTGGTAAAAATACAGTAGGTCCGGATTCGGCAGATCCTAAAAAAAGAATAAATAATGGAACTGCCGCACATATATGCGCGGCGGCTCCAAATGGACCTCGATATGATCAACGCATGTCAACAGAAGAAAGACGATCGATTACAAACGGAATATGGATGTGCAAGGACCACGGCACTCTTATTGATTCAGATTATACAATTTATTCCATCGATACTCTAAGGCAGTGGAAGCAAGAAGCTGAATATAAGGCAGCAGAAACACTCCGAGATCCTAGTGTGGAGAAAGTAGCTCAAAGTGCTACTTTTTTGCAATTGGGAGACAACTTAATGATCAATGTGCGATGGAGCATAGTTGATTCGAGTAAGTGGGTGTTTGAATTGGTAGATATGGTTATTGGCGAAATTAGTCATCTTAATCAATATATATTGGAATTCAATAACCTAAATGAGCATGACAAATTTGCTGTTATTGAATCACAAGGTGATGCTCGAAAATTGCTATCAATCTCGCTCAAACAGGATAACGGAACTTTTCTTTATCTTTCTGTTGCAGATAAGCTGCCTGTTGAAGACCCAAACCATATTGGCTCTGATCTAAGGTTGGGACCTGATGGTGATTTGTGCTTAGAAAATGGTCTTACACGTATTTCGGGTAAAGAAGCTGCCATTCAACGTCTCAGTACATCTATGGGGTTAATTAAGGGAGAAATTGAAGAATCTCCTTGGTTGGGATCTAAAGTAAGTTCATATTACAATCAATATCATAACCAATTTGAGCTTATGGCGCGCTTGATAAAAATGGAGTTCATTCGACTGTCGTTGATTCCGATGAAAAAGCATGGTCTATCTGGTGAAAGTAGGTCACTACCTTTTGTAAAAAGGTTTGTTCAAGTTTCTATTCAATCAATGCAATTGGTGCATTCAATGTTGCTAATTGATATCGAATTAGAGTGGGGAGATGACACAGAATGGAAAGGAACAATTCCAGTATTCGCCCTAAAAGAAACATAGCAAACGCTTTAAGACGGATTCGCAACGCGTGGCATTTTTACAATGCGTTAAATTTAGGGATTTAGGTGGTATGCGGAAACATCGTATTGCGTTGCTTACCACTTAAGCGGGCGTTAGCTATCTAGGAGGTAACATTTAGCAAAGTACATTTAGGCCAATAGGGGTATTAGGTGGAGGTTCAATTCCTCTAGCGATTGTTGGCTCTGTAGCCCTTTTATTAATTTTACTTCGTTACTTAACCATTCGTTTAGTTCCTTTGGCAAACGACAACAGTAAAAAGGGGGTGTCTATGGTAAAAACAATAACTGCTCGTACTCGTATTTTTTTAAGCTCTGCGTTTGAAACTTTATGGGCTTACGGAGTCAGCAGCGTGGCAGGTTTGCACCTTTTGGCCTAAGTGTATTTCGATAGCTAACAAAGCATCCAATCATCGCCACTTGTGGCAGGACAGCCTAAAGAGTGCTAGCACACAGCTACTGGTTATGGCGGCGTTAATAGTTCAAGGAGTAGTGTATGGAATGGTTTTTATTAATTTGCTTTATTGTTAGCGTAACATCTTTGTATTTTAGTTATGGGTCTAAGCATTATAATCCCGAAAAAGTGTTGGTAGACATGGGAGAGCAAGTGTTCATTTTTCACTTACCCGTTGCTAGATTAAATAAAAAGTACGGGAAAACTATTCCTAAGTCTTCGGTTACTAAAATCCAGTTAGCTGGTAATTATGTCAGTTTTTTCAATGCGAGTGATAAAGCTGTTGATATTTGGGCACCAAGCGATCGTTTAGCGAAGCCCACTTTTGAGTATGCAAGAGAGACTTTTAAAGATGCAGACGTTGTTGTTATAAACTGCTAACAATCATATTAATTTTGAGCTAGTTCATAATAAGCTGCTCACAAGGACAATAGCATGTGCGCATTGCTGCCAGCTCGAATTTTAGATCTTATGTCCGTGCGCTTTATTTAGAAATTTGCTACCACAACAAAGTAATGCACAGTATCCTGTACATGTAATAATTTTCAAGCTAAACTTGTCTTATATAATGTACAAGTGAGGTGCAAAATGAGAATAGTGTCTTTTACCGAAGCCCGAAATAGTCTAAAAACCGTTTTGGATAATGTAATTAATGATGCAGATACGACAGTAATCACTCGTCGTGACACTGAAGATGCGGTTGTAATGTCATTAGATTACTACAACAGCCTTATGGAAACTGTTCATTTACTTCGCTCTCCAGCGAACGCTGAACATTTAAACCGTTCAATTGCGCAGTATAAAGCGGGCAAAACGACTCCACGAGAACTTATTGATGAGTAACAGGTTATTATCATGGACTGATGAAGCTTGGAATAGTTATGTCTACTGGCAGACTCAAGATAAGAAAACCTTGAAACGTATAAATAAGCTAATTGCTGATGTTAAGCGTTCTCCATTTGATGGGATTGGAAAACCGGAACCCCTCAAAGAAAATCTTTCAGGCTTTTGGTCTCGTAGAATAGATGATACAAATCGTTTGGTATATGCCGTGGATGATACAGCAATTACAGTTATCTCGTGCCGTTACCATTACTAAATAAACAAGATAAATAAACAAGACATCCATCTTAAATTATTCATACTATCCAGCCAGTATTTATCAAAAACAACCGTCAGGTTTAACGCCATTGGCATTAAACCTGACAGCTCAAATTTAACCAAACAACGTTAATTAGTTGGCATTAAATAAATTTCGCGGACGTTGTTGCGCTGGTTTGCTTCTATTGCAAACAGTACGGCGTCGGCCACATCTTGTGGGTCGAGTTTGTCGGGCTTTGCTTCATCAAAAAATGGGGTGTTTACCATGCCTGGGGCTATGGTGGTACAGCGGCCATTCCACTCGCTCATTTCCTCAGCTAAGTTTTGGCCAAACCCGTAAGCAAACCATTTAGTTGCGCCATAAATAGAGCCTTTTATTGGCTTACGGCCAGCGGCTGAACTGGTTAATATAAAGTGGCCTTTGTTTTGGCGTAAATGAGGCAGGGTTGCTTTTGCCGTCCATAGCAGGGCTTTAATGTTTATGTCTATCATGGTTGACCATTCATCGGGGTCGCCTTTTTCAGTGCCTGCGGTTGAAACGCCCATACCTGCGTTGGCGAATGCGGCATCTAGTCGGCCAAATTTTTTAAGCCCTTTTGTTACTACGTTTTCAAGTTCGGTAAAGTCGGTGGCATCTGCGGGTACACTCAGTGCGTTATCTTCACCTAACGACTCAACTAGTTCAGCTAATTTATCTTCACTTCTGGCGGTAAGAATGACTTTATGGCCGTTATTAACCAATGTTTTTGCACTCGCTTCACCTATGCCACTAGAGGCACCTGTAATTAGAACTACTTTTTCTTTCGCCATGATTATTTCTCCTATGTTTACATATTCAAAATGATAAGAACGGTTTAACTAATACGTGCTATTGACTGTACCAGTTCTGGGTTAACGGGGCTTGAATGCAGGTCACTTTTCGAATGAATTATTTGGATGATGTTAGGTGAGTGGCTTTAATGGGTTTTTGCAAAGGTGGAGTGTTCGTTTTTGTTATACTTTTTATAAAAAAAGCGCACCTTAAAGTGCGCTATACGTTTATTGTGTTATGTCAAAGCTAACTGAAAGGTCCTCAGTTTGCGGTACACTAATTTGCTTAAGTTGATAAACAGAGAAATCTGTATCTTCTAGCTCTGCATCGTCTATATGTGCGGTGCACGTATAGCCAAGTTGGTAGTCTCCCGGTGTAATGAAAGCAAGCTCAAACTCATATTGGTTATCGTCTTGATCAAATACAATATTTGCGGTCGCAAGTGGAGCATCTTCTGGGGTTTGCTCATCTATTTCGTATATATCTTTAGGTATTTGAGCATCTGATGAATATAAATATACGGCGTGTCCAAACGTTGAATCTGCAGCAGCAGTGGCGATATTGTCTGTTTCACAGTTATTAATAAGCGCTTGGCTTACTGTGCCTTCAATTTCTTGTGACTCAGAAAGATTTTGTAATCGTACGCCTCTAGGTTTTAAAAAGATCTCCTCATTATTTTGGGGATCGACCAGCGATTTTTTTAGGTCAAATTCTAAAACAAAGTCGTTATCAGTTTGGTTAAGTGTAAAGCCATCGAGTTGTATTTCGCCTACACCATCATTCCCTTTTCTTTTAACCACGAGCGGAGCAATGCTGTCGTCTTCGTATACTACGTGAGATGTAAAACTAAGGTTATTAGTATCGCCATTTATAACCTGAGCGCGGATCCACGAGTATTCGCCTGCTGGCACTTCTTGATCGTCAAGCAGCTCAAAAACATCGTCCCCGGTGTAATCGAGTAAATTAACCATTTGTGGTTGAGATGCGTCAGCTTCACTTCGGGTTTCAAAACTAAATTCTTCATCGCCTTGTGTTTTAATAGTGATTGAATCAAACACGACGTTAACCGCTTTTAAACCACTAACCGGCGCATCTGACACACCAAGGCTAAAGGTTGACTTGTCGCTAGATTGTGGCGGTGTTGTGTCATTGTCATCACTTGAAGAGCCACACCCGGCTAATGCAAAAAGAACGGCGCTGCTGACTAATGTTGATTTAAAATTCATGATTTACTCCTTTAGTTTATAAAGCGGATTGTAGAAGAGCTAAGCTGAATTTAGATTGAACTGGTTTTTAGAATAGTTACTTGAAATTAATCTTTATTTTACTTTGCGCATTTTTGAACAAAAGTATGTACGCCATAGGTTAAATAGTTTGTGAGCACTAAGGTTTTAAGCGTGAAAGTTTAAGCGAAAAAAAGAAAACTTTGCCCAATTAATTTGCTGATATAGGCACACCTTCCACTTATTTTAATGCTATCGCTTTAAAATTTTTACTATATACTCCCGCCACTTCTTTTGAAGTGTATAGATTTAATTCTTGCTGATAATCAGCCCATAGTTGGAATATGTATGAAAGATAAACTTATTGTGTTTTGGCAAAGCCATTCAGAAACAATCATCACTTTAGGTTACAAAGTGGTATTAGCCTTGGCTATTTTAGTTGCGAGTGCGCTTATTGCGCGTTCAGTAAAAAAAGCGATTAAAAATTCTAAGTCGCCATTAAAAAAAGTAGACGAAACGCTACTGCCGCTTTTATCGAGCATTGCGGGGTATTTAGTTTACATAATTGCTGCGCTGTTTATTTTAGATATTTTTGGCGTTAATACGGCAAGCTTAATAGCGCTAATGGGCGCGGCGGGTTTAGCGATTGGTTTGGCGCTTAAAAACACCTTAAGTAATATTGCAGCAGGCATTATGCTACTCATACTTAGGCCATTTAAAATAGGCGATTTTGTAGATGCGAGCGGCACGCTTGGCACAGTGAACGAAATAAACTTATTTACAACCATTTTCAAAACCACCGACGGCCTTTATATCGCATCACCTAACGGAAAAGTGTGGGGCGGCAACATTAAAAACTTTACCCGTAACGGTAAAAGGCGCATGGATATAGTGGTGGGAATTTCGTACGCCGACTCTATTGATGTTGGCTTAAATGTACTTAAAGAAGTTGCCGAATCAGAAAGCCGATTACTCGCAGAGCCAGCACCTAAAGTAATGGTTACCTCAATAGGCGAAAGCGCAGTAAATATTCAATTACGTGCATGGGCTGTAAATGGCGATTACTGGCAAACTGTGTGGGATTTAAATAAACGCGTTAAAGAGGCCATAGAAGGCGCGGGGCTGAGTATTCCGTTTCCGCAGCGAACGCTGCATATATCTGAGTCGATGGCATCGGCAATAACAGTAAGTAAAGAAACTTAAACTCTATTAGCACAAACACAAATAAAAATAGCGAGCCTTGGCTCGCTATTTTTGTATTAGCTTTTTGCTGACGAGTATTAACCTTCTAATTGAAAGTCGTATACCGAGCCTAAATTAAGCAGTTGGGTTAGTTCATCCAGTGCTTGGTAGCTTTCGATGAGTAGGGCTGAGTCGGCAAAGTCGCTTGCGCCTAACTTATCGCGGTAGTTACGTTTTGCCCAGTCACAAAGCTGTGTGTATTTAGTATCGGTTAAAATAACCTCTGGGTTTACTGCGCTTAGCTCTTGTTGGTTAAGGGCTACACGTAAACGTAAGCAGGCAGGGCCGCCGCCATTTTGCATACTTTGGCGCAGGTCAAAAAACTGCACTTGGTTTACTGGGTTATCCGCTAAAATCATTTCTTCAATGTAGGCGTTTACTGCGCTATTACGTTGGCACTCTTGTGGCGCTACTAATAGCATTGAGCCATCATCTAGGGTTACTAATTGGCTATTAAACAAGTAACTGCTTACTGCATCGCTAATGCTTACTTTATCGGTAGGTACTTCAATTATGTATAACTGTTTGCTGCCGGTGTAGGCATCGCGAATTTCTTGCAGGGCATCGTGTTGGTTTAAAAATGCCTGCTGGTGGCAAAGCAGTACGTTTGCGTTACCTACTGCAATTACATCGTTATGAAACACGCCTTGGTCTATTACATCTGGGTTTTGCTGCAGTAAAATTTGGCTCGATTCTTTTAAGTTATGTAATCGGCAAATGGCTTCTGAGGCTTCTAGTGTTTGCCTTGCAGGAAACTTAGCCGGTTTTGGTAATTGGCTGTTAAAGGCACTTGCGCCAAATACAAACATTTCTAGGCCTTGCTCGCCGTGGCTGTCGCAAAGTCGGGTATGGTTAGCCGCGCCTTCGTCGCCAAAAAAGCCTTGATCGGGTAAATGCGTGTGGTGTGCAAAGTAGCTATCGTTATTAAACATGGCTTTTAGTAAGCGGGTAGTTGTAGCTGGCTCTAGCGAGCGATGAAACTTATTGTTTAAATTAGCTGAGGTAAAATGCACTTTGCCATCGAGGGTATCTGGCGATGGAGAAACAGTAGCGGCATTGGCGGTCCACATTGCAGAGGCCGAATAACACGCGCGCAATAAAATAGGGTCGGCTTTAAATGCTTTATGAATAACTTGCGAGTCGTTGCCGGTAAAACCTAGGCGACGTAGTACGTTTAAATCGGGGCGTGCGTGGGGCGCAAACACACCTTGTGTTAGGCCTTTGTCGTGCATGGCTTTCATTTTTTCAAGGCCCTGTAACACAGCTTCTTGAGGGTTTGAAAAACTTGCCGCATTATTTAACGAGGCAACGTTACCATACGATAAACCCGCATAGTTGTGAGTAGGGCCAACTAAGCCATCAAAATTTACTTCTAAGGCGTGCATACACGTTCCAATCATATTGTTTTTAGTTACTTAACAATACAACGCAATGGCCGCGCTTGCAAAGCCTATAAATACGAAATTTATCGGCTGTAAACTCGCTCTTTGTCGCACGTAGTATGGGTATTACTCGGATCGTTTACCTGCCATACGCTAATGTCTAAACGCCAAATTAGGTAAAGGGTGTGGTATAGGTTAGCCATGGTATTTTCCTTGAAAGTTTCACTGAACACATCTGTACTTTGAAAGAATTATGCCAACTGTTAATTGAATATTTTATGAATACAAATCAGATATTTATTAAAACACTAAAAATAACTTTTGAGCGCTTAGCACCACTTTGGGGCTAAAAGGCTTAAAAGTTGCACCAAAAAGCCACGCAGCGGGTGCGTGGCGTATGGTTTATACGCTGTATTTAGCGCCCTACTTTACCCTTTACTAGTGGGTCGAACGACAGCACACTAAATTTTCCTTGGCTGGCGTTTTTACCGTTATTTAATACTGGCGAGCGATGTAGCTCATCTACGGTAAAATATATTTTATGATCGGCGCCATAACTAAAGCCATCAGGCCAGCTTAAGCGCTCGTCTTTAAATAATACCTGGTATTTACCGCTTGGTTTTACTACACCAATTGCGCCGTTGGTTATGTCGGTAACATACACATTACCGCCGCCATCAACAATAATGCCATCTGAAATGGGTTTAGTGCCGTAACGCGTTACTTTACTTTCAAGGGCGCTTGCGCTCAGGCTTTTATTGTTAATATCGCTTGTGGCAATACGATAAACCGATGTGCCAGACATAGAGCCAAAGTAAAGCCACTGTTCGCTTGGGTCGAGTGTGATTGGGTTTACGCCTAAACGTGCTGGTTGGCCGCCTAGTTTCATGGTGCGCCCTTCAATGACCATGTCGATGTTTTCGGCTGTGGTGTATGGACTATTTTGTAATACTCTGCGCGCCTCACCTGTTTTTAAATTTACGGTAATAATAGCGGCTTGGCTGCCTTGTGCGGTGTCGGCAATGTATACAACGCCGTGTTTATTATCGATAACTAAATCGTTTAAAAACGAGGTGTCGGTAATGGTGGGTTTAGCTAAATAAATTATTTTATGCAGCTGCTCTTTGTTGGTATCCCAACCGACTAAACGCCCAGCATGATCAGGGCCTGATGTATCAAGCATCCATAACACGCCATCGGCAGATACATTTATGCCAAGTACGTCGTAAAAGCCTTTGCCGTTTTTATACGCGTATGCCCATTCTTCATTAGGGTAGGGTTTGGTGGTGCCATCGCTTAATAGCTCCATAATTTTTTGTTTTTGGCCGTAAAAACCATGTACCGATAAAAACTTACGACCCGAGGGCGTAATAGCAATATTACCTGGTGGGTGCTGCGCGTCGAATGTAGCTACTGTTTTTAAATCGGTGTGCGTAGGTTGGGTATTAGCAAATGCACTGCTGGTTAAAAATGCGGTGCTGCAGGCTGCTGCTAAAAGTATTTTTTTAATCTGGTTCATGCTTCAAAGCCTTCTAAAACAAGTTTACCGCGTGAGGTGTGCGATTCTAAAATTTGATGCGCTTTATATAAATTAGCGGCGTTAATTAATCCTAAATTTTGCCCAAGCGTGGTTTTAAGTGTACCTGCGTCTATCAGCTTACTAATTTCATTAAGTAAGGTGTGCTGCGCTGTTATATCGGCGGTAGTAAATAGCGAGCGGGTAAACATAAACTCCCAATGCACCGATATACACTTACGCTTAAATTTTAAAATATCGAACGATGAAGGGTCATCTATTAGCGCAAATTTACCTTGGGGTTTAATACACTCTACTATTTGATCTTGGTATTGGTCGGTATGGGTTAAGCTAATAACGTAATCAAACTCAGCTAAACCAAGCTCTAGGCGCTGCTCGTTTAAATTTTTAGTATGATTGAACACATGATCCGCTCCTAACTCTTTAAGCCAGGTTACGCTTTGCTCGCGCGATGCAGTACCTACCACGTTTAGCCCAGTAAGCTGTTTGGCAAGCTGTACCAAAATAGAGCCAACGCCACCTGCAGCGCCAATAACTAAAATAGATTGCTGAGTATTTTGCTTATTTTTAGGCACTTGTAAGCGCTCAAACAGCATTTCGTAAGCGGTAATACTGGTTAGCGGCAGCGCTGCGGCTTGTGCGTCGGTTAATGTTTTAGGCGCATGGCCTACAATACGCTCATCAACTAATTGAAATTGCGCATTACTACCTTGGCGCGATAAATCGCCAGCGTAAAATACACGATCTCCCACATTAAATAACGATACCGACTCGCCAACGGCTTTTACAACGCCTACGCCGTCCCAGCCTAATACTTTGTAGCCTTGCTCTGGCGCTACATTTGCGCGTATTTTTGTATCTACAGGGTTTACCGAAATAGCCTTTACTTCGATAAGTAGGTCGTGCCCGCTGGCTGCTGGGGTATCAAGCTCAATTGCTTGTATAGAGCTTGCTGTAAGCGTTTTAGTGTTTTTGGTGTAGCCAAATGCTTTCATGTGCGTTCCTGATGATTTTAACCAAGTGTTTTTAACTTATAAGCACTATAGCTCAGTTGAAAAATAGAAAAAGACATGAAAAACTAAAGCACTTTCAAATTTTAATTGAAAATATGCGATCATTTAACGATATTCAAACTTTTATAGATGTAGCCAGTTGCGCCAGTATTTCTGAAGCCGCACGGCAAAACGAGCAAACCCCAGCGGCGGTAAGTGCAGCTATTAAGCGCCTAGAAAAAGACTTAGGAAACGTCCTGTTTATTCGCTCTACTCGCAGCTTACGCTTAAGTGTGGCAGGGGAGCAGTTTTTAAGTTACGCCAAAGACTCCCTTTCGCTTATTCAACAAGGGGTAGCTGCAGTACAAACCGCAGTGGGCGAAGTAACGGGAACGCTACAGGTATCGGCTCCGTGCGACTTAGGGCGCAATAAACTAAGTGAATGGCTTAATGAGTTTTTAGCACACTACCCGCATGTAAAACTTAAACTGCACTTGAGTGACGAAGTAAGCGACATTTACAGCCAATCGATTGATATTGCGCTGCGCTTTGGTGTACCAAAAGATTCGCAGTTAATTGCAGCGCCGCTTTTTTTAAATAATGCGCGTATTTTAGTGGCCTCTCCTGACTATATTGCTAAAAATGGATTGCTTACACATCCACTTAATTTAACGCAGCACACCACCATTACCTTTATGCGCTTTGGCGAGGTGTTTAAAGAGTGGCGATTTTATAAAAATGGCGCAGTGCAAAAAGTGCAGCTAAATTGCCAACACATAGTTAACGATGGCGAAATGGTTCGGCGCTGGGCGCTAGAGGGCAAAGGCATTGCGTATAAGTCGTACTTAGATGTAATTGATGATTTAGCAAGCGGGCAACTCGTTCATTTATGCCCCGAGTGGCAAAGCGATCCGCTACCGCTTTATATGATGTACGCCGACCGACGCCAAATGACCCCGGTGATCAGCGCATTTAGGGCGTTTATTCAACAAAAAATAACCGCGTTAGTTGGCTAACTCATCATCGTTTTTAGTTGTTAAATCGCTTATTACTAAATCAAGCAGCTGCATTAGCTGTTTGGCTTGTGTGGGGTCTACACTTTCAAACTTACATAATATATTTTTCGGAATATCAGCAGCTTCGTTTTTAAGGGCTTGCCCACTTTGGGTAAGCTGAATTAGGCGCTTACGCTTATCGTGCTCATCTTTAATAACAGCCAGCAGAGACTTTTCGGTCATTTTTTTGAGTATTTGGGTCATAGCGCCACCATCAATAGCGGTTTTATCTATTAGCTGCGCTATGGTTATTTTGTCTTGCTCCCACAGCGCCATCATTACTACATACTGCGGATACGTTAAATTAAGTGCAGCTAAAGGCTCACGGTAAGCACGTGCAATGCTATTTGATGCCATATATAACCTATGACAAAGCTGATTTTTTAATTTTAATTGCTCAAATGACATACCTAACTCCTAGTGCGTTAATACCTTCAACTCACAAAATATTTTAATTTGCATGCAAAGTATTTGCAATCTCTAATTACTTGACCTATTATTTTGCATGCAAACTAAATTAATTGATAAACTTTGGAGTTCACTATGAATGTATTACAAAACGTTGCCTACACAGCAAAAGCAACTGCAACCGGTGGCCGTGAAGGTGTAGCTAAATCAGACGATGGCCGTTTAAATGTAAACTTATCAACCCCAAAAGGGCTAGGTGGTGACGACGGACAAGGCACAAACCCAGAGCAATTATTTGCAGCTGGTTATGCAGCGTGTTTTATTGGTGCACTAAAATTTGTAGCCGGTAGCGAAAAAATTGCGCTACCAAGTGATACACACATTAACTCTGAAGTATCTATTGGCGCGATTGAAGGCGGTTTTGGCATTGCAGTAAAATTAGCTGTATCACTCGGTGATATGGATAAAACAGCAGCGCAAGAGCTGGTAAATAAAGCACACCAAGTATGCCCATACTCAAACGCTACACGCGGTAACATTGAAGTAGAACTTTCGGTTATTTAATTAACTGATCACTTAGCATTGTAATAGCCCAGTGGTTTGCCACTGGGCTTTTTTGTAAGCAAAGTTTATTCAATAACGTTATAAATATATGAAAACAGCATGATTAAATTAACCCATGTACCATCAATTGACACAGCTGTATTTGTCTTGCAGTGATTAAGTAAGCAGCTCTTTAATGCTGAAAAATGTTGGGAGGATGAAAAGGGTTAAGGCGTTCTGCATGTACGCCGATAGAGGGCAGGCTTTATCGTTTGTATCGGATGTATTAGGTGTGCTTACAACCCTAACTCCGACAGTCCTGGGTGATCGTCGGGGCGGCGCCCTTGGGGCCAGTGAAATTTGCGCTCTGATTCTTTGATGGGTAAGTCGTTGATGCAAGCAAAGCGGTTTTGCATTAAGCCATTTTCATCGAATTCCCAGTTTTCGTTGCCGTAGGAGCGAAACCAGTTGCCGCTGTCGTCGTGCCACTCATACGCGTAACGCACGGCTATACGATTTTCAGTGAAGGCCCATAACTCTTTTATCAGGCGATATTCCAGTTCTTTTTCCCATTTTCCTTTTAAAAATGCAGCGGCTTCTTCGCGGTTATTCACGAAAGTACTGCGATTACGCCATTTGGTATCCACTGTATAAGCAAGTGATACCTTTTCATGATTACGGCTGTTCCAGCCATCTTCTGCTAGGCGCACTTTTTCGATGGCGCTTTCGCGGGTAAAAGGGGGCAGTGGTGGGCGTGTACTCATGTTTAAATCCTCTTTGGGTAAAGTAACGTTGGAAAACTTGTATAGGTTTCATCAATAAGTGACTTTGAATATTAGCCTGTTTAATTTAGCTACAAATCTAATATAACAGTGTCGGAATCTTTCGCTGGCACAGCGCAGCATAACAATACGTCTGATGGGTCAATATGGGCACTTGGCTGGGTGCGATACGTTACAGCACCACTTTTTAGTTTAACCGCACATGAGCCACATTGGCCGCTGCGGCAACTGTATGGTGGCGTAAGTCCTTTGCTTTCGGCTACGTCGAGCAGGGGCTTGTCACCCTTGTACCAGCTTTGTTCAATACCTGAGTGGGCAAACTTTATCACAGCAGATTTAGCCTCTAGCTCAGCGTGGTTGCTGGTATCTGTTGATTGACGGGCTAAAGACGATGGCCCAAACGCTTCGGCATGAATATCTTCATCTTTTACCCCAATGCCAATCAGTAAGTCATACATACTTTGCATAAAACCTTGGGGGCCACACAGATAAAAGTCTTTGTCGAACAGCGACGGGAAATCGACGCTATGCTCTGTGGCCATTGCATTGAGTACGTCCATTACCAAGCTTTGGCTAATTCGCCCTTGGGAAGTGTAATCGTTCGACGCCGCAGAACTCTCTGTCTGAGCGTAGTGAATATCACTTAATACAGAATAATACTGAATACGCCCAGCGCTACGTTTGGCAATATTGCTCAGTTCTGCATAAAAAGCACGTTGCTCATTGTTTTTGGCCGCTTGAATAACTGCCATTGGGCGGATATAGCGAGTGCGTATACCTTCATTAATGGCATCATTTGCCATGGCCACCATTGGCGTTATGCCCACACCCGCACCTATTAAAATGGCTGGGCGCTGTTGTGTGTTATCGATAAAAAAATGGCCGCTTGGTGCTTTAATCT
The DNA here is from genome assembly GCF_023161905.1 of Pseudoalteromonas sp. 2CM41L. Taxonomy (NCBI): domain Bacteria; kingdom Pseudomonadati; phylum Pseudomonadota; class Gammaproteobacteria; order Alteromonadales; family Pseudoalteromonadaceae; genus Pseudoalteromonas; species Pseudoalteromonas sp. 2CM41L. The sequence continues at coordinate 36,996 of NZ_JALNTN010000015.1, forward strand.
GTATTTCACTGCCAATCGATAGTCGAGAATGCAAGGTACTTGATATCACACCATACTCTTCACGTTTTACTGAAATACGATAACCACTTTGCGATGGGGCACTGGATACAGTGTAATTGCGCACAATCCAACTGTCAGAGTTTTGCTGTTTAATACGCAGGGTTAAATGTTGCCCAGGGGAAAATGGCAGTACGGGAGAGTCATCTTTTGGCTGTAAATAAAATGAGCGGATTGTACTACTCTCGTCTTCGATTTTACTGACGGTAAATGCGCGCCACTGGTTGCGTTTAGCTTGTGCTTTAACGATTGCTTCTGCCTGTGACCAAGTACCCGTTGCTTCAGAATTGGGAGAATAGCTATCGAATTGAGCGCGAAATGGCAGTGTCGCTTTTAATGTCACCCCTTGGGTTAGGGTAAATTGCCAGCCCCGCTGCGCACCTTGAAACCCTTTAATTATCGGTGAGTCACTCTCCAGCAAGGTAACCGTGCCGGTTAACATAAAAACATCGCCGCTGGTAAAATCAACAAACAGTAACCCTGCCTTGGGGTTTAATACGAAATTACCCAGCGTATTGAAGAAGTTATTCCCTGCATAATCAGGAATGGTGAGGGTGTTTTCGTCAACCTTTATAAAACCTGGCATGCCGCCACGGTGTGACACATCAACCCCCATAGCATTATGGGCAGATAGCTGACGGTTTACTTCGTTTGAAGGTTCGTGACCCGCAGAACTGGCAACAAAAAATGTATCCGCTTGGCGGATAAAGGCCTTTAGGCTATCACTTAGTTCAAAAAACGTTTTAGCGCGTGGGGCCTTGTATGGCGCATCTGGCGAACGGATAAAGTGAAGGTCGCGAGTTTGAATATACTGCGGACAATTGCCAAAAGATTGCTCAACCTCTAAAGCAAACTGGTTGTTCGCTGCGCTGGTAACACAAGCGTTGACGCGGTTTCTACGCCGGGTCGACATTTCTAACCCCAATAAACCCAATCGAGCACCTTGTGTGATTGCTGCTGCTAATGGATCACCTGATAAAATTGGGGTGTTTACTGTGAGCTGAGTCGGGGAAGGGGACTGCACGAAGCCGGGCTTTCCAGGCAAAATTGACGCCCAAAGTTGCCCCTTATCTGATGTACTACCCAGCACCATAAACGGCAGTTGTTGGAAAAACTGCCTGTGCTGATCTGGCATAAATTCGCGGATCGCGCGGCGGCCAATAGTACGCATTTTTTCGTAACTTCCGGCACGTCTTTGCATTTGCTGTTCACCTTCGTGAAAAGCACTTGAAGTAATGTGTGTGTTCATAATGACTCCATTAGCGCAGTGCGCCGGAAAAGCATTTGCCAAAAATATTAAACTGGTGATGCAAAAGAATGTCGGGCTCAAACCTATTCATTGAAAGGCAGAGCCGCTAAAACAAACACTTACTTTACCAGTCCCGCTTTTGTAGCCTGCATAGGAACGAAACCGCTTAACCCTTCTACGTTAGATAACCAGCGACGTATATTCGGATATGGGTCAAGAGATACATCACCCTCGGGAGCGTGGGCGACATAACTGTATATCGCAAAGTCAGCCAAGCTCACTTTATTTGCCACCAAGAAGTCATTGCCATCGAGTTGTTGTTCCAATTTTGTTAGGGCTTTTGCTGCAGTTTCTTTAGCGAAAACAGGGTCAACCGGCGAGTTGAAAACATTAATTAACCTCGCTGCACCAGGGCCGTAGGATATCTCTCCTGCAGACATGGCAAGAAAACGATGCATCTCAGCTTCGTTGGCAAGATCTTGCGGAATATATGAAGGGGCATATTTGCGTGCCAAGTAAATCAAAATTGATATTGAATCGTGGATTACCACGTCTGAATCCTCAATTACTGGTACTACACCCAATGGATTGAGAGCCAAAAAGGGGGCTTGTTTATGCTCCCCCGCGGGTAAGTCTACATAAATAACTTCATGGGCTATGCCTGCAACACTTGCAAATAACTCTACTCGGTGGGCATGGCCGGATAATGGAAAACCGTGAATTTTAATGGCGTTTGACATGATATTTACCTTATTTAATCGTTAACTGATGACTTTTGCTGTTAGCCACTGACCTGTTGTGGCATGGGTAAATATTAGGCGCTGCGTTTCTTATGAACAATATGTTGATTTATAGAATCACTATGTACAGAATGTTCATAAATTGGGCGAAGCATTACACAGAGCAATATAAGGAGCTCTTATGGATACACTTGACGGCATGCGCACGTTTATTGCGGTGGCAAAGCAAAAATCTTTCACAGGTGGTGCTAAGCAACTAGGCATAAGCACTAAACTGGCGAGTAAATACATTGCTCAGCTGGAGCAAAAACACGGTGCTTTGTTGTTCCACCGTACTACGCGAAGTATTACGTTGACCGAAACTGGGCAGGCGTATTTTGTGCGATGCGTTCCTTTGTTGGAACAATTTGAAGAGCTAGAAGATGTCATTCAGCATCGGCAGTCTGATCTGTCTGGCACGGTTCGCTTAACCGCACCTACCGCATTTGGCAGTACTAAATTAGTCGATGCACTGGCCCCATTTTTAGCCAAGCATCCGAAAATTAATGTTGAGTTGAACCTGTCTGATCAGTATGTGGCTATCATCGATGAAGGTGTGGATGTTGCTGTGAGGTTTGGGCCGTTGAAGGATTCAACGCTGATCGCAAAAAAATTGATGGATATGCGTATTGTTTTTTTTGCCTCTCCTGAGTATTTAAAGCGCAATGGCACACCAAGCCATCCCCGTGCGCTGGCGACACACAATTGTTTATTGCAAACTTCTCAAAACGACCCTGAAAACTGGAAGTTCAAGGAAGATGGCAATACGTTCACCGTTAATGTTAACGGCGATTTTGCTTCTAACTCCCCCAGAGCAGTAACCCACATGGCTTCCCAAGGGCTAGGAATAGGCATGGGCCCACAATACGTGACAGAGCCTTACGTAAAAGACGGCTCATTGCAGTTACTGTTCGAACCCTACGAAGCAAGCATATTGGAGCTAAATGCAGTGTATGCTTCAAACCGCCACTTACCGGCAAGAATACGAGCATTACTTGATCATCTTGCGCTTTCTTTTGCAACTTAGTGGTAATTACCTCAATAGCTACTGTGCAGTCACAATGTATAACGTATCTGCTTATTGATTTAGAATTTGCTCGTGAAGTAGAGCAAAGCGTAGGGCATCTTTTTATCGCACAGAGCTGCGTAAATACCTTGTTAGCATAAGGCTTTAAATGGCAGTAGCGATAAAACAAGTATGCTCATACTAAAACGTTACAAAAGCCCAGGGGTTTGCCACTGGGCTTTTTTGTGCGCTGCAGTTTACTAGAGATCACATTAATTGAAGCGGGCTTTTAAATAAATATACGAAAAATCGTATATTCACTATTTCATATATCCTCGTTTTGTTTTATTGTATGCACACTAACTAAACGAGGATGCTATGGAACAACTCAACCCACTTCAATTTTACAAATGCTTAGCCGACGATACGCGCTTAAAAGCCATGTTATTAATTAGCCATGAGCAAGAGCTATGTGTGTGTGAGCTTGTTGCTGCGCTTGAACTTAGCCAACCTAAAGTGTCGCGCCATTTAGCGCAACTTAGGCAGTGTGGCCTATTGAGCGACCGTAAGCAAAATCAATGGGTGTATTACAGCATTAATAAAGCCTTGCCGGAGTGGGCTCTTAGCGTAATAGCACAAACCAAAAACGAAAATTCTGCGTTTTATAACGACGATTTAAATCGACTCAATGCTATGGGTAATCGCCCTGAGCGTGCAGCAAGCTGCTGTTAATTAAGCAAATTGATATAACTTTATTAAAGGTATTTATTATGACAATTAAAGTAGGTATTAACGGTTTTGGCCGTATGGGACGTTTAACACTGCGCGCAGCACTAGAGTGGCCAGAAGTAGAATTTATTAAAGTAAACGATGTAGCGGGCGATGCTAAAACACATGCACATTTATTAGAGTTTGACTCAGTGCACGGGCGTTTAGCCCAAAATGTTACAGCAAACGAAAATAGCTTTAGTGTGGGCAAACACACTATTGCCGTTACCAATAACAAAACCATTAGCGATACCGATTGGTCTGATTGCGATGTAGTGATAGAAGCCAGCGGTAAAATGAAAACCACTGAGCTGTTAAATCAATATTTAGCACAAGGTGTTAAGCGCGTTGTGGTAACCGCTCCGGTAAAAGAAGACGGCATTTTAAATGTGGTTATGGGCGTTAACGATAATTTATATAACCCAGATGAGCACAAAATTGTGACTGCGGCTTCGTGTACGACTAACTGTTTAGCGCCTATTGTAAAAGTACTGCAAGAAAAAGTAGGCATTAAGCACGGCTCAATGACCACTATTCACGATATTACCAATACCCAAACTATTATTGATGCGCCACATAAAGACTTACGTCGTGCTCGTTCGTGCGGGACAAGTTTAATACCTACCACAACCGGTAGTGCAACAGCTATTACGCATATATTCCCTGAGCTAAAAGGTAAGTTAAATGGCCATGCTGTGCGTGTACCTTTAACTAACGCATCTATTACTGACTGTGTATTTGAGCTTGAGCGTGGTGTAACTGCCACTGAGGTGAATGAATGGTTTGCTCAAGCGTCTGAAAACGAGCTTGCTGGCGTATTAGGTTACGAAGAAAAACCGCTGGTATCGATTGATTACAAAACCGATCCACGCAGTAGCATTATTGATGCGCTTTCTACCATGGTTATTAATAATACCCAGCTTAAATTATACGCTTGGTACGATAACGAATGGGGCTACGCTAATCGTACTGCCGAGCTTATGCTTAAAGTTGCTAAAAGTGACTTGGTTTAACCATTAATTTAAGGTTTTAAGGGCGTTAACCATGTTTGAGCAACTCGCTAATTTACCTACAGCAATAAAACAGTATTTAATAATTACCGGTAATTACTGGGCATTTACCTTAACCGATGGCGCACTACGTATGCTGGTGGTGCTGCATTTTCATCAGTTAGGGTATGGTGCGCTGGCGATTGCCATGCTGTTTTTGTTTTACGAAATTTTTGGTGTGATCACCAATTTAGTGGGCGGTTGGCTAGGGGCTCATTTAGGCCTTAATAAAACCATGAACTTTGGCTTGGCGCTGCAAATAATGGCGCTTGCCATGTTATGTGCGCCAAGTGAATGGCTTACAGTGGCTTATGTTATGGCGGCGCAAGCGCTTAGCGGCATAGCAAAAGATCTAAATAAAATGAGCGCCAAAAGCGCCATTAAACACTTAGTGCCCGAGGGAGAAAGCGGCCAAGGCCAGCTCTATAAATGGGTGGCTATTTTAACGGGCTCAAAAAATGCGTTAAAAGGGGTCGGCTTCTTTTTAGGTGGTTTACTCCTTACGGTACTGGGTTTTGTAGGTGCTTTAAAAGCCCTAATTTTATTACTCACTATTGCGTGGATTATTAGCGTTGTATTTTTAAAAGGCGACATGGGCAAGGCTAAAAATAAGCCTAAGTTTAAAGAGCTATTTTCTAAATCCCGTGCAATAAATTTATTAAGTGCAGCACGATTATGCTTGTTTGCCGCGCGTGATGTATGGTTTGTAGTGGCTTTACCTATTTATTTAGCCCAGCAGTTTAACTGGAACTTTTGGTGGGTAAGTGGCTTTATGGCACTTTGGGTAATTGGCTACGGTGGTGTGCAATCGCAAGCGCCGCGTATTACCGGCACCAGTAACTCAAACGTTGATACCGTTAAACATGCCTATTTATGGGTGTTGCTGCTAAGTGGTGTAACAGCACTGTTAGCTCTTTTTATGCAACTTGATGTGGCCGTGCATGCCACGCTGATTATAGGTTTGCTTATTTTTGGCGGTGTATTTGCCGTTAATTCATCTGTGCATAGTTACTTAATTGTCAGCTTTGCTAAAAGCGATGGTGTATCGCTTGATGTTGGCTTTTATTATATGGCCAATGCCATGGGGCGTTTACTGGGCACGGTGCTTTCGGGGTGGGTGTTTCAGGTTTATGGCTTTGTAGCGTGTTTGTGGGTGAGCGTTGCTTTACTCATAGGTGCCACGATAACCACTGCTATTTTGGCCAAGCGTTAGGCCTAATTGTTCAAAAAACTTAAATTATTTTATGTTATTGATGGCTTGATGCAGTTTGTATATTAAACTGTAGGGGTGTTTTAACAAAAGGTAATTTAAGTGCGAGAACTCACGTTAGCAAAAAAGTTATTATGGATAACTGTAGGGAGTACATTTTTAACAGTATTAGTACTTTCTGGGGTTTTATGGTGGCAAATGTCATCAAACAGCGAGGCGCTCGCTAAAGAATCTGAAGATTATATCGTGGCCGAAGTTGAGCAAAAGCTTAACGCAAACGCGGCTGCTTACGGCGAAAAAATTGCCGGATTTATCAACGAAGCTTACCGAATTCCAAACTCATTAGCTGCATTACTTGGTGATGCGGCTAATACTCAAACATTAAACCGCGACACGGTAGTGAGCATTAACCGCTCTATACTTGAAAAAAATCGGTTTTTATCGTCAATTTATTCGCAGTTTGAAGCCAATGCCTTTGATGGGCAAGACGCGCAATTTAAGCAAGGATATAAACACTCAGTTAATGGCGATGGCACGTTAGAAGTATATATAACGCGTGACCAAAACGGCATTATTGAGCAGCAAAAAGTAGCTAACGCTGCCGATAAATACCTGACCTCGTTAAACGAATTTGGTATTCGTGAAGCGCATTGGTATTTATGCGCAAAAGATACACTTAAGCCCTGTATTATGGAACCTTACCTTTACGAAATACCTTCTGGCGATTCGGTTATGCTTACCTCTTTAACCGTACCTATTACTAAATCGGGCCGCTTTATTGGTTTAGCAGGCGTTGATTTAACGCTCCCTACGTTTCAGGGCTTAACCGAAAAACTTTCGAGCGAACTTTATAACGGCCAAGCAAAAGTAACACTTTTAAGTGACATAGGTTTAATTGTAGGCAGCAGTCATTATAAATCTAAATTAGGCCGCCCATTTAAAGAGGCAGTTAGTAGTAACACTTACAGTGAGCTGGTTAAATTTAAAGGGCAACATGGCCTTTTTAAAACACCTAGCGAGTATTTAGTTAACTACCCAATTAATATTAAGCTGGCTAACACTCAGTGGAGCCTACTTATTGAAGTGCCAAGTAATTTAGCGCTAGAGGGGCCTAATGCCTTAGCTAAAAACATGAGCGACTCGGCCAATCAGCTCGGTGTTGTTATTTTAATAACCGGTGCTGTTATTGCTTTAATCGCTTTTATTATTATGAAAGTGGTAGTGGGCACTGTGGTTGCACCCCTTGAGCAAATTCAACAACGTGTAGATAACCTTGCCAGCTCAGAAGGTGACTTAACTCATACACTCCATGTTGATACCCACGCAGAGCTAATTGCGCTTGCGGGTGGTTTTAATGCCTTTTTAGCTAAGCTACGTGGCTTAATTGCAGAGCTTAAAGATGTATCGTCGCAAACAAAACAGCAAGGCGAAATAGCACAGCATATTGCTATTGATACCAAGCATAATGTGCAATCGCAGTTTCAAGAAATTGAAAGCGTAGTAACCGCTATGAACGAAATGAGCGCCACCGCACTTGAAGTTGCCAGAGCCTCTGAGCAATCTGCTCAACAAGCGGATGAAATAAATGGTTTAGTGGTTAGCAGTGAGTCGAGCTTGTCATCGGCTATGAGCCAAGTGAAAACCATGTCTGAAGAAATAAAAGAAGCCAACCAAGCGGTTGAAAAAGTGGCTTCGCGTAGTAAAGATATTACGCAAATTTTAGATGTGATCAGAACCATTTCAGAGCAAACCAACTTACTTGCACTTAATGCCGCCATTGAGGCAGCACGCGCTGGCGAGCACGGCAGAGGCTTTGCGGTAGTTGCCGATGAAGTACGTGCACTGGCGTCTAAAACACGCTCATCTACCGATGATATTAGCCAACTTATAGATAGCTTATTGTTAGAAGTAGGTAATGCATCAACCGTAATTGAAAAAGGCGTAGTACGCGCGCAAAGCGCAGTAGACGAAACCTCAGTGGCGTTTGACGCGCTGCACAGTGTGGTAGTAAAAGTAGATGAAATTACTAATCAAATTACCCACATTGCCACCGCCGCCGAAGAGCAAAGCTTAGTAACTGAAGAGATAAATCGTAACCTTACGCTTATTTCAGATGCTGCATCGCAACTTGCTGATTTATCTACCCAAGCTGGCGATAGTAGCGAAGCGCTTAATGCATTGGTAGCGCAGCAAGATAGCGAGCTTAATAAACTTAAAACGTAAGTAAAGCTCAAACCCTAGCAAATATAAAAAGCGGCTAATTCACACGAATTAGCCGCTTTTTTTAGTTGAGACTTTTTAGAAGTTAGTAATGCGAAACGTTATAGTTTTTTGATCAAGGCAAACATTTGGTTGATCATCGGCTGCGCTAATTGCTCAACCCCTGGGCGGTTAAAATAGCCACGCAGCCCAGTAAATTGCACCTGAAAAAACTGCGCGTATTCAAGCGCGGTAAGGTTGCTGCTTAGCTCATTATTTTTAATGGCTTGAGCAAACAAGGTGGTTAAGTAGGCTTCAAACTTTGCTGATAGATCTAGGCTTAGCTCGTATAACGAGGCGTCTTTTTCTGCAAATTCGCTGTTTGCTTTTACCAACATACAAATAGCACTTGGGCTACAGTCTTTGGTTTTAATAATTACGTTTTCTACAAACGCACGCAAACCACCTAAAACAGAGTCAGAACTTGCTAAAAACCCATCAATTTGGCTTTTCATTTGTACTGTGTAGTCTTTTAAAGACTCGCTGTATAGGCCTTCTTTAGAGCCAAACGCTGCATATATACTGCCTGGGCGCATGTTAATGGCTTCTTGTAAATCGCGGGTTGAGGTGGCGTTAAACCCCTTTTCCCAAAACAATTGGCTTGCAACGCGAATTACATTATCGCGCTCAAATTTAACTTTGTTTGCCATTTTATTCTCAACTATTTTGAACGTATGCTCAATTTTAACTTGAACAGTCGCTCAAAATCAAATAGTATGTGTCTCGAAGTTACTTAACCTGACACCAGGTTACTCAAACACATTAATTTATTGGAGCAGAACATGGCAGAATTTACGTTATATACCCAAGACAACGCACCAGAAGAGTCAAAATCGCTTATGGCTGATTCAGTAGCAGCATTTGGCATGTTACCTAACCTTCATGCCGTAATGGCAGAAGCGCCTACGCTACTTAAAGGTTACCAAGTACTGCATGAGTTATTTCAAAACACCTCGTTTAACGCAGAAGAGCTAACTGTGGTATGGCAAACAATTAATGTTGAGCACGAGTGTCATTACTGTGTACCAGCACACAGCGCAATTGCCGCTTCAATGAATGTAGACCAAGATATTGTTGATGCCCTAGTAAACAAAACACCACTTGCAGATGCAAAACTTGAAACACTGCGTGAAACAACGCTTGCAATGACACGCGATCGCGGCGTAATTAGCGATCAGCAAATTGAGAAGTTTTTTACAGCAGGTTACGGTAAACAGCAACTACTAGAAATTGTTGTAGGCTTATCGCAAAAAGTAATGAGCAACTACACTAACCACCTTGCTGATACACCAGTTGACGAACCATTTAAAAAGTTTGCTAAATAATAGCGGTTTTATAAATAACAAAGGCAGCTTAGGCTGCCTTTTTGTGTTTTAAGCGAATGGCCATTATTTAAATTTAACGGCTTTAGTGCTGCGTGTATAAGTACGCTGCTCGGGCTTAGTCCACTCACCCTTTTTTAAATAAGAAGTTGAAACTACAAACGTATCGTTTTTTAGCTCGCTGATCGAGCGCACTTTAGTAATACCTTCTTTACTGCCTGTTACCTCTTCATACGCTACAAATTGGGTAGGGCTGAGCACTTTCATGGTGCCTTTTGTGTAAAAACCTGCGGTAGTAAAATAGTAAAACACCAATGACTCTTTTTTACTGTCGTAAAAAATCATTGATTCCCCACCATACTCACCTTCATTAATAGAGTGCTTGGTATGTATAGCTTTACCATTTAATGCGCGCTCCCAGTGGCCAACATCTTGTACAGGTTTTGCACCTTTAGGTACGTCAAAATCGGCCTGCCATGTACCTAAATAAGGTTTAAATACAGCGAGTTCTTTATCAAGGTTACTTGGGGTATCAGCGGCGTAGCTATTAAAGGCGTATAAGCATAATACTAAAAATAGGGCTTTAAAGTATGTCATAATTTGGCTCTTATTATTTTGGTTTAACTCTTTTTAGTATAGGCGATCATGAATTGATAAAGAAAACATTAATCACCTTCTCACTGCTTTTTTTGGTCGCAGTATGGCAAGCTCATTGGCTTTATAATATGAGCATTTATATACCAAGCTACTTTACAGGTTTAAGCTTTTTTACTTTTATAATGTACGCATGGGATAAACGACAAGCTAAACAATCAGCGCATAAAAAAGTAAACCGCACACCCGAGCGCATGCTTCAGTTACTGTCGTTACTAGGCGGTTGGCCCGGCGCACTCATTGCACAGCAATGGCTTAGGCATAAATCGCAAAAACGTCGTTTTATAGTGGTGTTATGGCTATGTATTATTTTAAATGTAGCGAGCATACTGTCGGTATTTTTTCTGGTAGGCTAAAAATATAAACACAAAAAGGACTTTTATGACTAGTTCAAGGTTAGCAGGTGTCACTTTAACGCTTATTTTATTTTTACTATTTCCGATACAAGGATGCGCAGATATGTTTGGCTTTTTTAACAAACAAGATGTAACACTATCACTGCAAATAAAAGGCCGGCTAGTAAAAAATGGGGAGCCGCAGGCGGGTGTTAAAATTACCCGAGAGCTCATTTATGGTGATACCTACACAGATGAAGTAATAAGCGATAGTAATGGAAATTTTTACTTTAAAAGTAAAACTATACGCAGCTCTAATCCTTCAAATATGTTTTTTAATAGCTCCTTGCTACAGAGTATTTATATTGGAAATAAAAAAGATGAAGATTCAATACTTTGGGATACTTCAATACAGTTCACGCAAGAGCAAGCGCTACTTTCTGATATGCTAAATCACTTTGAATGCGACCTCAGTGAAGAGGCTGAAACTTACGATATACCGATAAAAGATACTGGCCAGTATTATACAGTTTATACGCGGTGTATACGCTAGGGATTAAGTTAGCTTTATAAAGCCACTAATGTTTATCTATCAGTGGCTTTATAGCAATTGTTAACGTTTTAACTGTGCTTCGCTTTGATTAAGCAAACGAATTATTGGGTTTCCTTCTAAAATTTTGTTTTTTAATAAGTAACCAATAATTAAGCCTGCTATAAACCCACCAATATGTGCGCCATAATCAATTCCATCTGGGCCTGTTATTGCACCAAAAATATTAAACCCTAACCAAATCGCGAAAAACCACACCGCAGAAAGCTTTTTCTGGTAAATTACAAACATAAAAGTAAGGCTTGCATGCCTAAACCACATTAAGTACATACCAAATAAACCAGCAATTGCACCACTTGCACCTACCCCAGGAATTGCCGACATAGGGCTTACTATGAAGCTAGCAAACGAGGCAAGTAATCCGCACACTAAATACCACATTAAAAAGCGCTTATGACCTAATACATCTTCCAGGTTATCGCCAACTATATGTAAAAAATACATATTGCCTACTAAGTGCATAATAGAGCCATGTAAAAATACACACGTTAAAACACTCCATAACTCTTTGCCTTGGCTTAAATCTGCGGGTGTCATCGCAAAATTATCAATAACATAATTAAAGGCATTTGGATTTGAAAAATACAGTGCAAAAATGAGTGTATTTAAAGCAATAAGGCTGCGGGTCACCCACGGTGATTTTTGTGGTTTTATATTATATTCAACTGGCATTTGCGTTAAAAATTGAAAAAGATAGGTTTTCCAACTTACTTTTTGATTGAGCTCACTTAAGCTGTTTTTTAATTCAGGGCTTTTTTCTACGCTTTCTAACTCGTCTCTATCAATCCATGTGCCATCACAATGTCTACATACATCAATTTCGGTATGATAGGCCTCGAGAAGATGAAAACGCTCTAAACTTTTACTACAATCTGGGCAATCAAGTTCTGAAACACCTAAAGATTCTCCAAAATGAGTTTCAAATTTATCACCTTCTGGCCCTTCATTTATTTCGCTGATCATCCTGTTAACTTCGTTTTTTTCAAACCATAAGCCACCGCATTCTCGGCAGATGTCAATTTCTTCACCTTGATATTGGGTTACTTCTAATGGATGATCTTTACAATGAGGGCAGCGTTTAGTTGGCATGTGTTAACTCCTTTAATGAGCCGACTGAAATATCGTTTTGTTGCAGCTCTTTTTTCAAATGTTCGGCACTATTTTTTAATCGAGGAAGGGTAGTCGTTTTTAGTTGTTCTGCTATTTTTTTAAGCTCACTTGCAGCATGCTTAGCTGAGGTTTTTCTGCTAACGGCTGCATTAATTAAAAACTCTGAACGAGAGTAAAAACGGCGTATTTGGGTCAACAGTTCGCTGGGAGTTTCAAGCGTTGTTGGCGAGTATTGCATTGTTTGCCATATGTATTTTTCAAGCGTTGGCTTAAAATATTCCATTTCAGATTTTGGCGGGCTTTTAGCTAAAAGCGCTGCATATTCACTCACACTTTTAACATTATCGGTTACTTCATCAAACAATGAGGTACGTAAATAATAGTTATCTTCCATTTTGCTAAAGTTATCAAATTTAAGTGCCTGTTCTAAACCGCTTTGAGCGGCTAAGTACACGCCAAAAATAGTAGAGATCACCATAAAAAATTGATTTAGCCAAAAGCCAGTACTTTTAAGCTCTTTGTTATCGACCGTTTTTAAGGCCTGTGCCAATTTTTGTGTTGTAGCTGGGTTTTTAGAGTTGTTATTGGGTGGAGCTGGGTTAGTAGGTTCCAACACTATATCCTTATAATTGCTTCCTTTTTAGACATGATAGAGTACTTATATTGTAGCTAATTATCAATGCGACTTGCCGATAAATGTACCTTTAATGCTAACTAGATGAATTTAACAGCACAGCACCACTTTGGTTTTCGCCTAAGTGGTCGTTTTTGTTATAAATAGGGCACTTACTCATAGATAAACACCCACAACCAATACAGCCATCTACGCGGTCGCGTAGGCGCTGCATATACGCTATGCGCTCATCAAGCTGTGCTTGCCATTGCTTTGAAAGGGCTGACCAGTCTTTTTGTGTGGGAGTGCGCTGCTCAGGTAATGTGGCCAGGGTGTGTTTAATTTCATCAAGTGTTATTCCCATGGCTTGTGCGGCTTTTATTACCGCTATACGGCGCAGCACATCTTTTTTATAGCGGCGTTGGTTGCCGCTATTTCGCCAACTACGTATGAGTCCTTTTGTTTCGTAAAAGTGTAGGGTTGATACTTTTACGCCGCTGCGCTTAGCGACATAACCTACGGTTAGGTTAGCCTCGGTTAGTTTTTTTTGATCTATTGGCATTGTTTTAAATTTCCGGTTGACCTCAATATAAGTTGAGGTTTTAAGCTTCTTTCAACATTAAAAAAGGAGCTAACTAAATGCAACAAAAACTTAAACGCAGCACTGTTATTATTTACTCAAGCGCACGTAAAGATGGTAATACGCAGGCACACGTTAACAGCTTTGCTGAGCAAAACGATGTAAGGATAATATGTTTAGATGATTATAAAATAGCGCCGTACTGTTATAACAAAAACTATAAAAGCGATGACTTTTACGCTGTATTTGAAGCACTATTAAAGTATGACCACTGGGTGTTTGCCTCACCCGTTTATTGGTACAGCACCACGGTACAAATGAAGTTATTTATTGATAGAATAACCGACTACATGGACGATGAAGCATTAAAACCAAAGTTACGAACGCTGCGTAGTAAGCATTTTTCAGTGCTTTCTAATGCGTCATCAACTGAAGCGCCGGCGTGTTTTGTAGAGCAATTTAAAAATACGTTTAGTTATTTAGGTATGCAGTTTATTAATCATCACCATAAAAGTACCCAAAAGGTTGCTTAAATTGCAGCCTTTTTTGGTTGTCTCTGGTAGTTTAGTAATACGCTTAAAAACACAGGATTGTTTTATGAAATATTTACTAGGGTTAGTGCTGCTTTTTAGCCCGTTTATTAATGCTAATGAGCAATCAATTAACGGGTTTGGTAATTATTATAATATACCAAAGCATGACAAAATTAATAGCTCTACGGTATTTAAAATAGCATTTGATGTTGCCGATGGTGCTAAAAAAGGCGAGCAAAATAATTCAATAAATTCGTTAGCGCGTTTTATTAACATGCATGTAGCGCATGGTGTAAAGCCTGAAAACATTCAACTTGCATTAGTTGTGCACGGCAGCGCAAGCGTTGATGTGTTAGCTAACAGCGAATATAAAAAACGCTTTAGTGATGACAATAAAAACCAAGCGTTAATTGAGCAGCTACTTGCTAATAACACTCAGGTGTATGTGTGCGGGCAATCGGCAACTCACTTTAAAGTAACGCCTGAATTGCTCATTGATGGCGTGAAAATGTCGCTTTCTGCGATGACCGCGCACGCACAACTTCAACAACAAGGCTATACGCTCAATCCATTTTAATGACGCAAATAACAAAAAATATACTCTGCTTTGGCGACTCTAATACGTGGGGTTTAAATCCCGAAACAGGTAAGCGCTATGATGAAAAGACCCGTTGGACCGCGCGGTTACAGCAACAGCTAGGCAGCGGCTTTAGCGTAATAGAGTCGGGGCAGCCAAACCGTACGCTTGTGAATAACCCGCCTTTTGCGGGGGAGCTTAATGGTATTCGCTATTTAAAACCCGATTTGCAGCAACACGCTTTACACACGCTCATTATTGCACTTGGCACTAACGATTTAAAAAAGCGTTTTAACTTAGCCCCAACAGATATAGCCACCGGCCTTACGCATTTTATTGGCTCTATTAAACAATTTTACTCGCCTGCTAACTTACCAAACATAATTGTTATTGGTCCTTTATTTATTAACCCTCAGCATGGATTAAGCCATATTTATTTAAACTGTGATCAAAAGTTACAATCCTTAAACACTCTCTTTAAACGTGTAGCACACGAGCACGCGCTTAATTACGTTGATATATCACACCTTAACGCCCCCCTAGGGAGCGATGGTATACATTTAAATAGCCAAGGCCATAAGCAGCTTAGCGGTATACTCAGCCACCTGGTTTTGCAATTATAATGCAAACAAATCAATAAATTAAAAACGTAATTTGCTTTAATTATTTTACAAGCTTGATTGCTTTTATGCCCAGATATGCAATTATTATTGCACCTGACTCACACACAGCTTCTTTAAAAAGGTGTTATGAAACAATATCAACGTAGGTCTTTAATTGCAGTATTAAGCGGTGTCGTGGTTTTTATTATATGTGCTAGCACACTGATGTACTTTGCTGCACAAAAGCTAAGTAGGCAGTTAGCGCGAGATTCAAATTATATTGTTCAACACATAGATGCTGCCGCAACAGAACGTAGAAAAATTTTAACCCGCCTAAATAACGCAAACGCTAAACAATGTAATAACAATACATTGATAGAAATGCGCCGCGCGTTGTTTGATGCACAATACGTGATAGATATTGGCTTTTTTACAAATAATGAGCTGGTTTGCACCACCGGGGCAGGAAAGCTGGCAGCTACAATTACCGATAATCCTCCCGACTACATTCGAATTGATAAATACGATAATAAACCTGTGCGCGTAAGGTACGAACCACAATTGTATTTACTTTTGTTTAGTGGCCGTGCAATGGAAGTGATAATTGTAAGGCAAGGTAATTACAATTTAATAGTCGATACGCGCGCTTTTAATGATAAAGTAATTGTTTCTCCTCAGTGGGAAGTACTTTATAAAAATACGCGCGAGACGTTTCATTTAGCGGGGGCTAAAGGGGTTTATGAGCAGGTAAAAAATCACTCATTTTTATCTTATGAATCAATTATTAAATGCAGTACTAATAACCCCGGGTACTGCGCAGCCGCACAACTTCCGTGGAGCCAATTTTTTGCTGATAATCAATTTTTATTGATTATTTCGCTTATTTTAATTTCGTTAGCGGGTGTATCAAGTGGACTGTTAATTGACTATAGCTTAGCGGCTAGGCGCTCAACTATCACGCGTGTGCGCAAAGGCCTTAAAAAGGGCTCATTTTATTGGACCTACCAACCCATTATTTGTTTGCAAACGGGTAAAGTGGTTGGCTGTGAGGCATTGGCCCGTTTTGAAGATAAATACGGGGTTTTATTTCCTGATCAATTTATTCCTATTATCAGAAAAACCAATTTAACGTGGCGCTTTACCCAAGCCATGATTGAAAAAGTACTACATGAGCTAACCACCGTTGAGGCATTACCGCGCAATTTTAAAATTTCTATTAATATTTTTCCCTACGATGTAGAAACAGGCAATATTGCGCTTTTAAAAGACATACCGGCACTCACCGATTCGCGCTTTATTATTTGTTTAGAAATAACAGAAGACGAATACTTAGACTCAACAGTTGCCCATGCCCACTTTAAAAGGCTGGTTGAGGCGGGCTTTAATTTATCGATAGATGATTTTGGTACGGGTTACTCTAACTTAAAAAATCTACAAAACTTGAGCTTTCATCAACTTAAAATTGACCGCACCTTTGTACAAGACATAACAACACAAGGCTTAAAGGCCTCAATGATCCCCAATATTATGGCGTTGGTACGTAAGTTTAACTACACCTGTGTAGCAGAAGGCATAGAAACAAATGAGCAAGAAGCCATACTAAAACAAGCTGGCGTACATTATGGCCAAGGCTGGAAATATGCCAAGCCCATGGCACTTCGAGAGTTTAAAGCGTATTTAAAATTGCAAACGGTTTAAACGTGTTTTACCTCATACACGTATGAGTATGATATTTATAACAGTGTAAGGTTTTAAAATGATTAAAATAATAGCCAGCGCATTTATGGTGTTAATGCTTAGTGCGTGCTCAGCTCAATACCCAAATCAGCAAATTACCGGTAAGCAGTTTCCAACCATTAGCGGCCAAAGCCTAGATGAGAAAAGCGTAACCATACCGAGTGATTTTAAAGCCGATAAAACCTTGTTACTCATTGGCTATAAACAAGATAGCCAATTTGACATAGACCGTTGGTTAATTGGCTTAGACATGACAGGGGTTACATTACCCACTTACGAACTGCCTACCATAGCAGGTATGGCCCCGCGTATGTTTAGTACATTTATAGACAGCGGTATGCGCAAGGGCATTCCAAAAGAGCTGTGGGGCGGGGTAATCACTATTTATGAAGATGGTGAAGCTGTGCAAAAATTTACAGGTAATAAAAACCCAAACAATACTCGCGTTGTTTTAATAGATAGCAAAGGTAAAATTTTACATTTTTACGATAGGGGCTTTTCGGTAGAGGCGCTTAATACACTTAAAGAAAAAATAAAATAAAGGGAGCCAAGCTCCCTTTAGTATTAAGTGTGTTTAAAACGCATAACTTACACTAAAGCGCGTAGTGCGTGGCATAATATAGCGGCCATTTGGGGCATCGGCATTACGTGGGTCGCCCTCTGTTATACCTTGCTCATCCGTTAAGTTATCAATGGCCAGTTGTAGTTTTATGCCTTCCATAGGTTCTAAAATTAAACCTAAGTCTACTTTTTCGTAGCCATCAAGAGTCACCGTGTTTTCGTTGTTACCAAAGCGGTCATCAACAGCCGACAGTGTGCCATATAACGTGGCATACATACCTTGTAGCTCAAAGTCGTAGCTAGGTGTGATACGCACTTGCCACTTTGGCTGACGCTGAGATTCATTTCCTTCATTGGTTGGGCTTTGCGTTATTTCGGTTTCTTGTAGTGTGGTATTTAAATTAACCGAAAAACCCGACTGATGATTAAAGTTATAATCAAGCTCAACACCGTACGCTTCGTTTGTTAAAATTTCTGCAGGTACACCTGGGCGGCGTACAAATGTATCGCCCTTTACTTCGTTAACAAACAAGGTAGCGTAAAAGTCTGTAGAGTCAGAAATTAGCTTGTAGCCAAATTCGCCTTGGGTTACTTCTTTAATTAGCTTTTCGCCGCCTTCATAAGCGCTAAAGTTATCTCTAAAGTCGTCAAAGTAAGGCATTTTATAACCACGGTTTACGCGTGCAAATACACCCATGTCATCGTTTATTGAATAGTTAATCCCCGTGGTCCACGATGTTTTACTTTCATCATAGTTAACTGTTTTGGTAATAATTCCATCAAGGCCTTCATCAACACTGTATTCTACTTCATGACTTTCGTGGCGCACGCCTGCATCTAAGGTAAAGTCCTCGGCAAATTTGTATTGAGCTGTTACATAAAACGCATTGGTGCGCGCATCACCTGTTGAGCTAATATCGTGGTTAAAATCGCAGCCATCAGTGCTTTGATTACACTCAATGCCAGTTAGCGACTCGCCGCCTGCTTCTAGTACGTGGTAAGCCGTATTACCTAAACTCCACCAATCGTTTGCCGATGTACTGGCTGTGTAGTAACCAAACGTGGCTGATAAATCATCAAATTGCTTTGAAAACGCTAAATCGTTTGTAAATGAGCTAATTTCTTTTAAAACAACCCAGCGGCCAAGTTGTTGTATTGGGGTGTCGCTTGCGTACTCAGTATTGGTTACTGCACCAAATGCGGTTTGCCCGTTATCGGCAACTGCACCAACCGTGGTTGCTGAGCCACTTGGCACCAACCCGTATGTATTGGCATCCCCTTTAGTTATATTGAAGCGGTCAGAAAATTGCCAACCATTATCAAGATCTAGTTTAATGCTACCGCCTGTTACGTGGCCGTCCCAACCTCGGCCATCCCCTAAGTCAATATCATGTGCTTGTGCATCAGGGCCTGTGAATATTGTTGCTTGGCGGTTTAATGTGCCAAGTTGAGTATATTCTGCGTCAATCCCTTCAATATTAAGTGGGGTAGGTAAGTACCATGCACCATGGTCATCTGTTTGACGGGTATAAAAATTAAGCTCGCCGTTATCTAAATCTTTAGTGATATTAATGGTAAATTGGCTGCCTTTCTCAGAGGTAAAACCTGCATCACGAATACCCGGAGAGCTTTTTACATACCCGCCAACCATAAAGTATAAATCGTCAGTAATTTCACCACTAATAACAGCATCTACTCGTTGTAGGTCGTAATCAGATGTTGTGTATTTAAATAAGCCTTCGGTGTCTTCACCACCGCGCTTTAGCCTAAAGTTAGTTGTTAAACCCGGTTGGCCATTTGATAAAACAGGGTTCGGCCCACCGCGTAAAGCCTCCATGGTCTCAATCGTTTCATCAATTCTAAAAAGTGAAGAGTTTTCTAAAAACGATAATGTAGGGGCTGGGTAAACGGGTGACCCTTCAATACTTAAGGTTAAAAATGGGGCGTCACCGCCGCCAGGAAAACCACGTACAAATACATTGGCACCAGATTCACCCCCTGAGCTTTCTACCCAAACCCCAGGTACGGCTTTAAACAGATCGGCAGTGCTTTTAGGTGAAAGTTTAATAATTTGCTGGCTATCAATATTTGTAACAGCGTAGCCTGCATCTATTTTTCTGATGCCGACCCCGGTAGGTGTGCCTGAAACAACAATTCGCTCTACCTTGGTTTCTTGTGCTTGCTCTTGTGCAAAGGTGGCGTGTGAGCTCAAGGCTAAAGTTATAGCGCACGCTAATGTACTTTTTGCTTTATTGAATGTCATGTGTGATCCCGCTTTTAGTGTGTTAAACAGTGTGTGTTTTACTGCGCTGCATACAAAGTTTTTATGTAAACAGGCTGTATATGATGAAACCTTAAAGATTAATGCAAACGTTTGCAATATTTATTTGTAAATTATTTATGAATTATATTTGTAGAAATATTGAGCGTAAAAGCCTAGGTATGGCTTTTTTAGCCTGTGAGGCAAGCCAGAAAAAATTAATAATGCTATATTGTCAGCTAGTTACATTAAACATTAGTTAATACAACGCGGCTCAGGGTTTTCATGGATAACAAAAAAATAAAATTAGCTGATTTAGCAAAGCTGGCAGGGGTGTCTACCTCTACGGTTTCGCGTGCTTTAAATGACAACCCGTTAATAAAACAAGAAACACGCGATAAATTAAAACAACTCGCTAAAGAGCATAATTTTAGTTTAAACACCGCTGCAAGCCGCTTGCGAACGCAAAAAACAAATGTTGTTGCTGTTATCATTAACTTAGATGAACAAACCGAACAATCGATTAGCGATCCATTTTTACTTAAAGTGGTTAGCGAAATTAATCTTGCACTTAATCAACAAGGGCTAGAGCTTTTATTGTCTAATTCAATAATGGCGCAGCATGATTGGGCTAATTACTTTATTAATGGCCGAAGGGCCGATGGCATTATTGTGGTTGGGCAAGGTAAAGATCAGCGCAATATAGAGGCGGCTGCTAAAGCGGGGATCCCTTTGGTTGTGTGGGGAGACCCTAAAACACCCAGTAATTACCCTATTGTAGGCAGTGATAACTACCTAGGTGGAATGCAAGCCACTGCGCACTTAATCGAACATGGTGCAAAAAATATTTTATTTTTAGGCGACCCAGAGCACGGTGAAATTAGCGAAAGACACCGTGGTTATGCAGCTGCGCTATCTACGCATAAACTAGAGCAGCACGTTGTTTCTATTGATATTACGAGTAGTTCGGCGTATCAAGAAATTAATAGTCTATTACGCGAAAAAGGGCTCTACTTTGATGCAATAATGGCTTGTAGCGACATGGTTGCCTTAGGTGCAATGAAGGCGTTAAAAGAGCGCTATGTCAGTATCCCTAACGATGTTGCATTGGTGGGCTTTGACGATATAGCAATGGCAGATATTAGCCATCCGTCGCTTTCAACAATTAAACAAAATACTCAATTAGCGGCTGAACTTTTAGTTAAAAAGCTTATGCAACAATTTATGGGTCAAAAAGTTGAATCTCAAGTTATTGATATAGAATTAATAACTCGCCAATCGAGTAAACGCTGATTTATGAATGATAGATACAAATTTTAAAACTTGAAATGCAAACGATTGCATTGATTTTTATTCTACACTAAACTCAACGTTCACTGACACAAACACACACGCTAATTACCCAAAGGTGTTAGCTTTAATCGTTATGGCGCACTGCGTTATAAGTAAGGCAAGCTATGAGTAAAACAAAAATCACACTAGCAATTGCTGCAAGCTATTTTATTTTCGCAATATTATTAAATAGCGTAGGAACAGTCATTTTGCAGGCAATAAACACACTGGGCGTTAGCAAAACTGAGGCGTCTGTTTTGGAAGGGTTTAAAGACTTATCAATTGCGGTAATGTCTTTTGTTGTTGCCTCGTTCATTCCTAGATTAGGGTATAAGCTCGCAGTGTTAGGGTCTTTAGCGGTCGTTGCATTAGCGTGCTTAAGCACCGCACTGATCAGCGAATTTTATATGTTTAAAGTGCTATTTGCAGTGATAGGCTGTGGTTTTGCGGTAGTCAAAGTTTCTGTTTATTCTATTATTGGCCAAGTAACCGAAGATGCTAATAGTCACTCGTCACTTTTAAACACCATCGAAGGCATTTTTATGGTGGGTGTATTAAGTGGTTATTGGATTTTTACCGCCTTTATAGACCCAAGCCAAAGCAATGCGTGGCTCAATGTTTATTACGCGTTGGCTGCGCTTACTTTAATTGTATTACTAAGTGTTGTTATTGCACCGATTGCGCCTGCAATTGATAAAAATAAAACTGACTCTAGTTTGAATGACTTTATAGCCATGCTTAAATTAACATATCAGCCCTTGGTGCTTATTTTTATTATAAGTGCATTTTTATATGTCCTTATTGAACAAGGCGTAGGCACTTGGCTGCCAACCTTTAATAACCAAGTTTTACAACTGCCAGTGGCTATAAGTATTCAGTTAGCGAGTATTTTTGCAGCGGCGTTAGCGTTTGGTCGTTTAGTTGCGGGGCAGGTGCTTAAGCACGTTAATTGGTTTTTTGTTCTGTGCGGATGCTTAGTCGCCATGGCATTACTTATTATTATAACGTTACCCCTAACTGAAAACCTACCTAATACAGCAATCACTAGCCTATTTGATGCACCACTGGCCGCATTTGTTTTGCCCCTCATTGGCTTTTTTATGGCGCCAATTTATCCAGTGTTAAATTCGGTAATACTCAGCGCATTAGAAAAGCACCAGCATGCAGCCATGACAGGGTTAATCGTTGTGTTTTCAGCACTTGGAGGCACAACTGGTTCAATGATCACAGGCTACGTATTTGAGCATTTTAGTGGTCAGCACGCATTTTACCTGTCGTTAATTCCCATTAGCTTAATTTTTATAAGCGTGATTATTTTTAAACAGCGCACCCGCGCCATTTCTCAGCACGCTGCCAGCATATAATTGATTTAGGATTGTTATGAATTTTTTTGAAAGCCAGTTATTTAAAGATGTACAGACCCAACATATTTTTGATGACTGTAAAACATTTGCAGATGCAACTGCACGAACCAGCTGGCAAAGTGCGTGTAAACACTATGAGCAAGTAGCACCGCTTAATCAAGCCCAATTAAAAGAGTTTGTAAATGCTCACTTTATTACGACTCCCTTACTACGTATGCAAAGTGAGCCAGATACCGCAAGCGTTAAGCACTATATTAACTCTTTGTGGCATGGTTTGAGACGGGCGGCTGATAAACCTAAAGCCGATTCTTTATTAGCATTAAAGCATAGCTACATTGTGCCTGGTGGGCGTTTTCAGGAAATATACTACTGGGATAGCTACTTTACAGCGCTCGGCTTAATTGATGCTAATAAACCCGAGATTGTTGAAGATATGCTGCAAAACTTTATCGACCTTATAAACGATTATGGGTGTATTCCAAATGGCAACCGCAGTTACTACTTATCGCGTTCACAGCCACCTATTTTAGCGCTTATGGTTGAATTACTATGGCAGCGCGAGCACAGTAAAACCAATAATGTAGCATGGCTTGAAAAATGTGTTAATGCGCTTGAAAAAGAGTATGCGTTTTGGATGCAAGGCGCAGAAGAGCTTACTAACGAGAAAACGGCATTAAGGCGAGTTGTAAAAATGCCATGCGGTGGCAAGTTAAATCGTTATTGGGACGATGAAGCAGCCCCTAGGGCAGAATCCCTGAGAGAAGATCTGGCACTCGCAGAGGGCTTAGCTGAGCATAAAAAGCCCGACTTTTATCGACATATACGTGCAGCGTGTGAATCTGGCTGGGACTTTAGTTCTCGCTGGCTAGCTGAGCCTAGTTCACTTAGCTCTATACAAACGACCGATATATTACCCATTGATCTTAATTGTTTGCTTTATAACCTAGAAAAACAGCTTAGTAAGTTTAATAAGCTGCTAGGTAATAGCCAACAAGCCGATTTATTTAGCGACTACGCAGCAGCTCGCCGCACACTGATTAATAAATACATGTGGAGTGAGCAACAACACTTTTTTGTTGATTATAATCATCACAAAGCGAGTCAATCTAAGGTGTTAAGCGCTGCCGCAAGTACTGCATTATTTTTTAACGTAGCGTCTGAGCAACAAGCTCAACATATTGCCGAGCGACTAAGCCGCGACTTTTTAAAGGCCGGCGGCATAGTTACTACCGTTACCTCTACATCACAGCAATGGGATAGCCCTAATGGGTGGGCTCCGCTGCAGTGGTTTGCTGTTAAAGGGCTTAATAATTACGGTTTTAGTGATCTTAGTAAACGTATAATGCAAAACTGGCTAACAATGGTAGAAAGCGACTTTTCTGTTAATCAGTGCCTACTAGAAAAATACAATGTGTGCGTGCCTCAATTAAAAGCAGGGGGCGGAGAATACGTAGTACAGCAAGGTTTCGGCTGGACTAACGGGGTTACCTCACGCTTTTATACGTTATGTAAAGACTGATCAGAGCAGTGTTTTATATGAAAATAATTCACTAATTTTCATTAAGTTATTGTAACTATTAACTAAATATTATTGGTGATTGTTTTATGCCGTGTATGAATAATGCCCAGGTGCATTGTAAGTGATTAATAAATTCGGTAGTGTGGTGTAAACATTTCAAGGACGAAATCTATGCTACAACCACACGCCGTTTTTGTAAAAACCACGTTTCAATCTTCTTTTCACAGTGAAAGCTACACAACTATATTAAAAACCATGCAAGCCATTTTTGGCGATATTAAAATGGACGACGTGATCCCTAAAAACGAGAAAAGGGATAAGTTTGATTTATTTTTAATTGATGGCGATAAAAATAACTGGTTAGATTTGCTGCCTGCCGACTTAATTTGCCTCGCTAAAAAGTACAAAGTTGTCTTATTTAATGTAGAGCCCAATGCCGTGTGCGAAAAAAATCTACTGTTAAATCATTTCAATGGTGTGTTTTATAAATCAGATGCACCAGAAACTATTTTTAAAGGGCTAGTTAGAATAACCTCAGGCGAGTTATGGTTTACGCGAAAGGTTATATCAAAAGCGTTTTCAGATATTCTCTCGGTTGCCTCTTCGTTTAATAGCCTACAAGAAGATATCTCCCCAAAAAAAGGGGATTATGCGCACCTTACTAAACGTGAAAAATCGGTTATTCACTTAATTGCTCAAGGGGCGAGCAATAACGCCATTGCCGATAAACTTAATATAAGTGACCACACCGTTAAAACGCATTTGTACAGTGCCTTTAAAAAAACCAATTCTCGTAACCGTGTTGAATTAGCAAATTGGGCTCAGCGTTACATATCGGTGTTATTACCTATGGCTAAGTAAACCACTACTCCTAAAGTGACTAAGCCCAGCACTGCTGGGCTTTTTTTGTTTTATGATAAATCTAATAAGCTCTTAGAGTTTAGTTTTAACGGCTCACATCTAGGCTTTATTATACCAATGCGCATAACTAAATGATTAAGTACTATTGCGGATTGGTATTATACGGATGAGTTTTAAGCCAGTGCTCGGCTATTTGCTCGCGCGTTGCAAACCACACTTGCTCATGCGATTTAGCATATTCTAAAAACCGTGCAAGGGCTTTAATGCGCCCAGGGCGGCCAATTAAGCGACAATGCAGCCCTATAGACATCATTTTAGGGGCGTTTTCACCTTGTGGGTCGCCTTCTTCATAAAGCGTATCAAAGGCATCTTTTAAATAATTATAAAACTGATCGCCGGCATTAAAGCCTTGCACTGCAGCAAAGCGCATGTCGTTTACATCAAGCGTGTAGGGCACTATTAGCTGTGGCTTACCTTCTTTAATGCTGTAAAAGGGTAAGTCGTCGCTGTAGTCATCGGCATCATATAAAAACGAGCCATTTTCAACCACAAGGGCTGCTGTGTTAGGGCTTGTGCGCCCGGTGTACCAGCCTGTGGGCTTTTTACCAGTAAGCGTTTGAATGATTTCAATGGCTTTTTGCATGTGCTCGCGCTCGGTTTGTTTATCTATATGTTGATAATTAATCCAGCGCAGGCCGTGGCTTGCAATTTCGTGCCCAGCTTCAACAAAGGCTTTAGCTATATCGGGGTGGCGCTCAAGGGCCATTGCCACAGCAAAAATGGTGACCGGTATATCGTATTTTTTAAAGAGTTTAAGTAAGCGCCACACACCTGCGCGCGAGCCATATTCGTAAATAGACTCCATGCTTATGTGGCGGTCTTCTACATGCGGGGCACTAACTATTTCAGATAAAAACGTTTCGGCTGCTGCATCACCATGCAGTACACAGTTTTCACCGCCTTCTTCGTAATTTAATACTACTTGCACGGCTATACGGGCTTTATTAGGCCAATTGGCATGCGGAGTGTGTGCACCATAACCAATTAAATCGCGCGGGTAATGTTTAAATTGCTCGCTCATGTTACTGCTCCTTTTTTACTGCGCTAAGCCAAGTGCCAAGCATTTCACGCTCTGTATCAGTCATTTTTGTCATGTTAGCCAATGGCATGTCTTTGGTAATAACGGCGCGAGTATGAATAAGTGCACTGGCTTTTTTTACATCAGCAAGTGAGTCGAGCTTAAAGCCGAGCGGCGCGGTTTGAAAAAGCTTCGATGTAGGGGTTTCACTGTGGCACTGTGTACAGTGTTTATTAATAATATCCCATGCTTGCGCATCACTTATGCTTGCTTGTAGCTCATTATTCGCGTTTACAGAACTACTTGGCCACGGTGCTATGGCTAGCATTAACGCAAAAAACGCGGCAATACCGCTTATTAGCACTGAAGGCTTATTAACACCTTGGTGCTTTAAATTAAAAAAGTGGCGTATCCACATACCAATAATAAAAAAGCCAATAAGCACTAACCAGCCAAACTCATGGCTATAGGTATACGAAAAATGGTTACTTAGCATAATAAATATAACGGGTAGGGTGGCGTAGTTATTATGTACTGAGCACTGCTTTGCTTTTAAGCCCGGCGCTGAATCAGGAATGCGCCCAGCTTCTACTTCGCTTACCATGTAGCGCTGTGCAGGCATAATAATGTGATATACATTACCGGCCATACAGGTACCAATTAATGCACCAACATGAATATACACTGCGCGGTCACTAAATAGCTGATCAACCCCATACGTCCATAACGCTAAAAAGCCTACACCTAGGGCAATAAATGCCTTGCCATTTTCAACAAGCGGGCTTTTACACAATAACCGATAAACACCATAGCCTAAGCCTATAAAACCAAGTGATGCACCAATAGCTGCAAACTTACTGAGCTCACTTTTACTGGCATCGAGTAAATACACATCTGCGCCCACATAATATAACAGCGTAAATAACAGCGCGCCGCTGATCCAGGTTGTGTAGGCCTCCCATTTAAACCAATGTAGGGTAGAGGGCATTTGTTCTGGGCCATTTTGATACTTAGCCACTTCGTAAAAGCCGCCGCCATGAATAGCCCATAAATCGCCTTTTATGCCTTTATCTTGTTTCCATTGTGGTGGTGTTTGTAAGTTATTATCAAGCCACACAAAATAAAATGAGGCGCCTATCCACGCTATACCTGCTACCACGTGAAAGTATCTAAACACCAAATGAGCAAGCTCAAATAAATAGTTTTCCATCGGGTTATGCCTCTTCTAAATCGGGTGTGGGTGCAAACTGGGCTTGTTCGTCGCGTTTATACACGCTTTTACCCATAATGTAGGTTTGTTCAATACAGCGGTCGTCGCCTAGCATCATCATGGCAAAAAGCTGTTCGTGAAGGGTTTTGGCATGGCCAATTCTGAACTTTAAAAAGGAGGTGGCCGCGTAATCCATTACAATAAAGTCGGCCTCGCAGCCTTCATTAAAGTTACCTATGGTGCCTTCTAAATCAAGGGCACGCGCGCCGCCTAGGGTGGCTAAATAAAACCCTTTAAATGCTGAAAACTTTTGACCCTGTAGCTGCTGAATTTTGTACGCTTCGTTACCTGTTTGTAGCATAGAAAAACTTGTGCCTGCGCCAACATCGGTACCCATACCCACATTTATTCCATGCTCTTCACATCTCTTTAAATTTAAAAGGCCCGAGCCTAAAAATAAGTTAGAGGTAGGGCAGTGCGATATAGCCGCGTTGTTATCGGCAAGGCAGCACAGCTCGCGCTCAGATAAATGAATACTATGGGCAAATACCGAGCGTTTACGCACCATTTTAGCTTGCTCGTAAACGCCTAAGTAATCATCAGCCTCTGGGAATAACCCTTTTACCCATTCGCACTCGTCTTTGTTTTCAGATAAGTGGGTATGCAGGTAGGTGTCGGGGTATTCTTCTAATAATTGAGTACATTTTTGTAGTTGCTCTGGGGTAGATGTGGGCGCAAAACGTGGCGTTACTGCATAGCTTAACCTATCCACATTGTGCCATTTTTCTATCAGTGCTTTTGATTGATCGTAGCTGGTTTGCGCGCAATCTGATAAATCATCTGGGCAGTTTCTGTCCATCATTACCTTACCGGCAATCATACGTAAATTACGTTTTTGAGATTCGTTAAAAAACGCATCCACCGATTGCGGGTGCACAGTACCAAATACCAATGCGGTAGTGGTGCCATTACGCAGTAGCTCATCTAAAAAGCGATTAGATATGTCTTTTGAATAATACTCACAGGTAAACTTTTTTTCAGTGGGGAAGGCGTATTCGGTAAGCCAGCTTAAAAGCTGCTCGCCATACGCGCCGACCATTTCGGTTTGCGGTAAGTGTATGTGCGTGTCTATCATGCCGGGCATTACTAATTTACCATCGTGGCGAATAATAGTGGCTGACTTATCAATGCTTGGCAGTATGTCTTGCTCGTAACCAAGGTTAACGACTTTGCCGCTTTGAATAACTAACGCGCCTTTTTCAAAATAGCGATGGGCGCTTTCGCCTGCAATGGCTGGGTCGTCAACAAAATCGAGTATGTTGGCACAAATTACGGTCATTTTATTATTATTTTGCGTGCTCATAATTAGCTGCCTCTGTACGTTGAGTAGCCAAATGGGCTAAGCAATAACGGAATATGATGGTGTTTTTTATCTTGTAATCTAAAGGTAATTTGCGCCTCAGGGTAAAACGCAGGTGTTTCTTGGCTTTCATAATAGCTATCTAAGTCAAAAACCAGTTTATAGGTTGCAAATTCTACGTCTGTGTTGAGCCAGTCGGTAATTCGCCCGTCGCTATTTGTTTTTCCTTGAGCAATTAATTGCCACTCGTTATTAGCGTATACAAACAATTGTACAGCTACATTTTCAGCCGGTTTGCCCGTGCTGGTATCTAAAATATGGGTAGTAATAGGGCTTTTATTCATAGCAATGACTCCAATCTTATTTTTGTTATTTTGGCTTGTTCGCCCGCGGCTATATTAAGCTCTGTGCTGCGGGTGTTGTGTATACGCTGCTCAATAAGTTCAAGCATTTGCTCAGCACTTTTACCACTGGCACACACAATAAATATAAAGCCAAATTTACTGAGGTATTGTTTATTTAGCGCAATCATTTTTTTTAGGGTTTGCTCGTTTGCTTTACTCATGCCTGATTGTTCGTGCCCCGCTTTTTGCGCTGTAGCGGCGTACTTTTTACTTAAAGTTGATAAATCGCCTATTTGCGGGTGGCCTTCAAAAGCGGCTAAATAATCGCTTTCGCCTAGGCTATCCCATACGCTTTGAGCGCTGTTAAATAAGTGCTCTTTATTTTCAAATGGCATGATATTTAGCATACCGCTTACCCAGTTAGGGGCGGCGCAACAATGCTCTAATGCTTGATGAGCTTGCGCTGCATTTAGGTTATTAATTTTTAAGCTACTCATGCGTTTTCTTCCTCGTGCGTGGTGCTAATTAAGGCATTTTTAAGTGCACGCCATTGCAGGCCTTGGCGTTTGGGCGCATGGGTTTGCATAGCCTGATAAAGGCCAATTAACTGCCCGCTAATTGATATTGCCACTTCCATAGGAAGCTTGCCCGTAACATTTTCAAGCCCAACAGGGCAGGTCATTTGCTTTATTTGCTCGGTGGTAAAATCGCGATGGGCTAAGCGCTGTTTAAAGCGTTTTGCTTTGGTATCTGAGCCAATTACACCAAGCCAATTGGCATCAGCGCGTTTAATAATGGCTTGTGTAAGCGCAAAGTCGAGCTGGTGGTTATGGGTTAATATTAAGTAATTGTTAGCCTTTGGCGCGCGTTTAACTTGCTCTGTTGGCTCTTCATCAACCACTTTTATTACGTTATTAGGAATAACTTGCGGGAATACATCGGCGCGGCTATCTATCCAGCGTATACGCATAGGTAATTGCGCCAATATACCAATAAGCGCCTGTGCTACATGGCCTGCGCCGTATATGTCGAGGGTAAAGCGTTCGCATTGCATGCACTCAAGCATAACGGTGGCAGCTCCCCCGCAGCATTGGCCTAAATTTGCGCTTAGGTTAAATTGCTCTATCACTTGCGCTGCCTCGCCTTTGGCAAGTAGCTCGCGGGCTTTTTCTATAACTACGTATTCAAGGTGTCCACCGCCAAGGGTGTCGTAAATGTGCTCGCCGCTTATTACCATTTTAGAGCCCGTGCCACGTGGGGTTGAGCCATTGGTGCCAAGCACAGTGGCAATAACATAATTAGTGCCGCTTTGTTCGTGCTCGTTTATAGCTTGCGCCCAATTTTGCGTATGAAAACCCTGGAACGACTCATTTGAATTAGCCATGTTGCTGCTCCTTAAACCAGCTAGCGGTTTGCTCAATTGCATTTAATACACGCTCAGGTGTGGCAGGTGTGTCTAGTGGGGCGATGTATTTGTAATCAGCCACACTGCTTATGGCATTTCGAATAGCGCTCCATACGCTAAAGGCCAACATAAACGGTGGCTCGCCAACCGCTTTTGATCTAAATACCGTGGTTTCTGGATTGGCCGAGTTATATAAATTTACATTAAATTCGGCTGGGGTATCGCCAATTGCAGGAATTTTATAGTTAGCTGGGCCAAAGCTTGCAAGCTGGCCTTTATCATTCCATTGTAAGTCTTCGGTGGTAAGCCAGCCCATACCTTGCACAAAAGCCCCTTCAATTTGGCCTATATCAAGTGCAGGATTAATTGAGCTGCCCACATCGTGCAGTATATCAACGCGGGTTACGGTGTTTTCGCCTGTTAGCGTATCTACTTCTACTTCATTCAGTGCTACGCCATGCGCGTAGTAAAAAAATGGCCGGCCTTCGCCTTTCGCTCTATCGTAATGAATTTTAGGCGTGGCGTAGTAACCGGTTGATGAAAGCGATATACGATTCATGTAAGCAAGGTTTGCAAGTTCGCTAAAGCTAATTTCGCCGTTACTAAAGGTAATGAGGTTATCTTTAAATACAATACTTTGGCTGTCTACTTCAAAGTGCTCACTTATAAAGTTTATTAAACGCTCTTTTATGGTATTTACCGCGTTTAGCGCCGCCATGCCGTTTAGGTCAGTTCCGCTTGATGCGGCGGTTGGCGAGGTGTTTGGTACTTTGTCGGTACGAGTAGCGCTTATGCTTACTGCGTCAAAATCAACGCCAAAGCCATGGGCTACTATTTGCGCTATTTTTGTATTAAGCCCTTGGCCCATTTCGGTGCCGCCATGGTTTAAATGTATCGAGCCATCACTATATACATGCACTAATGCACCCGCTTGGTTTAAGTGCTGTACGGTAAACGATATACCGTATTTAACCGGCGTCATCGCAAGGCCTTTTTTGATTATAGGCGATGATGCGTTAAAGGTTTTAATTGCCTTTTTTCGCGCCCAGTAATCACCCGACTCCTCAAGCTGGCTTATCATATCTTTTAAAATATGCTGCTCTACTGTTTGATGATACGGCGTGGTGTCGCGGCCTTTTTTGTATAAATTAAGCTTTCGGATCTCAAGCGGATCTTTACCCAATTTAGCGGCTATATCGTCCATTATTAGCTCGCCCATGATCATGCCTTGCGGGCCACCAAATCCTCTAAAGGCGGTGTGGCTTACGGTGTTTACTTTACAGCGATTCCCTTTAATGGTTGCAGCTGGGTAGTAATAAGCGTTATCTGCATGAAACATTGCACGGTCTACAATGGCATCAGATAAATCAGGCGAATAACCACAAAATCCATTTACGGTTACATCAGCGCCTTCAATTAGGCCATTTTCGTCAAACCCTACATGGTATTGATTATAAAATGGGTGGCGCTTACCGGTAAGTTTAAAGTCGTCGCTGCGGGCTAGGCGCATTTTAACGGCGCAGCCAAGGTAGTAAGCTGCAAGGGCTGCAAGGCAAGCCCACGGCGCGCCTTGGGTTTCTTTACCGCCAAAGGCTCCGCCCATCCGGCGGGTTTCTACGTTTACAAAGCTATATGGCTTTTTTAAAATTTTAGCAACTAAGTGCTGCACTTCTGTTGGGTGCTGGGTAGAACATTGAACATGAATCCCGCCATCGTTATCGGGCTGAGCAAGTGCTATTTGCCCCTCAAGGTAAAAGTGTTCTTGCCCGCCTATGTGTATTTCACCTTTAAGTTGGTGGGCTGCATTATTTATTGCTTGCTCGCTATTACCGCGGTTAAGTGAATGTGGCGGTCTTACCCAGTGCTCTTTATTAATCGCTTCTTTAATATCAAGTATGGGGGTGGTTTGCTCGCACTCTATAACCACTAAGCGAGCAGCGCGGCGCGCAATGGCGTAGCTTTTGGCAACCACTACCAGCACAGGTTGCCCGTGGTATTGAATTTCGTGATTGGTTAATAGCACATCCCCAGGAAATACTGGGCCAATATCAAGCTTACCGGGTACATCATCGGCCGATAAAATACGTTTAACGCCTGCCACTTCAAGCGCTTTACTTGTATCAATTGATTTAATAAAGCCGCTGGTAATAGGCGCAAGCACAGGGTAGGCGTGCAAGCAGCCATGGGGCTCAGGGTTATCGTCGGCGTAGTTTGCATTGCCACATACTTGTTTTATTGCGCTTTCGTGATAATTAGATTGGCCAACACTTCCGCCTTGGGCTTTTAGTTTATCCATTTCAAAGTGACGCATGTGAAATCCTCGTAATGGCAATGTTGTTATTATTTTTACTGCTTGGCTGTGCACCGCAAAACTCAATACCAATACGCTGTAGTAAGTTTTTGCTTACCGTAGTGCGGTAATGCGCGCTGCTGCGTACATCGCTCATGGGAGCAAAGTCATCATTTATAGCACTAGCGGCATCTATAAAGGTGCTTACTTGCAAGGGCTGAGCATTAAGTTTTTGCTCTATGTTTACGGCGCGTTTGGGTATTGCAGCCATACCGCCCATGGCGCAGCGGGCATTGCTAATTACGCCTTGTGTTTGCTCTATAGCCAGCACTAAACACACAGTAGATATATCATCTTCAAAGCGTTTTGAAATTTTATGACACGCAAGCTTTAACGAGTCTGGGCGTTTAGGTACGGTAATTTTGCTAATGACTTCATCGCTTTTAATGACTGTTTTTTTGTAATCAACAAAGTAGTCGGCCACGTTTATGGTACGTGTGCCTGCTGTGCTTAATAAATCTAAAGTGGCATTAAGTGCAATGAGTAAAGGGGCAGGATCGCCAATTGGAGAGGCGTTTCCTATGCTGCCACCTAAGGTGCCACTGTTACGTACTTGGTTAGAGCCAAGGCGCTCAAACAGCTCTTTAGACTCAGGGTAGTAAGTGTAAAACGCTTCAATAAATTGGCTGTAAGGTAGTGCTGCACCAATATGTAGCTCGCCGCTGTTATCGGTTAAAGTGCACAGTTCACTGGTTTGGCTAAGCGATATAATAATATCGGGCAATAGCATGTTTTGGCTAAGCTCAATGGCAAAGTCGGTGCCACCAGCAACCAAGTGTGCCTGCGGGTAACGCGCTTTAAGCTCAACAAGTTGCGCTGCACTTTGTGGTAAATAAAACGTACAAGGTCCATTTTTTAAACAAGGAATGTCATCACCTATATTTAGTGATGCCTTAAATTGTGCCGCCATGGCAGAGTAAGGCTCATTTTTGCGCTCATAGCTATAAGCTTTTTCAACGGCAAGTAAAATAGGGCTGTAACCCGTACAACGACATAAATTACCCCCTAGCGCATGAATAGCGGCTTTTTTACCTGGGTAACTCGGGTTATTAATATAAAGCGCCAACATGCTCATTATTATGCCAGGGGTACAAAAACCACATTGCGAACCATGGCACTCAACCAATGCGCGTTGCACTGGGTGTAAATCGTTAAGTGTAGGGTAAAGCCCAGTTGTTACAGCCTCTACGGTTACTATGTGTTTTGCGTGTGCATTACCTAATAAAAGCAGGCAGCTATTCATGGTTTTATAGTGCCAAACTGGCTCACCGTTTGAATTTAGTTTTTCTTCGCCAACTAAAATTGTGCATGCGCCACAATCGCCTGTTGCACACCCTTCTTTGGTGCCCATTTTCCCTTTTTTGGTGCGAAGCCAGTCCAAAATGGTGAGATTCGGCGCGCATTCTTCTACTTCTATTGGCGTGTCATTTAATAAAAACGTAATCACACAGACCCCCTTAACTTTTATAAAGCCCTGATATGTAAAGGCTTGGCGTATATTTTTTCTTGTTGTTTTTAAGCAGGTAAGAAAAAAACTTTTTCATCTTGGTAAGTTAATTGCAGATACCATGCCATTGTTGACCGCTTGGTCAGCTAAGTTTCTAGGCTAGCTTATTTAACCAACAAGCACAAAGAAAGGTTTAAATAATGGACAATAAATACCGCCTTACTATGCAGGGAATGACAAAGCAGTACCCCGGATGTATAGCCAACGACGGCGTAACAATAAAAATAAAACATGGTGAGGTACATGCCCTGCTTGGTGAAAACGGCGCAGGTAAAAGCACGTTAATGAAAATGCTTTACGGTGTGGTTAAACCTGACCAAGGGGACATGTTTTTTAATGGCCGCAAAATGGACATAAAAGAACCCGCCGATGCCCGCGAATTAGGCATAGGTATGGTGTTTCAGCATTTTTCGTTATTTGAAACCCTAACAGTTGCGCAAAATATCGCGTTAGCGCTGGGCGATTTAGCAGGGCATAGCAGCACACTTGCCAGCAGAATTAGTAAAACATCGGCTAGGTACGGCATGCCGCTGGACCCGCATAGGTTGGTCTCTACGCTTTCAACAGGCGAGCGCCAACGAGTAGAAATAGTCAGGTGTTTATTATTAGATATTCAACTGCTTATTTTAGATGAACCCACCTCGGTACTCACCCCGCAAGAAGTAGATGCACTGTTTAAAACCCTGCATTCGCTTAAAAAAGAAGGCTGCTCGGTGTTGTTTATTAGCCATAAGTTGCATGAAGTTATTGCGCTTTGCGACAGCGCCACTATTTTGCGCGCCGGCAAAGTAAGTGGGCATTGCATTCCTAAAAACGAAACCAGCGAATCAATAGCTCGCTTAATGGTAGGCGACAGCACGCCAATAAGTAACCAAACACGCAGAGCGACTGGCACAGGTGATTTTTTAACAGTCGATAACTTATCAACCAGTGCGCAGGCGTTATTTGATATTGCGCTTAAAAACGTGAACTTTGCCGTACAACAAGGCGAAATAGTCGGTATTGCAGGGGTTGCCGGTAATGGGCAAGAGGAGCTATTAAAAGCGCTTTCGGGAGAGGAGCCGCAAAAAAATAGCAACGCAATAAAATTTAAAAATACCGCTGTTGATGCGTTATGCCCTCTAAAAAGGCGCAGGCTCGGGCTTGCATGCGTACCCGAGGACAGGCTAGGGCGCGGCGCAGTACCCGATATGGACTTAGCGCACAATGCACTCCTTACCAGTTTTGATAGTGGTTTAGTTAAGAAAGGCTTTTTAGTAAAACAAAAAATTAGCCAACTCGCCGACAAAATCATTAAAAAATACAACGTAAAAACCCCCAGCAACCGTACTCACGCAGCAAGCCTTTCGGGCGGTAATTTGCAAAAGTTTATTATTGGCCGAGAGGTTGAGCAAAACCCACAATTGCTGGTTATGTCGCACCCTACTTGGGGTGTAGATATTGGCGCGCAAGTTGCCATTCACGAGGCTATTTTAACGCTGCGCGACGAAGGCTGTGCAGTACTGGTTATTTCAGAAGATTTAGACGAGCTCTATAAAATTTGTGACCGTATTGGTGCAATTTGCGATGGTAAGCTCTCACCTATTTTAAATACCGACTGTGTACCACTAGTGCAATTAGGGCAGTGGATGGCGGGCGATTTTAATCACGACCTTAAAAACAACACAGCAAAAATAATACCGCAAGGAGCGCTGGCATGATAAAGCTTGAACCCCGCGTAGAGCGCTCAAACACATGGAGTTATCTCTCTCCTGTTTTAGCCATTTTACTCACTTTAATAACAGGTTATGTGGTGTTTGCTTTATTAGGGCACGACCCGATTAATGCCTTATATACCTTACTCATAGCGCCTATTTCTGATTGGTACGGCGTTACCGAGCTATTAGTAATGACCATTCCAATTTTATTATGTGCCTATGGTTTAGCGCTGTGCTACAGAGCGTCGGTGTGGAATATAGGTGCTGAAGGGCAGCTACTGATTGGCGGCGTATGCGCCAGTGCCGTAGCTGTTAACTTTGTTGACTCTACAAGTTCCTTTGCATTAGGGCTTACATTACTTGCAGGTATTGCCGGTGGCATGCTGTGGGCAGGCTTAGCTGCCTTTATGAAATTACGTTTAAACACCAATGAAATTTTAGTCACCATTATGCTCAATTACATTGCCGTTAATGTGTTGCTGTGGTCAGTACACGGGCCATTAAAAGACCCATACGGCTATAACTTTCCTGAAAGCGCCTTATTTGGCGATAGCACCTTACTACCGGTTTTATTTGAGGGTACTCGCCTTCATTTAGGGCTTGCATTTGCGCTATTAGCGCTGTGTGCCACCTGGGTGTTTATTAGTAAAACCTTTGTGGGTTTTCAAATACAAGTACTTGGGCTTGATGCATCGGCGGCCAAAATGGCGGGCTATAAACGTGCGCTTTTAATTGCTGGTGTATTAGTGATTAGTGGCGGGTTAGCTGGGCTTGCAGGGGCTGGCGAAGTGGCTGGGCCTATAGGGCAATTAGTGCCGCAAATATCACCCGGTTATGGTTACGCTGCAATTATTGTGGCCTTTTTAGGGCGCTTACATCCGCTTGGGATCACCTTGGCTGGGCTGTTAATGGGGCTTATTTATATGGGCGGCGAAATGGCGCAAATAGAAATTGGCCTACCCAATGCCATTACCGGCATTTTTCAGGGCTTAATGCTGTTTTATTTACTCTCGTGCGATGTGCTTATTGGTTATCGCATTAAATTGTTACTGCCATTTAAACAACAAAAAACGCAGCTAACACCCATCGCACAGGAATCTTAAACATGGATTTAGAGGTAATCACAAATATTTTATACGCCACTATTCGCACCGGCACGCCTTTATTGCTGGTGGCTCTAGGTGAAATGGTATGCGAGAAAAGCGGCACACTTAACCTTGGGCAAGAGGGCATGATGTTATTAGGCGCGGTGGCAGGGTTTATAACCATGTACCAATGCGACAACCTCTTTATAGGCTTCAGCGTGGCTGCGCTTGTGGGGGTTATGGCGTCGTTAGTATTTGCGTTTGTAGCACTTAATTTAAATGCTAGCCAAGTGGCTGCCGGGTTAGCGCTAACTATTTTTGGCACGGGCTTGTCGGCATTTTTAGGTGTTGATTACGAGGGCAAAACCATTAATGCCTTACCTACTTTAGCAATTGCAGGGTTTGAGCATATTCCGCTACTGGGCAAAGCGCTGTTTTCGCAAGATGCCATTGTGTATTTAAGTTGGGCATTAGTACTTGGTGCTTATTTATTTTTTAAATACCACAGGGCAGGGCTTGCGGTACGCGCCATTGGGGAAAACCCAGGCGTTGGTAATAACTTAGGCTTGCCTGTAATGCGTACTCGCTATTTAGCGGTGATGTTTGGCGGCGCAATGGCGGGTATTGCAGGGGCGTACTTGTCGCTTGCTTACACACCCCTTTGGACACAAAACATGACCTCGGGACGTGGCTGGATAGCACTGGCTTTAGTGGTATTTGCAAGTTGGCGAATTGAGCGGGTAATGCTAGGCGCTTATTTATTTGGTTTTGCCAGCATTATGCACTTAGTGGCACAGGCGCTTGGCTTAGCGGTGGATTCTAATTTACTGGCCATGCTGCCTTATGGTGCAACGCTTATAGTACTGATTATGCTAAGTAAAAATAAACAAAAACTAAAAATGTACGAACCCATGTGGCTAGGTAAGCCTTGGCATAAGGGCCATTAAAAATTTTATACAAAGAGTAACAATAAGCCTTCAACAGGATATTAAAAATACAACACGGAGAATAACAATGAAAAAACTAATAACAGCGCTTGGCGTAGCACTTAGCTTAGGGTTAAGCGCGAGTGTACTGGCAAAAGACAGCGTAAAAGTAGGGTTTGTATATGTAAGCCCGATTGGCGAAGCTGGTTGGACTTACACCCACGATGTAAGCCGCCGCTACCTAGAGGATAAATTTGGCGAAAAAATAAAAACCACCTTTGTAGAAAGCGTGCCAGAGGGCGCCGATGCCGAGCGAGTTATTACACAACTAGCCAAAAGCGGGCACGATTTAATATTTACCACCTCGTTTGGCTACATGAACCCGACCATTAAAGTGGCTAAACGTTTTCCTAATGTAAAGTTTGAGCATGCAACCGGTTATAAACGCGCTAAAAATGTGGGCACTTATTTTGACCGTATTTACGAAGGGCGCTACCTAACCGGTGTTATTGCTGGGCACATGAGTAAATCTGACAGTATTGGCTATATTGCCGCGTTTCCTATTCCTGAGGTAATACGCGGTATTAACGCGTTTACTTTAGGCCTGCGCTCAGTAAAACCTAACGCAAAAGTAAAAGTAGTGTGGGTTAATAGCTGGTTTGATCCTGGTAAAGAGCGCGAAGCTGCCGACAGTTTAATCGACCAAGGTGTTGATATTATTACCCAACACACCGACTCACCCGCCCCACTTCAAGCCGCAGAAGCCGCTGGAATATACGCGATTGGTTACCACTCAGATATGAGCGGCTATGGTAAAAAAGCGCACCTTACGGCGCCTGTGCATCATTGGGATGAGTTTTACGCCGAGCGCGTGCAGCAAGTGCTTGATGATAAATGGGAATCGCAAAATGTATGGAAAGGCATAGATGCCGGTATGACCCGCTTAGCGCCACTGAGTAAAGATATTCCTGCCAATGTTGTTGCCGAGGTAGAGGCGATTAAAACCAAAATTGCCAATGGGGAGTTTCATCCATTTAGTGGCCCAATTAACAATCAGCAAGGTGAGCTGGTAACTAAAGCCGGGCAAACAATTGATGATAAAACCTTACTGGGAATGGACTTTTATGTAGAGGGTGTTGAAGGGCAGCTTAAATAAGCGCCACTGTATTTAAATTAAAACTTGGGCAAGGCATTTATACCTTGCCCATATTAAAGCGCTAAAAGGATGTTGACTATGTCAAACCAAGAAGCAATCTCAGAAGACATAATTTACGCAGTAGATGATAAACCAGGGCTGACCGAATCCTTTTTTGCTGCCCTGCAACATGTACTGGCAAGTTTTGTAGGTATTATTACGCCCACGCTTATTATTGGTGGTGCGTTGGGGCTTG
This sequence comes from Pseudoalteromonas sp. 2CM41L, assembly GCF_023161905.1. Taxonomy (NCBI): domain Bacteria; kingdom Pseudomonadati; phylum Pseudomonadota; class Gammaproteobacteria; order Alteromonadales; family Pseudoalteromonadaceae; genus Pseudoalteromonas; species Pseudoalteromonas sp. 2CM41L. The sequence goes on from NZ_JALNTN010000015.1 coordinate 76,296, forward strand.
GTAGCGAAATACCGTATTTAATTAGTATGGCGTTGTTTGTATCGGGGGTTGGTACATTTATTCAGGCTCGCCGTGTGGGGCCAATTGGCTCAGGGCTTATATGCGTACAAGGCACCAGCTTTGCGTTTTTAGGCACTATTTTGGCAACCGGTTTTACCGTAAAAGCCACTGGAGGCGGAAACGATGAAATACTTGCCACCATTTTTGCTGTGTGTTTTTTAGCAGCCTTTGTAGAGATATTTATTAGCTTTTTTATAGAAAAGCTTGGCAAAGTAATTAAGCCTGTAGTGACCGGTGTGGTGATCACCACCATTGGGGTTTACCTTATTAAAGTAGGCATGACCGACATAGGCGGCGGGCAATGGTTATTAACTAATATGCCTGAAAAGTTTGCCTCGCCAAGCAACTTAATTGTGGGCTTTTCGGTGGTGGCGCTGGTGGTATTACTTAATGCTAGCAAAAATCAGTGGGTAAGGCTTACCGCTGTAGTCGTTGCCATGTTAGTAGGGTGGTTACTTGCACTTATTTTAGGTATAGCCAAATTTAAAATGGGCGAATTTGATTTAATCGCCATGCCACTACCGTTTAAATATGGTTTTAACATTGATTTTGGCGCCATGATTGCCTTTAGCTTTTTATACCTAATTACCGCCATTGAATCCACAGGCGATATAACCGCAAATTGTGCGGTGTCTAAATTACCGGTAAAAGGCGCAAGCTATTTAGCGCGTATACGCGGCGGTATTTTAGGCGATGGGGTTAACTCAATGATTGCTGCCGCATTTAATACGTTTCCTAATACTACTTTTAGCCAAAATAACGGCGTTATTCAATTAACCGGTGTAGCAAGTAGATACATTGGCCTGTGGATTGGTGTAATTTTGATTATTTTAGGGTTATTTCCGGTGATTGGTGCTGTGCTACAAAATATTCCTAAACCAGTGCTAGGCGGTGCAACGCTTGTCATGTTTGGCACAGTGGCAGCCGCAGGGGTAAAAATTCTTGCAAGCGAAAAAATAAATCGTCGTAGCTTACTTATTATTGCGGTGAGCTTAGGTATGGGGCTAGGGGTTAGCTTTGTGCCCGAAATGTTTATAAATGCGCCTAAGCTGGTAACCGCTATTTTTGGCAGCGCTGTAACGGTATCGGGTTTAACCGCCATCGTTATGACGCTTGTTTTACCAGAAAATTATTCAGCAAGTACAGATCATCTTAACTAGACTAATAAAATTATAACAAAGGGATTAACAATGAAAATTACAACGATTAAAAAATTAGCCTTAGTCAGTGCTATCGCGGTGTGTTCAAGTAGTGTGTCGGCAAAAGAGCTGTGGTCAGATTTTAGTATAACCGCCATGACCGGCGCCGATTACCTCGAGCCGTTCTCGGGGGAGGAAGATGACAGAAGCGTAGTAACCATTGAGCATGCATCGGGGCATACATGGGGCGGTACCTTCTTTTTTATGGATAGATTAAGTAACCCAGATGAAGTATACGGAGAGCTAAACATAAACCCAACGCTTTACAAGCCACAAAACAGCTTTGTTAAAGGGGTGTTTTTAGGCCTACAAACAGAATATGGCTCGGGCGATACCGATCAAAATAACTACTTATTAGGTGGCGGCGTATCGTTAGATGTACCAGGGTTTCAATATTTTAATGTGGCTTATTACCGTCGTTTTCAGGACGATATTGGCATAGAGCGTGAAGATAACAACCAAATAACCGTAACGTGGGGCTATAACAAGGGTAACTTTAGATACGATGGCTTTTTAGATATTGTTGACAGTACCGACACTATGTTTGGTAAAAGCGAAGGCGGCTTTAACTTTACCTCACAACTTAAATACAACATTGCTCCTATGCTTGGCCTAGACACAGGTCGCCTTGATGTAGGTATAGAATACGTATATTGGAAAAATAAGTTTGGTGTAGATGGTCAAACAGAGCACAACCCAAACCTAATGGTTAAATGGCATTTTTAAAACTTTAAGCGTTACAGAATACAAAAAAGGCTGCTAGTTAATGCAGCCTTTTTTGTACATTAAACGCAATAAAATTGGCTTATTGTTAATAATGGCACTGGAGTAACTGCAGCTTAATCGGTTAAGTTTTATTGTGGATTAATGAAATGTTAATTGCTGAGGTTATTGATAATTGTTATCATTACGTAAAATAACTAATTAAATGCCACGTAATGACTCTGAAAAACACTTTAGCTCTGCCTCTAATTGCTGTCGCGCCATTTTACACTTTGGCTAACGCTAACAATGATATAGAAACAATAGTAGTGACCGCCTCTGGCTTTGAACAAACCTTAGCGCAAGCGCCAGCTTCTATTACTTTAATTAGCAAAAAGCAGCTAGAAAACCGCGCTTATAAAGACTTAACCGATGCACTTAACGATGTTGTAGGGGTTACGGTTACCGGTGGTGGCTCGCGACAAGATATAAGCGTGCGTGGCATGCCAGCGCAGTACACTGCTATTTTGGTAGACGGTAAAAAGCAGTCAGGGCGTGAATCACAACCAAGCGGCAGCGGTGGCTTTGAGCAAGATTGGCTGCCACCACTAGACGCTATTGAACGTATTGAAGTTGTGCGTGGGCCTATGTCTACGTTGTATGGGTCGGATGCAATTGGCGGCGTTATTAATGTTATAACCCGTAAAAATTACGACAATTGGCATGCTAATGTTCGCCTAGAAACCACACAGCAAGAAAACAGTAATTCGGGTGATGAATACCAAGGGCAAATATATGCAGCGGGGCCATTAATAAAAGATTTATTAAGCGTTAACCTTTCGGCTCTTTACCAAGAGCGTGAAGAAGATGAAATTGAGCGCGGTTACGGTGAAAAAGAGCTGACAAGCTACAGTGGTACACTGCATTTAACAGCCACCCAGCACGATGTGATATCGCTTGAATACAGCGAACACGATCAAAAACGTATTTCTACCTCGGGGCTATCGTTACCTAATCGAAATAGCTCTAGCGAAACGAACAATAACCGCAGCACGTGGTCGTTAGCACATAAAGGTAGCTATAGTTGGGGCGCTGCGCATTCGTATATTCAACAAGAGTCGGTTGAAAACGAAGGCCGTGAAATAACCATCGAAAATACCTTAGCAAATACGCAGTGGTCAATTGCACTTGAAAACCACCATGTAACATTAGGCGGCGCATTTGAACAAGAAAAGCTTGATGACAAAACAACAAACGCAGCCACTATTACTAAAATAGATAACAAACAATGGTCGCTATTTGCTGAAGATGAGTGGAGCTTACACCCCGATTTTACCCTTACCACGGGTTTACGAGTTGATGATAACGAGCAGTTTGATTCGCACTTGAGTCCACGCCTGTACGGAGTTTGGAATATTAATGAGGCATGGACTTTTAAATCGGGCGTAGCTACCGGTTACAGAGCGCCAGATTTACGCGAGCTTAGCCCTAATTGGATCCAAAGCAGCCGCGGTGGCGACTTATATGGAAATGCTGACCTAGAGCCCGAAACATCCGTCAGTAAAGAAGCGGCTGTGTATTATGCTAACAGTGACTTTCAAACTAATATCACGGTTTTTCATAATAGCTTTGAAGACAAAATTAACACCGTTTTATGTCCTATCACAGTGTGTGGTGATGAAACCGACCGCTATAACATCAATATTGATAAAGCGGTAACTTATGGGGCTGAGCTAAATATAGAAACAATGTTAAGTGCAGATATTACCCTTGCAACTAGCTACAGCTATACGTTTTCTGAGCAACGCAGTGGCGACAATAAAGGCCAGCCACTTACGCAAATACCTAAACATTTAGCAACGCTAAATATTAACTGGGATGTAAGCGATAACATTAATACGTGGGCACGTGCTAATTACCGCGGTAAAGAAACCGAAGCAGCCTCTATAACTAGCCGTTTAACCTCAGCCCCTTCTATTGCAACAGCAGATATAGGCAGTGCGTGGCAAGTAAACGGTAACGTTAAAGTTATGTTTGGTATTTACAATATATTTGATAAAGCAACCAGCTACGATGAATACGGCTATGTAGAAGATGGCCGACGCTACTGGCTAGCTATAGATACAAAACTATAAGGGGTGTTTATGCCAAAATTTATATTCTCTGCTGTGGTACTCAGCTTTTTAGCTACGCACCCAGCTATTGCGCAAAATACACAATTAACAGCGCAAGATTATGTCGAAAAAGGCATGCAGTACGCTGATGAGTTTCCGGGGTTAACCAGCCTATGCGATATACAAAACCCGTTACGTGATTTAACAAAGCGTGTTCGCACTAATAATGAAGGTAAAAAGCGCAGTAAAAAGTTGGGTAGTAAACGGCGCTCATCAACGATTGAACCTACACAAGTGTTTGACAACCTTTATTATGTAGGTACTGGTGGAGTGGCAAGTTGGGTAGTTAAAACATCACAAGGGCTTATTGTTATTGATGCGCTAAATAACAACGAACAAGCTAAAAATTACATTGAAAAAGGTTTGCTCACACTAGGCTTAAACCCCGAAGATATTAAGTATTTAATTATTAGCCATGGGCATGGTGATCATTACGGTGGGCAAGAGTACTTAGTTAATAAATACAAACCGCGTGTTGTTATGAGTGAGGTTGAGTGGCGACGCTTAGAACAACCAAAGCTTGATTTTGAAAGCCCACGTTGGGGCAAACGGCCAACAAGAGATATAAGCACAAAAGTGGCTGATACAATTACGCTTGGCGATACCAGCATTGGCGTTCATTTAACGCCTGGACACACCCCTGGCACTATTTCGTTGTTGTTCCCAGTATACGATAACGGCAAAAAACATATGCTAAGCCTGTGGGGAGGGACTGGGCTAAACTATGGGCCTGATATTGAGCGAATTAGCGCTTACAGTGTCGCCGCTAAACGTTTTGGCAATCTGGCAATGCAAGCCGGTGTAGATGTGTTTATATCAAATCACCCTAAACGCGATGGTTCGTATGAGCGCATAAAGCAACTTAAAAATAGAGCCCCCGAGGCGGCGCATCCATTTGTAATAGGCCAAGAGCAAGCCTCGCATGGTTTTTCTATGTTAAGCGATTGCACATACGCGCAGGTTTTAAAAATTAAAGGAGAGTAAGGCACTTATTTGCAAAAGTTTTTAATATTAGGGGTTAACCATTTAACCAATGTGTTGTAATTTGGAGTATCTATATTTACTTTTAACGCCAGATTAAAAGGAAGAATGATGAAACCCCTCATTTTAATTTTATGCTTGTTTATAAGCTGCTCAGTGTGGGCCGAAACCACTAAAAATATGCCCGTAGCAATAAACTGGTTACAGTTAATTGATGCGGGTGAATACACAAAAAGTTGGCAACAAGCCGATGCGCTATTTAAATCGCAATTAAGTAAAGCAAACTGGAAAAGCGCCCTAAACACAGTGCGGGCGCCACTAGGTAAAGTGGCTACGCGAGAACAAATAAGTGCTAATGCTTACTCATCTTTACCTGGTGCCCCGCAAGGTAAATACCTTATTGTGCAATTTAAAACGCAATTTTCAGCAAGGCTTGCGGTTGAAACCCTTACATTAAGTAAAAGCAGTGGGCAATGGCGCGCGGTTGGCTATTTTATAAAATAACCAGCGTTCAATACCAATCCGTAATAATACATAATCATTTTCAGGGGCTAAACGTGTCGCTATCTGCGTTAAAAAATTCTCATTTACGACTGCATGGATGCAGAAGGTAGAGCAATGCAGGAGCAATTGCCGAGAACAACTAAATAGCAAATTTTTTGCCTTGCTATCATCACGTTTACCCATCCTCAAAATAGATCACTTAATTATGCGGATTGGTATAAGTTAAAAAACTATTTTGCGTATTTATTAATATTAGAAAAAGCCATTAACACATCGCGGGCATAATTAAGCCGCGGGTGGGCAAGCGCCCCTTTACGCCACGCTAAGTACAAATTGTTTTCCGGCCCTTGCGGACCAAGTTTAATTAATCTACCCGATTGAATATCGTCATGACATATATAATCAGGCAGCACGGTATAGCCTACACCGGTTCTTACTATGCCGGCGAGCGCGCGTATGTCGGGGCAGCGGGCAATTATTTTTGACGTACAGCTTTGCTTAAATACAATATCAAAATACTGACGTATAAGCGGTAATTGACTGTCGTAACTAACCACCGGCAGCGTATTTAAAAGTGCTGGCGTAATGGTTTGCCCCTCTAAGCTTTGCGCTAATAAACGGTGCGCCACTAGTACTAGCTCTTCGCTGTCGAGCACTTCAAAGTCATAAATTTTGTTATCGGGCAGGGAGGCTGTAATAGCCATATCGGCAACGCCAGTATCGAGCGCTGTATAAATTTGCTCACGATTACCAGGCAGCACGACCACATCAACATTGCCTGCTTGTAACAAATTTGCCAGCTGTGCTGAGGCAACATAACTAATATATTCGGCGGGCCCGGCTAGTGTAATCGTCCCGCTCACATCGTTTGAACGGGTGCGTACCGAGGCGACTTTTTGCTCTATAGCATCAAGGTGATTTGCCACTTGGCCTGCTAAATCGTGGGCGGCATTACTTGGTTCTACGCCTCGGTGACGCCGCTCAAATAACGATTTACCTACCACCGACTCCATTGTTTGTATATGCGCGGTTGCAGCTGGTTGCGACAGCCCCAAATTTTTAGCAGCCCGAGAGATGTTTTTACAACGATATACCTCAACAAAGGTGCGTAATTGTACAAAATAAGACATAAAACATTAGGTATCAGAAATCCGATGGGTAAAGCAAGATTAACTGAATTCTAGTTATTGTAAAGTGGGCGTACACTTGCGCTCGTTCAGTTAGACATTAACCGTTTTCATATTTAATTTATAAAATAGGTAATTAATTACTTGAAAGTTAACTATTAATTCCCATTTTATAAAGCAATGAGCACCAGGGGCTGAGCCCCGTAACCAAGTAGAGTACAAATATGTTAAATTTTGCATTTAAAAACCGCACCGAGATTTTATTCGGCAAAGATCAAATTAATGAGATCGCAAGCCGCGTACCAAGCCAAGGCAAGGTCATGTTTTTATACGGTGGCGGTTCGATCAAAAAGAACGGCGTATATGACGATGTAGTAAAGGCACTTGAAGGTGTGGACTTTGTGGAGTTTTCGGGAGTTGAGCCAAACCCAACTTACGAAACACTTTCTAAAGCTGTAGAAATTGTGAAAGAGCAAAACGTTAGCTTTATATTAGCTGTAGGCGGCGGTAGTGTTATCGACGGCGCTAAATACGTAGCGGCAGCAGCAAAATACGAAGGCGACGGCTGGGATATTTTAGTTAATGGTGCAGAAGTAAAAAGTGCATTACCTATTGGCGCGGTATTAACGCTTCCGGCTACTGGCTCAGAAAGCAACGGTAACTCAGTTGTTACCCGTAAAGAAACCCAGCAAAAACGTGCCTTTGGTACGCCAATTGTACAACCGCAATTTGCCGTGCTTGATCCTACGTATACATTCTCACTGCCAACTCGCCAAATTTCTAACGGTGTAGTTGATGCGTTTGTACATGTTATTGAGCAATACTTAACGTACCCAGTTAATGCGCCACTGCAAGACCGTTTTGCTGAAGGCATTTTATCTACGCTAATTGAGCAAGGCCCTAAAGCCCTTGAAAACCCAGAAGATTACGATGTTCGTGCAAACGTAATGTGGTCGGCAACGATGGCACTAAATGGCTTAATTGGCCAAGGCGTACCGCAAGATTGGTCTACGCATATGATTGGCCACGAGCTAACAGCGCTTTATAGCTTAGATCACGCTGTAACACTTGCAATTGTATTACCACCGCTAATGTTTGTTCAGCAAGAGCAAAAACGCGCTAAAATTATTCAGTTAGGTGAGCGTGTATTTGGCCTTGATATGCAAGACAAAAACGAGCTGATTGATGCAACCATTAAACATACTCAAGACTTTTTTGAGCAAATGGGCATTAAAACAAAACTTGGCGATTACGACCTAGGTGAAGACGCGGTTGAAGCCGTTGCCAACAACCTAGAGCGTAACGGCATGACAGCCCTTGGCGAGCATGGCGATATTGACATAGCTAAAGCGAAGAAAATTTTAAGCCTAGCGCTTTAATTTAATTGTTTTTTGAATGGCGCTTTTTAGCGCCATTTTTTATGCTCAAAAAGCTAAAAGCTAAAAGTTAAAAGTTAAAAGTTAAAAACTAAAGGCTAAAAACTAAAGGCTAAAAGCTACGCCAGTCTTTAATTTAAGATATTGAATAAATTACTAAAGCTATGCTACTTTGAGATAAATTACGTAAAGGAATCCCCCCAAGCATGGATACCCCAATAGACTTTTCTACGTACACATTAGATGAACTTTACTCCAGCGCAAAAGTCATTGACCGAGAACGCTTTCCTGAGCGAGCAAAAGAAATAGACGAGCTTATAAAAACCCGAGAAGCGCAAGAACCCGCACACAATGCCGACCTAAAAATAGCGGGTGAACAAGCATCACGCGGGGACAGGCTTGTTGCTGCTATTATTGACGGCCTATTAGGTATAGCGGTTTTTATACCTGTAATAATGTATATCGGTTTTGAAAGTTTAAGCCAACCAAATCTGAGTTTAACGGCATTTTTATGGGGCTTCGGTGTGTTTTCTATGTTAGTGCTTCATGGTTACCTTATGTATCACCGCGGACAAACTATTGGTAAATACTGCATGTCTATTCGTATAGAAAACCTAGACGGCACACAAGCAAGTTTTACAACTATTTACTTTAAACGCATGTTACCTATGCAGCTGCTATCACTAGTCCCTTCGGTAGGTCAGTTTATTGCTGGATTTGTAAACCCTGCATTTATATTAGGAAAAGATAAACGCTGTTTACACGATCATATAGCGGGAACAAAAGTAAGTAATATTTAGCATGAGCAATGCTCAGCGAAGGATAATACTTTAAAGGGATTTATGAAAAAACTGACAAGGTACAAAAAAGCACCCAGCGCAAAACTACTTTGGACGCTTGGGTGTAATACGTTCATCGCCGTTATTATTTTATTTTGGGTAGAGGTATTTATTGAACAACCTTTGCTGCATCAATTTTTATACTTATTTGCATTTGTCCTATTGAGGGTATTTTTACAATGGCATTATATGAAAAAAGAACAATGCCATGCGGTTGAAATTGTTGATGGCGAGCTTGAAGTATTAGGTATAACGATCAAAGTACATGAACTTGAAGAAGTACTGTACTGCCAAACTAAGCGTTTTGAGCATATTTTAAGATTTAAGTTTAAAAACGCGACATACCAAGATATTGAAATAACCGCCCCAGATTTAATTGACGACCTACGTTTTTACTATTTTATGGTAGATAACGGCCTGCCAGTAAAAATGACAGATGATAGTGGCCGTTTTTTTGACGAAGATTAACAGCGCAGCAAGGAGCAGTGGTGAGCAAACTGGTTTTAATATTTTTGATGCTAGTAAGTGTCATCTTTAGTGGATATTCATATGCAAGCTCATTTGAAGGATGTTATTCCACAACGGATAAAATAACGAGCGCGATCCCTATGCTTAACGACGATGGAAGCAAAAGTAATGAGCGTTTTAAATTAAAAAGGAGCTATGTAAATGTATTTAAAAAAGAAGATAAATACTTTGCAGAAGGCCTTATCTGGGGCTTTAACTTTCATATTTGCACTATCACTGCCCCACTAGAGGGGACGAAAGAACCATTACCTTTAGCCCTAAAGGGTAAAAAATTGGTGTTTGAAGAGAAAGAGCCCGAATACGATATTAACTGTAAGTTTGAGTTAGAATTTGATGAGAATGGTTTAAATATTAAGGATGAAAACTACCATTGTTCTAACTATATTTTTTACTGTGGTGCACATGCAAGTGTGCATGACGTTCTGCTTGCTAAAACCAACAAAGGCTGTAATTAACTAAGCGAGTTTATTATTTAACTTAACGATACAGCTAACAGGGACTTACCATGCGCGGCTTGTTATTATTTATTGGTTACTCATCTTATATTGGCAGTGTGGGCGATGGCCTGCTCGGTGTATATGCGCTTTGGGTTTTAATCAGTAATAATTTAGCATTTTTAAGCTTATCGCTTAATGACTTTTTAGCGCAGTATGTAGAGTTTATACCAATCCGCTTAATTAAGTGATCTATTTTGAGGATAGGTAAACGTGTTGATAGCTAGGCAAAAAATTCGTTATTTAGTTGTTCTAAATGAGAATTTTTTAACGCAGATAGCGACACGTTTAGCCCCTAAAAATGATTAAGTATTATTGCGGGTTGGTATTAGATATTGGGTGAAGCAGGTTGCGTTTTATGTCATGCCCTAAGGCTTTGCCAATTGGTTATTTGGCATTCCTGCTGTTGTTTACTTTCCCGTACGTATATTAATGAGCCAAGGGTCTGTTGACCCTTGCCGATTAAATTTGTTCAAACTAGGGGCGATTTAATCGCGGCGCGAGGTTTGTAACCTAGTGGGCTAAGTAAAAACCGAGCAACAAAGAGTAAATTGTCCCTAGGCAGAACCCGAAGGGCAGCGCCTGTTTGGCATTGATGCTACGTTATCGCCTACTTATGGGGAATAACCACACCACATAGGCTCTGCCTTGCCTAAATACCAAACAGGCTGCTGCAAATTTAACCTTGAAAGGTCAACAGACCCTAACAATTGGCTGGTGGGCGCTTAAAAAGGCTGAACAGCTAAAAACAAAAAATGTGTAAAAACTACTCACTTTTAAAATAATTACCTTTTTAAATATTACATTTTATTAAGCCTGACCTACAACCGCGTTAAACGTTTACTACTGTATTGTTTTTAAATAATATTTTTAAATCCACTTTTCGCTTTTGCTAATTATTTTTGGCACATAAGTTGATGCACTCATTTATAAATTTTTAAAAGGACTGCACATGACCGCTGAATATTTTATGGTGTTGGGGCTGCTTGGGGTGGCATTTTTTTCGGTAGCAGGTGCATTGCTCGGCTATGAAAAAAGCATAAGTGGTTTTGGTGTAGTGGTGGTAGCAACTGTTACAGCTTTAGGTGGCGGCACGCTAAGAGACATACTTTTAGATAAACCTATATTTTGGATAGCTACGCCTGAGTATTTATACTCAACTTACGCCGCTATTATTGCCACCATATTTTTTGTGCGTTACTTACCTCATGTAAATAACTATTACTTTTTATTAGTCGATGCTATAGGTATGGCATTATTTAATATTATGGGGATAGAAAAAGCCTTAATAAGCGGTACAGGTATGGTAATAGCGATAACAATGGGGATCACCACAGGGATTTTTGGCGGCCTAATACGAGATGTAATTTGCCGCGAAGTACCCTCAGTTATGCGAAACGAGCCCTATGCTTCAGCCTGTTTAGTAGGCGGCCTAGTTTATGCTGCGCTGTTTACCATAGAAGTCGATTACATTTGGTGTATTTTAGGCTCACTTTTTACCACTGTATTTTTAAGATTAGGCTCGCTTAAATGGGGCTGGCACCTAACCATTTTCAGAAAAAAAGATTTTAAAGATCAAAGAGAGTAGCTCTTAGTTATTTATAGGCTGGGTTTGCATATGGTACTCATAGTTATCTTCCCCAGTGACCTTAAAGCCTAGTCGAGTATAAAGTGCTTTAGCAGGGTTGTTTTTAAGTACTGTTAGTTTGATAGGCTTTAACTTTGCAGTTTTAATTACTTGCTCAATAACGCCTTTGCCGTAGCCTTTATTTTGATGGTTGGGGTGTATTTGTAATTGCATTATTTCAATGTGGCTACCCCATATTTTGTACTTTAGCGTACCTATAGTTTCACCATTAAACTGTATAAGATGAGAGCAATCGTATTGCTCGTCAACCCTTTCATTATGCTGTTGCTCAGTTAAAAATAACCCGGCCACCTCAAGGTGCTCTACCATAGTAAGTTTTCTAAGACATAATTAATAACCGCGCTTTTCACGCGTGGCTTTTGTAAACGTAAAAACCAAAATGCCCTTCCTTGTATTAAAAAATTTAACTTTAGTTGAATCACTTTTTGTAAAAATTAGGTCTTTATTAGCCATTACAGATTTAATGGGCACACAATGAACATAACACACACAAATAACGCACTCACCTTTTTACTTACACTCAGCTTTGCATTACTTGGTGTATCGTTTGCTTTAGGTGCAAACCCAAACACACTCTCAGCTACCTTTAGTTTTTATGAACTTGATACCTTACTCAGTAACAATACATTAGGTTTGCTCACGGGCACCGCGATGATTGCGTTGGCAGTCACCACCTTAGCTGCGCATTTAAAATTAATAAAGCCTGTGCCTGCAGTTATACTCGCATTAGTTGTTAGCATAGTGCCTTTGCTTACCTTATTTGCCAGTAACCGCTGGATGGCACAGTTAGGCGGCTTTCCAATTATTGGCAGTGGGCAAGGCATAATTAAATACTTTGCTATCATCCCTTTGTATTTATTTTTGTTTTATAAAAATAAACTAACAGACAAACAACACGTACTTTTAAACTTTATACCGGTTGCTATGGTGTTACTGTGGATTGGCGGCATGAAATTTTATGAGTTTGAAGCCAAAGCCATTGTAGGCCTAGTAGAAACCTCACCGTTTATGTCGTGGTTATACACGGTATTTAGCGTACAAGGCGCATCAAATATCATTGGTGGGTTTGATGTATTATTTGCAGTGTTACTTGGCATAGGCATTTTACTTAATAATAAAAAGCTTATTATTGTTAGTGGCTTAGCGTGTTTAAGCGTATTTTTAATGACCCAAACATTTTTAATTACCGCAAACGGCGCGTTTAGCTCAAGCACGTTATTAGAGCGTTTAGGGCAATTTGTAATTAAAGATTTATGGTATGTAGGTAACTTAATTGTTATTGCCACTTTAATGCTACTTAAACCTGCTAAATAATATATAAAGAGGACGTTATGATCAGTTGCAACCATTACGATTACATCGAAATTGCCTGTATGCACCATTTAAGCGTTGAGCTTATTTTAAAAAATGGTGATAGTGTATGTGGTGTAGCAACTGATACAAAACGCAATGCACTCAAACAAGAGTGCATTGCCATTAACGTAAATGGCGAGCTAAAGCTTATTGTGCTCACTACAATTAGTGTACTTAAAGCGCGTGAGAGTAATCCTTACTTTGACCATGTGAACTTTGATGTAAAGTAAATCACTAACCCATTCGTTTTATCATAAACACTTTAGCGGGCCTGTTTCATTATTATGTTAAGGCTCACTTATCTAACTAGTGCTTTAGCTAATTACGTGCTGAATGCACAAAGGCAAAATTTACCTTTAGAGTAAACTGTGCATATAAACAGTTATTCTGACTTTGTCCAATAACATTATTAAAAGTCGTTTTGGGGCAACATAACAAAGGCTTTTTCACTACTGTCTAATTGCTTGTTTACATTACAGTTATTTAGTGGAATTATTGAGCAATGTAATATGCGCCGCTTTGGGGCGTTATAAACCCCCAAAGTGGTGTTCAATAAGCTGTTAGGCATCAAGGAGATACCGTGAGTAATAATGAAGAACTTAAAGGGCTGTCCGGTTGGCTTATATTAGTTGGTATTGGAGTCGTAATGGGCCCAATCAGGCTCTTTGCTACAACCTTTCCTTTATTCCAACCAATATTTAGTGATGGTACGTGGGAAGCTTTAACGACCGTTGGCTCGGAAGCATACAGTCCATTTTGGGCTCCACTTATAATTGGTGAAATTGTATATAACGTAGCAATGTTTGCTGCACTAATATATTTAGCATTTCTATTTTTCTCCAAGAACTATAGGTTTCCCTTCACTTACATATTAATAGTGGTGATTTCATTGATTTTTATACCCTTAGACTCATGGCTAGTACAGCTTGCCATGCCTGATGAGCCCTTTTGGGACCCAGAAACTGCTAAAGAATTTTTCAGAGTTCTGATAGGCGGAATAATCTGGGTACCGTATTTGCTTTTATCTAAAAGGGTTAAGGCAACCTTCGTTGAAAAAATGCCTCACAAATCAAGTCATCAGGACGCCAGCGAAGCTTGAGGCGTTAGCATTCAAATCTACAGCCTAATTATATTGCTCAAGGATTATCGTGAAATACTCTAGGATTGTACTCTTTTCAGTAGGCTTGTATTTATTACTAATTGCTTTATCAACAATAGCAACGTTGATTGTTGGCTTTGATGAGGTGACTCAAAGCACATCATACATTTATACTCATTACGTCCTCGGGTTTGGAACCTCTTTAATTGTTTATTGTTACTTAGGGTACAAGCAAACAGTGAGGCCTTATAAATACGCCTTTTAGTTGCGGCTGTTTATTGGTTTATTAACTTAAGTGTCGGTGCCTTACTATCTATTTTGATAGAAATATCAATGGAGCCTTTAATATATTTGATTCCAGCTTTGCTGCATGTAATGGCTGTTTTATTAGGCACGCAACTTGGTATTCAATTACGTAGTAAGAAAATTAAGCATAATAAAAAATTGTAAAGCAGAACGTAAACAGTTGGTTTGACTCCTGTATTGCTAATTTATGCCAACAACTTATTGTTTAGCAAAGCATTTTATATTCCTCCATCATTATTTAAGGATGACTTATGAATAACACAAAAGTGGTTTTAATAACGGGCGGAGGTCGAGGTATTGGTGCTGCAACATCTAAATTATTTGCATCAAAAGGGTATGCGGTTTGTATCAATTACAAGTCTAATCTAGCTTCGGCCGAAGCTGTCGCAAGCGATATTAGGGCTGCAGGTAATCGTTGTATTACAGTCCAAGCAGATGTTTCGGTTGAGAATGATGTGGTAAGGCTGTTTAAAAAAATTGATGCCGAGCTAGGCCCTTTATCAGTACTTGTTAATAACGCTGGTATTTTACGTAAGCAGTCGCGTTTGGAGGATTTAACAGCTGAAAGAATTAATACTATTTTAGCAAACAACGTGACTAGTTACTTTTTATGCTGTCGAGAGGCCATAAAGCGTATGTCTACACGCCATGGCGGAAAAGGTGGTGTTATTGTAAACGTTTCATCGGGGGCATCTCGTTCAGGTTCACCGAATGAATATATTGATTATGCTGCCTCAAAAGGGGCTATAGATACACTCACTAAAGGTTTATCACTAGAGGTTGCCTGTGAAGGAATTAGAGTTAATTGTGTGCGTCCTGGGCTAATTAATACGCAAATGCACGCTGATGGTGGTGAACCTGAAAGAGTAGAAAGGTTAAAGGAGCTTATTCCTCTTAAGCGTGGAGGTGAACCTGAGGAGGTGGCTGAAGCTATTTATTGGCTTTCATCAGCAAAGTCATCGTTTTCGACAGGGAATTTTTTAGACTTATGTGGTGGCCTTTAATACATAGCAAACCAATGTAATGGCAATTCCTCACGCTTAACACTTTTAAGTGGGTGTTATAAGCTAAAAAAGGATTGAATATGCTACTCGACTTCTCAGTTCTTGTTCACAAGCCTGCATTAATCAGGTAGTTATACTAAGCGTAGCAGCGACGCACAGATCAGTATTTCGATTTTAAAGCACTAACTGGCTTTAACTAAGTAAAAGCTATATCAGCCGCATTTATTAAATACAGCTATTCAAACACAACTATTCAAACACAACCCCCCCAAACACAGCTAAGCATAGAAGCTTCGCCAAATAACGTTATTTTAGTAAACGCGAGTTCATATTGCGGTGTGTAATATCTTTACACGCATTTTAAGTTAGGCGTTCGTACTGGGCGCTTATTTTTAGACTCCCTTTATTAGAGATACTTTTTATGAAGTTAAAGTTATTTATTGCCGCTATTATTGCCTCCTCTGTGTCGTTTCACGCGGCGCAAGCACAAGCAAGTGCTAAGTTTACTTTTGAAGATTTAAAAGCAATGGCAAAAGCCTCTGCCAAAAAGCCTTATACGCCTGTGGAAGTGCCAGCCCCTGAGCTTATCGATAAAATTACCTATGACGAACATTGGAAAATACGCTTTAAAGAAGATGAAACCCTCTACCCAAATGGCAAAAAGGCACCGGTACAATTATTTTACCCTGGGCGATATTTTCCTGAGCCGGTAAGTATTTTCATCAGAGATGATAAAAACAATGTTAAAGAACTGCCTTTTAATAATGCACTTTTTGATATGCCTGACGACAGCCCAGCCCACGACCTGCCAGAAGGGTTTGGGTTTGCAGGCTTTAGAATTATGCGCCCCGATATAAAACCAGATTGGATATCGTTTTTGGGGGCGTCTTATTTTAGAACTGATGGCCCTCAGGGGCAATATGGGTTGTCGGCTCGCGGTATTGCAATTAATACCGGTATGAGTGAGCCAGAAGAATTTCCACGCTTTTCGGCATTTTGGCTAGGCCCTGCAGAAAATAAAGGTGAGAGCATGTCTGTGTGGGCTTTGCTTGAGGGGCCCTCTGTTACAGGTGCTTATCGGTTTGGTTTAAGTAAAGATAACAAAGAGGCCAAAGGGCATGTTACCTCTGTAAGTGCTAATTTGTATATGCGCGCCGATGTAGAGCGCTTAGGTATAGCGCCGCTAACCAGCATGTATTGGTACTCAGAAAAAGATAAAACGGTAGCGAAAGACTGGCGCCCAGAAATTCACGACAGCGATGGCTTAGCGATTCATACTGGGTCGGGCCAGTATATTTGGCGACCGTTAAATAATCCGCAGTCGGTGTCGACCAATAGCTTTATTGATGAAAACCCTAAAGGCTTTGGCTTAATCCAAAGAGACCGTGACTTTAATAACTACCAAGACGACGGCGTGTTTTACAATAAGCGTTCATCAGCGTGGATCAAGCCTACGGGTGATTGGGGGAGAGGCGCTGTGCAGCTAATCGAAATCCCAACCAAAGATGAAACGTTTGATAACATTGTTGCCTATTGGGTGCCTGAAAAAGAGGTACGTAAAGGCGATGAGTTTACCTTTTCTTATGATATTGAGTGGCGTCCACTCGATCCAAAATCAAAAACACTGGCAAGTGTTGTTAATACTCGCCAAGGGCAGGGCGGAATTCCTGGCCAGCCTATACCTGAGGGCGTAAACAAAATGGTGATTGATTTTGAAGGGCCAGTGTTTAAAGGCCTAGATAGAGAAAGTGGCATAAAGCCTATTGTTGAAGCCAGTAACGGCGAAATACTGGAGCCAATTGGTGCTTACCCAATAGTGGGAACCAACCAATGGAGATTAGCATTTGACTACAAACAGAGCAATAACGACCCCGTAAGCATACGCGCGTATTTGGTTGATAAAAACGAAGAGGCGATAACCGAAACATGGGTAAGTGATGCAAAGGTAACGATTGAGTAACTAAGCTAAGGTTTAATAAGCTTAAGTAAAGCAAATGGCTATATAGTTGTGCGGTATATAGCCATTAACATTCAAACCTTAGTAAGCATGTTGAATGGCAAAATAGACGAGAGATTACTTTCGATGCTTAAGTTTAGTCCAGCCAATTTTGAAAATTACTACAGCAGAAATTATTAGCATTATTGAAAAAGTGTGTTGACCAAAAGCTTGAAAAACAAGCCATGCTGCAATAGTTATTAGTATGCAACCTATTAAAAATAAAATATTTTTTAACATCCTATGTTCTCCATTTCCAAAATATCAAAGTATACGTATTCGTTTTTTATTAAGCTATTTATGAATGCTTATTATTAGGACGAAGCGCGCTAATTAACAAATGTATGGCTGCATACACTTTTAGTTTATTTAATTATTACCCAGTCTAGTGTGATACTTATTTCATAAGGCTATTTTAGTCGCTTGTATACCCACTGCTTTCTTAATTTACCTTGATAAACCCTAATTTATAGTTAAAATGGCCGGCTTATTTAACGAATGTACCTACTTTATTACTGACATAGTAATAAAAGCTGCATTAATAGATGTAAATACTAAGCGTGCGATTTTAAGGCGTGTTATTTACCTCGTTTTATACCAATCCTCAAAACAGGTTACTTAATTAAGCGAATTGGTATTTGTAAATTTACGTTAGGACGAAAATTGGTTTGATCTCATTGAACGACGATTTAATTGTAGGTAAAGGGGCGCATAGAACGTGTTACAGGCATCCTGAGGCACATAATTTATGTATAAAAGTAAGCCATGAAGGGTTTTCGCAGGAGCAAGATCAAGAGCTGGCTTATTATAAGCGACTTAGTAACCGGAACATTCAGTGGCAGTTGTTAGCGCGATACCATGGTACGGTACACACCAATATTGGCACAGGGTACGTGTTTGACTTAGTGATTGATGCAAATAATCAGCCGGCTAAAACGCTAGAATATTATTTAAATCAGCCAAATAGTGAAGCCTTAGCCGAGCCACTATTAAACTTAAAAGATTATTTATTACACAATTTAGTGATCACCAAAGAAATAAAACCACGCAATATAGCGTGTGTTAATAATAACGGCACCATTGAGCGGTGTGTTGTTGTTGATGATATTGGTAATACTGAGTTTTTTCCTATTAGTAATTACGTGAGCTCATCGGCTAAGCGTAAAATAAATAGAAAATGGCAGCGCTTTGAAGCGAGTTTAAATGAGCTTGGCTTAAGCCTTAATTAAGTTTTAAACTCCGACTTTAAATACTGGCTTTAATTAATAACCACAGCCCCGTTTAATACGCAGGGCTAAGCTAACAACACATAGCCTACCCTGCGCTTAATAACCGTTAGTTACTTTTCTAACTCTTTTACATACAGCATGAGCGCGCTGTACATTACGCTAAGGGCTTTTGTTACATCCTCATCAATAACAGCTTCTGCGGGGTGATGGCTTATCCCGCCAGGGCTGCGTATAAATAGCATGCCTACAGGGCAAATAGGGGCAATAGCCATGGCATCGTGTCCAGCGCCAGAGGCAAGTGAAGGCGAGGCTTGGTTATTCAATTTACAGGCACTGCTAAACAATTGTTGAATCTGAGTGTCGCACGCTACGGCGTCGGCCGCATGTGTCCATTGCCAATCAAGCGTTAAATTACGCGATGTAGCAATTTGATCGGCGCGGGTATGTATTGCATTAAGTAATACTGCTAGGTCGGCATCATTTTGTGCGCGTGCATCTAGGCTTATGGTCGTTTTACCGGCAATAACATTTGTAGCGCCTGGGCGAGCATGAATTTGCCCTACGGTGGCTACTTCACCATTACTCGCGTTTTTTGCTAGTTGCTCTATGGCAAGGGTAAGCTCGGCGCAGCCAACTAACGAATCTTGGCGTAAGTTCATTGGCGTAGTGCCTGCATGGCCGCTTAGGCCTGTTAGGGTGATCATAGCGCGTTTGGCGCCAGCAATAGCGGTTACTACGCCTAGCGCCTGGTTTACCGATTCAAGCACTGGGCCTTGCTCTATGTGGGTTTCCCAATAACCGAGTAATTCGTTTTTGTTAAGGGCGGCTTTAGCGTAATCATCAGGGTTTAGGCCAAAATCAAGCATGGCTTGGCGCATACTAATGCCGTTTGTATCTTGTATATTTAACCACTGGGGGTCAAATTCGTTCGCCAGTGCTTTTGAGCCAATTAACGTGGTGGCAAAGCGAGTGCCTTCTTCATCACAAAAGCCCACTACATCTAAATGAAATGGTAAATCAAGCTTAAGCGTGTGTGCAAGGGCGGCTATTTCAATACCGAGTAGCACACCTAAAATACCATCAAATGCACCGGCGTTTGGTACGGTGTCTAGGTGTGAGCCAATAATTAAACGTTTAGCGTTTGGGTTAGATGATGCTAAGCGCCCCCATAAATTGCCGACTTCGTCTTGCCACGATTGCATGCCCGCCTCAGCCATCCATTCAGCAGTGACACGGTTACACTCTTTGTGCTCTTTAGATAAATACACACGGTGAATGCCACCTTGCATTTGCGATAGGCCACTGAGCGTTTTACAGCGCAATAACGCGCGCGCGGCAAATTTATTAGCCAGCTCACTGTTTAATAATGGCTCATGGAGGGGGCTTGCAATCGTCATGCTAAATCCTTTTTTATTTATAATGGGCAAGGGCGGCAATAGCGGCTTCGCCTTTAGGGCCTTTATAGCCGTTGGCGTGTAAGCAGGCATCTAGGCTTGCCAATGTTTGTAATACGGCATCTTTACGGGCGTTGTAACCCATGGTGCCAATACGCCAAATTTTGCCATGCAGCGGCCCAAACGAGGTGCCAATTTCAATACCAAAGTCGGTTAGCATTTGTCCGCGTACGTGGTCAGCATTAATGCCTTCGGGTATGTAAACACCCACTACGTTGTTCATTTTATGGTTTAAGTCGCCAAATACGTTTAAGCCCAGCGCTTGAATACCCGTTAGCATGGCATCGCCGTGTAACTTGTGGCGGGCAACGCAGTTATCAACGCCTTCTTCAATAACAATGCGAGCACATTCTGATGCGCAATACAGCATGCTGGTGGCTTCGGTGTGGTGGTTAAGGCGCTCTTCGCCCCAGTAATTCATGATCATGCCTAAATCAAAGTAGTTTGAGCGTACAAATGGCTCGGTGCCATCGGTATGCTGCGCGGTACGAATACCCGCTTCTACTTTTTTGCGTTTTTGGATCCAATCGGCGCATTTATCGCTCAGTGTTAAAGGGGCAGAGCCAGACGGGCCACCTAAACATTTTTGCAATCCAACCGAAAGCGCATCGAGCTTCCACTCATCGGCGGGTAAATCGTTACCTACAATCGAAGCGGTGGCATCGCAGTAAAATAATACGTCGTGCTTTTGGCAAATATCGCCAATGTGTTCAAGGGGTTGGTTCATGGTTGTAGAGGTATCGCCCTGTACCATAGCAAGTACATGGGGTTTTACATCAACAATGGCTTTTTCTATTTGTTCGGGGGTAAATACCTCGCCCCACGGAACTTCTATGGTGTGTACTTTTGCGCCTACGCGCTCGGCTATTTCAGCAAGCAAGTGGCCAAAGCGGCCCATAATGGGCACCAGTACTTTATCGCCTGGGCGTAAAATAGAGCATAAAACGGCTTCTATGCCTGCGCGCGATGTACCATCAACTAACATGGTCCATTCGTTTTTGGTTTTAAAAATTTCGCGATAGCGAGCCATGGTTTCGTTCATAAAACCGGTCATTACTGGGTCGTATTGGCCAATTAGCTGCGCCGACATAGCACGTAGCACGCGTGGATCTGCATTTATTGGGCCTGGGCCCATGAGTAATCGCTGTGGCGGATTTAAAGTTTGAATTTGCGTGTCGCTAAACATGTTTTAGGCTCCCAGAGTCTGAATAAGCATACGAATGCCCGTTATCATTAATACAACGGCAAAGGCGCGTTTTAATTGTTTTTGATCTAGCTTGCTACCAATTTTTACGCCAATAGGGGCAAACAAAATAGTAAGCGGAATAATAAGTATAAAAGCAGGTAGGTTTACAAGGCCCCACGTGCCAAGCGGCGCATCGGTGGGTGTAGTACCAATACTTAATAAAGTAATAACGCCCGGTAACGCGATTAATAAGCCAAATACAGCAGCGGTGCCAACGGCAACATGAGCACGTACGTTAAACGCGTTTAGCATAGGTACGCCAATAGTGCCGCCACCTATGCCAATCATTACCGATAAACCACCGACAATACTTGCCATAATGCCTTGGCCAAATTTACCTGGTAATTTACTAACAAGGGCAGGCGCGCCGGCTCTAAATAACATGTTTAAACTTACTAAAATGGCAATACAGGCAAACATAAGTACCAATGCATTACCGCGTATAGAATGAGCTAAGTAGCTACATATCACGGCCATTACCAAAATAAACGGGGCCCAGTATTTAATTAAAGCAAGGTCGATATTGCCTTTTGCATGGTGCGAGCGAATCGACGAAATAGAAGTAGGCACTATGGTGGCAAGCGATGTCGCTGTGGCTATCATCATGGCCGACTCAGGGCTTACGCCAAAGCCTTGCAGTAAAAAGTACAGCACAGGCACAATTACTATGCCGCCGCCTACACCAAACAGGCCTGCTAAAATACCTGCAAAAATACCGGTTGCTATTAAGGCCGCTATAATCGGCCATTGATTTATTATTTCTGTCATTGTGTTCCTGCTGTAGTTACTGTTGCGCGACCATCTGAACGAGGATCGGTGGCTGCTTCAAGGCTGGTAGGCGTATCTAAAATGGCACCTGCATGACCCATCATTTCATTGTTATTATCAACGCTTACCCAGTCGTGGTCACGTTGATTTAATTCATGTTTAACTTGAATTACTAAGCTTTGCTCTACCTTTAAATTTGTGCTTGTATCGCCCCAGGTGCGCCCTAATAACCAACGCGGATCGCTTACTGCTTGGGTAATTGATTTATTACGCCATGCGTAACCACTAAATACAGCAGCTTGTGTTTGTGGCTGGCCTTCGCCGCCCATGGTGCCGTAGGCAAGGCGCCTACCATCGTCAAATTTTGCTAAAGCAGGGTTGAGTGTATGAGCCGGTTTTTTATGCGCTTTTAAGGCATTGGCATCGTTGCTATTTAAACTAAAACTTAAACCGCGGTTATTCCACACAAAGCCGCCTTCGCTCATCAAAATGCCGCTGCCAAATTCCCAGTAAACACTTTGAATAAAGCTTACTAGTTGGCCGTTTTTATCCCGTGCGGCCATCCAAACGGTATCGCCTGGCTCTGCATTAAATGGCCATTGCTTGGCTTGGCTCATATCTATATTGCTGGCAAGCGCACTTAAGCGCTCATCAGTTAATGCGTTTTTATAATCATCGCCAAGCGCGTCTGGGTCGGCCCAAAGTGTAGGGCGGTGAGTAAAGCTTTGTTTGGTTGCCTCAACAATTAAGTGCATCCAATCAGCCTCTGTTTTGGCTAAATGTTTTAGTTTATTAACAGCGCCAATTATTTGCAGAGAATGTACGCCTTGTGTGGGGGCGGGTAAGTTATAACACTGTATGCCCGATAAATTAGCACTGAGCGGCGTTACTAAATCGGCCTGCGTATTGGCAATATCAGCGCGTGTAATTGCACTGCCTGCGGCAGCTAAATCGTTTGCAAACGACTCTGCTAAAGGCCCTTGGTAAAAGGCGTTTAAGCCATGCTCGGCTAAGTGCTCAAAGGTATTGGCAAGTTTTGGGTTTTTAAAATGTTGGCCCGCTTGCAACGGTTTACCGTTGGGTATGTAAAGCTCTTTAAAGGCAGCATTAGTGTTTGAAGCGGTAGCAAGCTTTTCGCAGCCTGCTTGCAAGCTTTTAGATACTGTAAAGCCATCGCGCGCGAGCTTTATGGCTGGGGCTAAAATAGTACTTAGTGAAAGAGCTGCGTGCTCATCTACCGCAAGGGCTTTTTGCCAGCCGCGAAGTGTTGCAGCCTGAGTAAGCGCGCTTAAACCGCCGCGCTCTGGTATGTGTGGCTCATTGCTATAGGCGCTTATATCGTTTGGTGCGCGCCCGCAGGCATCAATGGCAGTGGGTATACTTTGGTTTGGGTTATCAATAAGCCAAAAACTGTCGCCGCCAATTGAGTTCATATGCGGATATACCACGCTAATAGCAGCCGCTGCCGCTACCATGGCTTCAGTGGCTGTACCGCCATGTTTTAGTATTAAGGTGCCTGCCTCGGTTGCTGCAAAATGCGGGGCAGTAAAGGCAATGTTGTGTGTGCTCATGCAAGAGTGTCCTGTTTAAAGTGGGCAGCTAATTGTTGTACGCAGGCAAGTAGGCTTTTATCGTTGCCGTGGCTCATCATTAATGAAAACCCATACGGGTGGCCATTTTCTAAATTAGCCAATGGTAAGTGTACTTGCGCCGAGCGGCTCAAGCCCGCAATGGCCGATAAGGTGATTATTTGCATGCGTAAGGCGCTTGTGTCGGCGCCCAATTTAGGTGCAGTTGTGGGTGTGGTTGGCAAAAATAAACAGCTGTTTGTGTTTAGGTTTTTAGCGATTAGTGTTTGCCACTGGGTTTGTACATTTAGTGCTTCTTGCTCTTCTTGGGCGGTTAGGGCAAGCGCCATGTTAAAACGTGCCGCAATTGCCGGAGCAAACTGGGGAAGTTGCCCTGGCAATTGAAGCCAATCTTTATGCGTTTTTGCGATTGCTCGCCCTTGCAGTATTCTAAAGCTGTCAGCCAGTTCGCTTAATAAGCTGCTGTTAGGCAGTTCAAATTCTTTATGGTGTTTAAAATAAGGTTTGGTTTTTTCAAGCAGTTGTTTAAGTGGGGCTTGTAATGCAGGGTCAACCAGCTCAAATAATGGCTCGCAAATAACTAAAGTATCAACGTTATTAATAGCTTGATTTGGTAACAGTACATTGCCTACATCGCTTAGCAGCTCTGCATTTTGCGTAAGCCAGCCAATGGTATCAAATGGGGGCGCTAGCGGTATTAGGCCATCTTTTTCAATTACGTTATGGCTTGGCCTTATACCAAATAAGCCACAATAACTTGCAGGTATCCTTATAGAGCCACCAGTATCAGTGCCTAAGCCAATATCGGCTAGGTTAGCCGCCACAGCTGCTGCCGAGCCCATACTTGAGCCGCCACTTGCATGGCCTTTAAGTTTTGGGTTTTGTGCTGCACCATAGTGAATGTTATTGCCCTCTAAGCTGTAGGCCAGCTCATCGGTATGGGTAAAGCCTGTAAAGCGACAACCTTCATTCATTAGTTTGTTTACGGCACTTGCTGTTTGCTGTGCAGGTTTTGCTGCTTTAAACCAGCTTGGGTTACCTGCGCTGTTGCGCTCGCCTTTAACAGCAAATACATCTTTTACCGCAAGGCGCTTATTTACAAGTTTGCCGTGGGTTTGTATTTGCCATGCGTTAGGGCCATGGTCACAAAAAATACCGGTAAAATTATTATGTGTTTTGGTACTCATATCACCACTCGTTATAAAGTAAATCTGACCAACTGGTTATAATCAGATTTAGGATGATTAAAAAGACGAATTAGTTATTATTATTTTTTAGCCCACTGCGTAACATCTTATTTTTATTTTACAGAGCCTGATCCGCTTTTTAATCGGTTAGCTATTATATTGCCTAAAAGCTAAGCAAAAGCAATGCCAAATGCAATAAAGTTGTCCGTTCGGTCAGGTTTTGTTTGGTTTGTATGGGGTTTAGCAGATATTTATAAAAATATAAGTATTAAAGAAGGCGTAATTTAGAGGTGAAAACACACCAAGTTGGTGCGTGATTGCACCAACTTGGTTGCAAATATGGCGTTTATAGTAATGCGTTGGGGCTAATAATTAAGCCATTTACATCGGCGTATAGCCAATCGTTAGGGTTAATTGTGGTACTAAGCATGGTCACTGTTTGATTTTTATCTCCAAAGCCACGCTTTAATGTACTGCGCGGGGTTGAGCCCAGTGCCATAACCGGTAAATCCATTGTGGCAAGTATTTCAATGTCGCGGCAACAGCCGTTAATAATCACGCCTTCCCAGCCGTTTTTTAACGCGCGCTCCGCCATAATATCGCCTATAAAAGCAAAGCGTTTGCTAGCGAAGCCATCAATAACCAGTACTTTACCCTTGCCGTTTTCATGCAGTATGTCGGCGGCAAACGAGTTATCGTCTGGGCAGGTAACGGTAACTGCTTGGCCACTAAATGTGGTTTTTTTACCAAAGTGGCGCAGGCCGCTGTCGGCTACTTGTACGCTATTGCGGTGATCGTCAAATAAGTCTGGGGTGGTAAAGTTATCCATGGGTTAAGCCTCACTGTGCTCAGGTATTTTTAAACCAATACCTTTTAAAATTATGTGGGCAGTTGATTGCGTTATTTGTGCCACATCGGTTTCGTCGTATTCTAATTTGTTCATTACCAGTAACACTTCGGCCTGAAAGTCGGCGTAGTACTGCGTAGTTGACCAAATGGTAAATAATAAATGGTAAGGGTCAACATTATCCATTTTGTTTGCATCTATCCAGGCCTGAAACACATCTACCTTTTGTTTTACCCACGGGCGTGTGTTGGTTCTAAAGTAGTTTTGCAAATAAGGAGCGCCGCGCAGTATTTCACTGGCAAATAAACGTGATTGCAGCGGCTGGTTTACGGCAAGTATGACTTTGCTTTTAATATAGTGATACAACACATGCGCAGGGTCGTCCTCAGGGGTTACGTTATCTAAGCCTAAGTTCCAGTGTGCAATAATGCGGTCTATTACGTTTTCGTATAGGCCGTCTTTGCTTTTAAAATAATATAAAATATTGGCCTTAGGAACGCCTGCTTCTTTGGCAACCATACTCATACTGGTGCCATCGTAACCAAGCTGAGAAAACAATTGCTCGGCGGCATCGAGTATTAATGTTTGGTTTTTTACTCGGGTGAGTTCTTTTTTATTTGGCTTTGTTTGTGTGCTCATTATGGCGATGCTGTTTTTAACGTGTTGAATGATTGTAACTTTACTGACCAAAAGGTCAAACACTTAAGTTCAGGCCAAAAACATCTTTATAACAATAAATGATGAGCAACAATTGTTTAACCCACTAATTACTGTTAGCGTAACGTCAAACGTAAGTAGTACTTTTAGGTAGTTAATGGACTTTTTTTCTAATCATAAATACACGCTTTATGGCATTGCCGCTATTTTATTATGGAGTTGTTTAGTGGCTCTGCTCAGGGATGTTTCGGAGTTATTTGGCCCTATAGGTGGGGCGGCACTTATGTACAGTGTAAGCGCGCTGTTTTTAATTTTGGTAATGGGACGGCCTAAGTTTGCTGGGTTTAATAAGCGCTATATTATTTGGGGTACTGCTTTATTTGCACTTTACGAGGTGTGTTTAGCGCTGTTTGTAGGGCTTGCTAATAATCGCCACCAAGCGGTAGAAATGGCAGTTATAAATTATTTATGGCCCACACTTACCATTTTGCTCAGTATTATGGTTAACCGTAGTAAAGTAAGTGTTTGGATTTACCCCGGTATGCTACTCGCTTTTTTTGGTGTGGCTTGGTGCGTTGGTGGCGATAGTGGGTTATCACTTAATAGTATTATGGGCAATTTTGCCAGTAACCCAACGGCCTACTTATTGGCGTTTGTAGCGCCTTTTATTTGGTCTGTTTACTGTGTAATTACTCAAAAAAATAGCAATGGGCAAAATGCCATTGTGCTGTTTTTTATCGCCACAGCACTAAGCTTATGGGTGTTGTATGGATTAAGTGACGAGCCAAAAATGACCTTTACACTGCACGCGACCGTAACGCTTGTGCTAGCTGGTGTGGTTGTTGGCAGCGGGTATGCTCTTTGGAACCAAGCTATTATTGGCGGTAACTTAATGTTGCTTGGTACGCTTTCGTATTTTACGCCGGTTTTTTCAGCGATTATTTCGGCGCTTTATTTATCTATTACCCTTAGTGCCTCGTTTTGGCAAGGAGTAATAATGGTAACTGGCGGCTCACTCGTATGCTATTTCGTAACGCGTGAAAAACCAGTTAAAAAGCAAATTAACGCCGTAAATTAACGGTGTAAACGCATCCTTTTTTAACTGTGTTTGTTTAGCCAATTAAGCGCAAGTGGCCATAATCCGTCAGATTTTTTGCTAAAAAATTTCATATGGCCAATTTCCTTTAAACCATAGTCGTGTGGGTTTAAGGTTAGGGTTTGTGCTTTTAATTTAGGAAAAACCGAGAGCATATCGGCAACATTTGCATTGTTAGCAATATCGTCATCGGTAGCATTAACCCATATTGAGGGCATAGAAAGCGTGTTGTAACAGTGTTGGAATACGGTATCACCAAATGCTGATTGCACATACCCTTGGGCGTTACACCATTTTCGCCATTGTTTAGCTACGCCTTTAGGTAGTGGCTCGCCCATGCCAAACCACTGCGATTTAGTATGACCAAACAAGGCATTACTAAAGGGTATAACCCCATTCATAAAAAAGTGCGCTTTAACCTGATACGCTAAGCTCATATTAGTTAATTTACCCGACGAGCAAGCAAAATTAAACGCGGAGTTTAGCTCGTTAGCGTTATGCATTAGCCCCACTAATTGCCCGCCGGCGCTATGACCCACTAAATGATACTGCGTATTAGGAAATACCCTTTGCAAATGCTCAAGTACCGCAGGCATGTCTTGCTCACCCCAACTTTGTAAACTGGCTTTGCTTTTTTTAATGCTGCGGTTAAGCGATTGGCCAATGCCACTGTTATCAAACGTAATAACGCCAAAGCCATGTTGCTGTAAGTAAGTAGCAAAGTTTGCATAAAACTGCTGCTTTATACCGGTTGCAGGGGCAATCATCACCGCACCTTTAATAGGGCTGGTGGGTGTAAATAGGTGTGCGCTTAGAGTTTGCCTGTCGTTACAGGTTATAGTGACGTGCTTTGAAGCGTTTGTGTTCATTACTTATTATTGCTTTTTTAAATGCTCAATTTAAAAATGGTAGCTGGTTAGACCAGCTTAATCAAGAATAGAATAACAGCTTAAACCAAAGCTTAATTACCAGGGGGCGATATATCGGTTTGTATCGTGTTTAGCGCTGACGTTTTGTAAAGGGGCAAAGTAGTAAAAGGGGTTTAATTTGTTAGCTTAAACCCCGTTGTAAAACTATACTGGCGTACTTGTATTGTGAGCAGATTTTGCTTTTACTTTTTTGGCACTAAAGTAAAATATAAGTGCAAATACTACCGCACTAAAATCAACAGTAATACTTTGATAATATTTAAAATAGTGCTCTGTTAACAAGGCTTGTAATAGGGTAGAGCCCGCCATGCAAAAGCACAAACCTGCAAGGCTAACTAATCCCCAATAACTTGCGTGCCGAGTCCCTTTTTTAAAGGTGTAGGCGCAACAGATTATTTTGGTGACGACAGCAGTGACTCAAAAGCAATTTATTCAGAAACAAGCTTTAAGTTAACTAAAGCATTTACGCTCACCGCAGGGCTTAGAATAGAGCGCGAAGAGCAGCTTCGTAATTTTGATATGGCTTTTGGGGGGAGTAGGTTAGTTGAGCAATTAGATGACTCTAACACTATAAAATTACCTACATTAGCGATTCAATACGAAATTACAGATGAAACAACGTTATCGGCCAGCGCCCGTAGAGGTTATAACTCGGGTGGCGGCGCGTTAGATTTTACCGCACAAGAGTATTACTACTACGACCAAGAATCAGTAAACACCTACGAGCTAGGCTCGCGCAGTGTACTTCATAATGGTGATATTAATATTAGTGCGAACATTTTTTATAATAACTTTGGCGGGTATCAAGCGTTAAGTTCAGATAGAAAAATCACTAATATTGATGATGCTCATAGCTATGGTTTAGAGCTTGAAGCATACAGTATGTTAGGTGAGCAAAGGCAACTCCATGCAGGGCTTGGGTTACTTAAAACTAAAATAGATGAATCGGCCACGTACAGCGATGCAGTTGGCAACGAGCTTAACTCTGCACCAGAGCTTACAGCTAGCTTAGGGTTGTCGCATTGGTTTACTGATAGCTTAAAAGTTAATGTAAGTGCTAATTATGTGGATGAATATTATGGTGATTTAACTAATACACAAGAGCGTATTGCCGGTGGTTACACAATTACATGTGCCACAATTAGTTACGATAGTGAGCATTGGTTAATGAGCGCTTATATTAACAACGCGTTTGATGAAGAGGAATATACATCGGTAGAACCTGCAAGCGGGCGTTACCCAACAGGCTATGTGGCTGTTGTTAACCCTCAAACGCTTGGTGCGTCTGTAACGTATCGCTTTTAAGTGTCTCTTAAATAATGCACCGCAAAGTATAACTTACTCTTTTGGTATAATAATTTGAAGCCCTATGATATTAGGGTTGTCCCGTCCTGAAATAGGTTGACGGTTTTAATGAAAGACTTGGTGCGAAAGCGCCAGGTCTTTTTTATGCACTTG
>NZ_JALNTN010000016.1:0-105699 GCF_023161905.1 Pseudoalteromonas sp. 2CM41L
GATAGCTGATAGCTGATAGCTGATAGCTGATAGCTGATAGCTGATAGCTGATAGCTGATAGCTGATAGCTGATAGCTTTAACACTTATCTATCAAAGCTTAAAAAACCTGCTTGCTTAATTATCCATCTAAGCGTAAAATGCGCGCTCATTTCGGCTTTTACACTATTAATTCCTTGCCTTAAACCGACCGGCCGAAACGGTAGAAGGCTCTATTAACCGTAAGGAATATCCATGCGTCATTACGAAATCGTATTCATGGTTCACCCTGATCAGAGTGAGCAAGTATCTGGTATGATCGAACGTTATACTGGTTCTATCACTGAAGCTGGTGGTACTATCCACCGTCTTGAAGACTGGGGCCGTCGTCAACTGGCTTACCCAATCAACAAGCTTCACAAAGCTCATTATGTTCTTATGAACGTTGAAGCACCTACTGAAGTAATCAGCGAGCTAGAAACTACTTTCCGCTACAACGATGCAGTGCTTCGTAACTTAGTTATGCGTACTAAAAATGCAGTAACTGAAGCGTCTCCTCTTGCAAGAGAAGAGAAGAAAGAAGCACCAGCTGCTTAATTGTTTTGAGTCCTAGCATGGCACGTAGTCAGCAGTTAGTGTAATGGTTAGCCCATATATGAATCAGCTGGTTATATCGGGGGTTGTTTGTAAAACACCCAAGTTTAGCCAAAGCCCTGCAGGCATACCGCATTGTATTTTTGTTGTAGAACATAAATCGATGCAAACCGAAGCAGATCTTAACCGTAATAGTTACGTTAGGCTTCAGGTTGTTGCCAGTGGTAAGCAAATGCAACAACAGACTCAACATTTGCACGTTGGGCAGGCATTGCAAGTGAGTGGTTTTTTAAATCGCCACGAAGGTCGTAACGGCCTTAGCCAATTGGTTTTGCATGCTCAGCATATAGAAAGAATTATTTGAGGAATTAATCTCATGGCACGTTATTTCAGACGTCGTAAGTTCTGCCGCTTTAAAGCGGAAGGCGTACAACAAATCGATTACAAAGATCTAGCTACTCTTAGAAACTATGTTACAGAAAGTGGCAAAATCGTACCTAGCCGTATTACAGGTACTAGCGCTAAATACCAGCGCCAGCTAGCAACTGCTATTAAGCGTGCTCGCTACTTAGCCCTTCTTCCATACACTGACTTACATAAGTAAGCAGCGGATTAACAGTTTTTAAAAGGTGTAGAAACATGCAAGTTATTCTACTAGATAAGATCGCTAACCTAGGTGGCCTAGGTGACCAGGTTGTTGTTAAATCTGGCTTCGCACGTAACTTCCTTTTCCCGCAAGGTAAGGCAGTTCCTGCAACTAAAGCAAACATTGAAACGTTTGATGCTCGTCGCGCAGACTTAGAAGCGAAAATCGCTGAACAGTTAACTGCAGCACAAGCACGCGCTGACAAACTAGAAGCATTAGCAGAAGTTACTTTAGTATCTAAAGCTGGTGACGAAGGTAAGCTATTCGGTTCAATCGGTACTCGTGACATCGCTGACGCTATCTCAGCTGTTGGTGTTGAAGTTGCTAAATCAGAAGTTCGTTTACCTCACGGTACTATCCGTGAAACTGGCGAATTCGACGTTGCAATCGCAGTACACTCAGACGTAACAGCTACTATTAAAGTAATCGTTATTGCTGAAGCTTAATTTTTAATTAAGCCCAAAAAGCCGTGCTTTTAGCGCGGCTTTTTTGTATCTAAAATTCCTCTTTAATACCCATCTAATAGCTCTATATAAAATTATTTAACTATTTTTATTATTAGTTTAAACCTTTCTTGTCTGTCTTTGCGTCTTAGTAATCAATACACTCATTAATACACGTTTTTAAATAAAAATAATTAAAAGGCGACATCACGGATGTTACACACAAAACCCGAGCACACGCCCCTATGCGACCTTGCACTCATTGAGCGTGTTAAAGCGGGGGATCAAAATGCTTATAAAGCATTATATGAGCTGCATATAAAGCGTGTTTACGGTTTATGTTTGCGCTTACTGGCCGATGAAGCGCACGCTGAAGATGCCGCCCAAGAGGTGTTTGTGCAGGTGTGGCATAAAATAGCGCAGTTTGACGGGCGCTCACAATTTTCTACTTGGCTATACAGCGTAGCAAGCAACATTGCGATTAGTTATGTACGCAAGCACAAAAGCTGGTTAAACAAAGTTGTGAGCATAGAACAAAGCGGTATGGATGAGCAAAGCGCACAAAGCTGTAAGGGATTAAACGGGTTAGATAAATTAATTGTTCGCCTACCAGAGCGCGCCCGCATGGTGTTTGTTTTATATGCTATTGAAGGCTACCGCCACGAAGAAATAGCCCAGCAATTGGGAATGGCAGTGGGGTCGAGTAAGTCGCAATATCATCGTGCAAGGCAGTTATTACAAGAGTGGTACGAGTATGAGTAAACAAAATTTTGATGACTACTTAAACGAGTCTTTAAACAATTTAAATAAAGACATAGCGCCCAATAAAGCACTTTGGCAGGGCATTGAGCACGCCATAGTTACAGCTAAGCCACCTGCTGTTAAAGCGCCATTATGGCCTAAATTGAGCGCTATTGCTGCGTGCAGTGCAGCGGCGTTATTAGCAATAAATATATTTATGAGCAATAACGAGCCAAGCCAAGTGGCTGCTATGAGCGATTATTTTAAAGCGCAAAAGCAAAGTTTATTAGTGCAGTACAAAAACCAGGATGCACTTACCAATAACTGGCAAGCACAGTTACAAGAGCTTGAAGAAGCAGAGCAAGCAATTAAACAGGCACTTGAAAACGAGCCACAAAATCAGGCATTACTGACCATGTTGGCGCAAGTTTACCAGCAACAACTCGACTTAATTAACAAGGTGCATGCACCGCGTTGGCAGCAAATATAGGGGAATAACATGAAAGCAATTTTACTTGGGCTAAGCCTATTACCACTGAGCGTTTTAGCGGGCGAAAAAATAGATAAGCAAATAGAGGTGCCAAGCGGCGGCACTATTTTTATTGAAAACCAACGCGGCGATGTAAACATAACCGGCTGGGATAAAAACGAATTTAAAGTCTCAGGCGAGCTTGATGACAAGGCCGAAGGATTTGAGCTTAAAACGACAGGCGATAAAACCGAATTTATAGTAAAAATGCCACGCAATTTGGGGTGGGGTAACAATGGAGATGGCTCTAACTTAACGGTATTTATGCCAAAAAGCAGTCGCTTAGAATTTGCTGGCGTAAATGTGTCAGTGACTGCAAAAACACTTAAAAAAGGCGCTGAGGTTGATGTTGTTAATGGTGAAATTACGGTAGATAACATTAGCGGCACTGTTAAATTAAGCACCGTAAATGGCGATGTAAACGCACAGAACTTAAGCGGCAATATTCAGTTTGAAACCGTAAACGGTGAAATAAACGATGAGCAATCAAGCGGAGAGCTGCGCTTTAGCGCCGTAAATGGCGATATTAAATCAAGCACAACCGCAAACGACGTACGATTAGAAAACGTAAATGGTGATATCGATTTTACTTTATCGAGCATTAAAAGCTTACGTATTAATACTGTAAACGGCGAAGCTGAAATACACATCAGTGAGTTGCTAAAAGGGGCTGATGTTCGCTATGAGTCGGTAAGTGGTGATGCTGATTTTTACTTCCCGCAAAGTGTGTCGGCTCAGTTTGAGATTAAAGCGCACGCCAACGGTAAAATTATTAATAAAGTTACCAGCGATAAAGTGACTAAAGCTAAATATGGCCCTTCTAGTGATTTAGAGTTTAGTGCCAATGGTGGCAGCGCAAGTGTTGAAATGGATACTATAAGCGGGCGAATTGAGCTTCGAACTAAATAACGCTAATTAGCGTTAATGATTACAAAAAGCAGGAAAAGATTTCCTGCTTTGCTATTTGCACAGCCCCGCCAAGTCGATAGAATAGAGCCATTCAATTTTAGTACTGTGAAGTTATGGCCAAACCAGATAAGCAAGTCGATACCCTTAAAGTTCCTCCCCATTCAATAGAAGCTGAACAATCTGTTTTAGGTGGCTTAATGCTTGATAACCAAGCTTTTGACCGCGTAGCAGAGCTGGTTGTTGCGCAGGACTTTTATACCCGCACCCATAAGCTTATTTTTGAAGCCATGACCGCGCTTGCTGAAGTGGGCGATCCGATAGATTTAATCACAATTTCAGAAAGCCTTGAAAAAAATAACCAACTAGCAGGCATTGGTGGTTTTGCGTATTTGGCCGAAATAGCTAAAAACACCCCAAGTGCTGCGAATATCGATGCATACGCCAATATTGTGCGTGAGCGCGCGGTAGTACGCGAAATGATTGGCGTAGCTAATGAAATAGCCGAAGCTGGTTTTAACCCAGAAGGGCGCACCAGCCACGACTTATTAGACTTTGCCGAGAGTAAAGTATTTAAAATTGCTGAGCAACGTACAAAAAGTACCGAAGGCCCGCAAAGCATTCATAACATTCTTGAAAAAACCGTCGATAAAATCGAAGAGCTATACCAGTCGCCGCAAGACGGTGTAACCGGTGTAAGCACTGGGTATGCTGATTTAGATAAAATGACAGCAGGTATGCAGCCTTCTGATTTAATTATTGTTGCAGCACGTCCGTCGATGGGTAAAACCACCTTTGCGATGAACCTTGCTGAGCACGCCGCAATGACGCAAGACAAGCCTGTGCTTATTTACTCATTAGAGATGCCCTCTGAACAAATTATGATGAGGATGTTGGCATCACTTGGTCGTATTAACCAAACTAAGGTACGTACTGGCCAGCTAGATGATGACGATTGGGCGCGACTTTCATCAACTATGGGGCTGTTGATGGAAAAAGGCAAAATGTATGTTGATGATGCATCGGGGCTTACACCTACCGATGTGCGTTCACGTGCAAGACGTATAGCGCGCGACCACGGTGGTATTAGTATGATCATGGTCGATTACCTTCAGTTAATGCGCGTACCTAGTTTATCAGATAATCGTACTTTAGAGATTGCCGAAATATCGCGTTCATTAAAAGCGCTCGCTAAAGAGTTACAGTGCCCGGTTATTGCGCTTTCGCAGCTAAACCGTACGCTAGAGCAACGTGCTGATAAACGCCCAATTAACTCAGATTTACGTGAGTCGGGTTCAATAGAGCAAGATGCCGATTTAATCATGTTTATATACCGTGATGAGGTATACAACGAAGACAGCACTGAAAAAGGCATCGCCGAAATTATCATAGGTAAACAGCGTAACGGCCCAATTGGTAAAGTGCGCTTAACCTTCCAAGGGCAATTTTCTCGCTTTGATAATTACGCGGGGCCAGCAGTTGATGATGAATACTAATGCGCCTAGCCACAGCCGAAATTAACCTAACCGCCCTTGCGCATAACTTATCGCAGGTAAAACGTTTTGCGCCAAATAGCAAAATAATGGCGGTATTAAAAGCCAATGCGTATGGGCATGGTTTAGTAAAAATTGCCCAGCACTTAAATAGTGCTGATGCATTTGCTGTTGCCCGAATTGATGAAGCCCTCGCACTGCGCGCCGGTGGTTTAACAAAGCCAATAGTACTGCTTGAAGGTTTTTTTAATAAAGCCGACTTACCTATTTTATTGGCTAATAATTTTCAAACTATTGTGCACGACGAAAACCAGCTTGCAGCAATAGAAAATGCCACCTTAGATGCGCCAATTACTTGCTGGCTAAAAATAAACACCGGCATGCACCGATTAGGCATAGCACCGGAGCAGTTTGACGCATTTTATAGTCGCTTGCAGCGCACACCCAATGCTAAAAGCACCATTAATTTGATGACCCATTTTTCGTGTGCCGATGATACGCACAATACTAAAACGGCGCAGCAAATTAGCTTATTTGATACGCTTGTAAAGGGCATAGACCAAGCGCATTGTTTATCAAACTCGGCCGGTATTATAGCTTGGCCAGCAGGACACGGTGATTGGATACGCCCAGGACTTATGCTTTATGGGGTGTCGCCAATGGCAAACTGCACAGGGCAAGAACACAATTTAAAGCCGGTCATGCGTTTAACCACAAAGGTGATTGCAGTGCGTGATGTTGCCGCCCATGAGCGAGTAGGGTACGGAGGCCGTTGGCAAAGTGATAAACCAACCCAATTAGCCGTAGTGGCTATGGGTTATGGCGATGGCTATCCGCGTCATGCCAAAGAAGGCACACCGGTTATGATTGCAGGGCAGCGTTACGGTATTGTAGGCAGTGTGTCTATGGATATGATAAGCATTGATATAGGCGAAAACGAGCACAATGTTAAAGTAGGCGACAGCGTTACAATGTGGGGGCCGGAGCTTCCGGTTGAAGAAATAGCCCACTGCGCCGATACTATCCCTTACGAATTACTGTGTAATATTACACCGCGCGTAAGTTACGAGTACCAGCGATAGTTAATAAGTGATATTTATTCTTTAATAAAGTAAATATCACTAAAGCCCATACGGGCAAATTCTTGGTCACGAAAGTTACGTACAGCCGAAGAGCCTTTTGAGGTCATTTCTATTTGGCGTACCATGTTTAAGTAGTTGGTTAAATCAATACCTTCGGCAGCGGCAATAGCTTGATACATGTCGTGGTATTTGTCTTTTGCGAAGTTAATTTCGCGCGGTTGGTTTTTAAATGTATAGGTTATTCTGCGTGCCATAATAAGCTCAGCTAATTGAGTGTGAGTGTAATTTTACACTGTATTGAACTGGCATTGAACGATTTGTTGAAATCAAATAATTAAAAGTAGAGTTTAAAATGAAATTATCAGTAGAGATCAGTAAATACCCACTTCATCAAGATTACATCCCGTTTATTAAGGGCTTTATTGACCGTTTAAACGAATACGACAACTTAAAAGTGATCACCAATACGCTTTCTACGCAAATTTTTGGCGATTACGATTTAGTAATGCAAGTGCTAAACACCGAAATTAAACGCTCGTACGAAGAGTTTGGTAAGGCTATTTTTGTTTGTAAGTTTTTATCTGGCGATTTATCTCCAGAGTAATCGCCTTTATTTAACGTGTATTAAAAACGGTAACCGCACACATGGATTTTTTAACACAAACCTTAAGTGGTTTTACAGCAATGTCGCATTGGGAATATATTGCGGTAGGGTTGTCTATTGCTTATTTATTACTGGCAATAAAAGAGAGCCTATGGTGCTGGCCTGCCGCTTTTTTTAGCACGCTTATTTACACCATAATGTACTGGAATGGCGCGCTGCTTATGGAGTCGCTACTTAATTTTTATTACATGTACATGGCTGTATTTGGCTGGATGGTATGGCGCAAAGGCAAAGCAGATAATATTAGTATTACCTCTTGGTCTACACAACGCCACGCCATTCTTATAGGCGCTACGAGCTTAGCGGCCATTATTATTGGCTATGTAATGCAAAACTACACCCACGCCGATTTTGCCTACCTAGATAGCTTTACAACCTGTTTTGCGGTGGTAACCACGTATTTGGTTGCTAAAAAAGTACTCGAAAACTGGCTGTATTGGATTGTTATTGATGCGGCCTCTATGTATTTGTATTACGAAAAAGGCTATTACCCAACGCTCGCGCTATTTATTTTTTACACTATTATGGCCGCGTGGGGATTTAAAACCTGGTACGAAGAGTACGAGCAAAGCCAAGCTAAGCCATTAGCGCAATTATAACGCATGCACCGTAATCCAAATATTGCCGCGTTATGTAGTGAGTTTGTGGCACCTGAGCACGTGCTACAAACCACTAAATTAGTGAATGGTTTAAGTAACGACAATTACCTAATAAAAACTGCACAGCAAAACTACTTATTAAAATGCTACAAATCGCATTGGCCTAAAATAGGGCTACAAGCCCAAACTGCACTTAGCCAACATAACGTTTGCCCTAAACCCATTTGGCTCGATAAGGCTAACAGGCGAGCTGCATTTCGCTATATTTGTGGTGATATCGCTACTAATAATTACAGTATTGACCTAGTTGAAAAGTTGGCACGCGTTCATAGTTACCCTCTAGCTACACAGCCAATGGATATTGCAAAAGAGCTTGCGTATTACGCTAATAGCAACATATATCAACAGCACAGCCGCTTAATTGAAGATACGCTAAGCGCCATTAGTGATATGCCCTACAGCAGTGGCTTTTGTCATAACGATTTAGTTAAAGATAACCTAATAGTAAATTCAAGAGGCATGTATTTAATTGACTTTGAATATGCGCAAACAAACGACGTGTATTTTGATTTAGCGGCACTTGCGGTTAGCTTAGAGCTAAATGGGCACGCAGAGCACACTTTGCTTGAGCAATATAGCGCCCAGCAAGCAATACCCAGTGAGTTTTATTGCGCTTATGACAAGCTACGTTACTTTAAAGTGGTGTTTTTGGTGTTGTGTATAGGGTGGTATGAGCAGCGCGACATAAATAATAAGGCAAGCACATTACGCGCGCAGCTAAGTAAGTTATTAAACGAGATAAAAGATTAAAGCCCGCCAAAACGCGCGGCAAGCTCTTTGTACTTTGCTACTTCGTCAGCATCAAATTGGGGCTCACCGTTTTCATCTTCAGACTTGGCAATAAGCAAGCTCTCACGAGCAAGGCGTTTTACCCGCTCGGCTTTTACACCTAAAAACTCAGCCACTTGCTCAGTCGACATTAAACTCATAATTACATCCTCTATATAATCCGTAAGCATTCAGAACATGTTGCCAAACGGTTACTATTTTTTTATCGAATACCAATAAATAGCTTGTTTTTGGCAAGTTGTGAAGTGTTTTATCAAAAACAGTTTGATTTATAGGCATATAACTCAATGATGCTGGTATTTATTTAAAGATCTCTTTATTATTGCCAGTGCTAAAGCATTGATATCGCGAGTTAGTGTTTTAGCAACAAATGTGCTCTTGTGGTGAAATGGATATCACGTGGCCCTCCGGAGGCTAAGTTCTAGGTTCGATTCCTAGCAAGAGCGCCATTTGCTTTTTATTGTTTTCCTGTTTACGTCTACCTTTATTTTAGTAGTCCTTTGTAGTTATATGGTATTGCCCTCAACTCAAAAAGTAGACTTTTAGGGTTAAACAATGCTATTTAGTAGGCATATTTAATTGTAGAAAACGCTTCTGCCATGCTCATCGCGTTACCCATTTCAGAGCTCACCCCAGGTATGTTTGTTGACAGTGTTACCAAACAGCATGAAGGGCTCAACAGTATAAAAATAAAAACCAGTGGCTTAGTGCGAAACCAGGCAATTATAAAACGCTTAGTAACCGAAGGCGTTTTAGAGCTGCTTATCGACTTTACCAAAGGCGATGCCGCCATACCCGATAAGTACAAACCTAAGAGTGCGCCCCCACAAAAGAGCACCACTTCAAGCAGTAAAACAAAACCACCCGCGGTAAAACCTGCGATTACCCTTGAGCAAGAATTTGCCAAAGCTAGCATCAACTTTGAGCAGCATAATCGCAAGCTGCAAGCTTTGTATGGTGATGTAACCACAGGGTTGTCGGTTAATTTAAAGGTGATTGATGAAATGGCTAACGATATAGTCAGCTCGGTATTTAGAAATACCAGTGCAATGACCATTTTAACCCGCATAAAAGACAAACATAGCTACAATTGGCGCCACATGATTAACTGCGCTATTTTCACCGCCGTGTTTGCTAAATATTTAGGATACAAAGAAGAAGCCGTGCAGCAGCTTGCTATGGGCGCGTTACTTCACGACTTAGGGCAAGCTAAACTCCCGCAGGGGATTATTTCTAGGCCAAGTAAACTCACTAGCAGCGAAATGGATATTATTAAACGCCATGTGGCTCAAGGTTTAGGCTTGGTTAAAGGTGAAAAAGGCATTACCCCCCTAATACTCGACATGATAGTTAACCACCATGAGCGATTAGATGGCTCAGGCTATCCGCGTGGTATTACAGCTGAAAAGCTTAGTCGCCCAGCGCGCATAATGGCGATTGTTGATGTGTACGATGCGCTAACAGCCGATAGACCGCATCAAGAAGGGGATGAACCCATTAACGCGCTGCGTTATTTGTTGGCTAACAAAGAGCTATTTGATGCAGAGCTAGTACAGCACTTTATTAAATGTTTAGGTGTGCACCCAGTAGGCACTATTGTTAAATTAACTAATGAGCGATTAGCTCTCGTGCTCGAGGGCAATAAATCAAATCCCATCAAGCCTAAAGTTAAGCTATTTTATAATGCTAAACACGGGCACCACGTCACCCCTAAAGACTTAGACTTAAATGAGCCTGATCAAAGTATTAAAATAGTGTCGAGTATCAAGCCACTCGACTATCAAATTAATTTGGCTCGTTTGTTAAAAGAGCACTTGTTGAATTAGCTTTTTTACAGCGCTTAAGTTTTTCGCGTTTAGCAGAAATATAAGCGCCTAAAAAACAACTCGCCATTAACGTTAGCCATAATAATGTTCCTTGCTGTACATGCAGTGCAATACAGCAAAAAGCTAACGACACTAATGCATTTAGCATGGCCCCTAACCAGTAATGGTTTACGGGGTTATCGCATTGGCCGGCTTGTGTGCAGGCACAATAGTTTGCTTTATAAAAACAAAACACACTGGCGCCACAAAAAATGAGCCCTGCAATAATAAGTAAAATGATCACCTATTTGCTTCCTTTGTGATTTTGTAATGAGTTTAAAATGCAGGGAATTACAAGTCAATCTAAATGATAATTAATTACAATTAGAGTATAAGCTCTAATAACACATTTCTGCTCCGATGAGTTTTAAATAGTTGTTAAAATGTAGTTAAAAAACGTGTTTTTTGGTGTTTTTTGTCGCTTTGTTACAGTTTTTTATAAAAAATTAAGGTAGTGTAGCCAAGTTTAAAATCCTAATAACAACACATAGATACCCAAACGCTTGTTTGGTTAAGGACACAACAATGAAATTTTCTAAAACTCTTATTGCAGCTTCGCTTGCATTTGTTTCGGCTGATAGTTTTGCAGCCGCGTTTCAATTAGCAGAGCAAAACGCGTCAGGTTTAGGCCGTGCATACGCAGGTGAAGCATCTATCGCAGATGATGCGTCTGTTGTTGCTCGCAACCCTGCATTAATGACTTTATTTAAAGATAAGCAACTTAGTGTTGCTGCTATTGGTGTAATTCCAGATGTGAGCTTAGAAGGAACACAAACCAATAACGGTATTGATCCAAGTGCCCTAGATGATGACAGCATAGCACCAAGCGCAGTAGTACCTGCCGCTTACTTTACTATGCCGTATAACGATAAAGTATCACTAGGTTTTGGCGCGTTTTCTAACTTTGGTTTATCTACAGAGTTTAACGATGACTACGTAGCGGGCCAAATTGCAGGCGAGACAGAAATTTTCACCGTTAACCTTAATGCAAGCGTTGCTTATAAAGTAACTGAGCAATTTAGCTTTGGTATTGGCTTAAACTACATTTATGCAGATGCAACCGTAATCCGTAAAGTAGGCGCTAATACAAGCGGCTTTGATTTTGGTGCTGATGCAGTAAACCTTCAAGGTGACGACACAGGCCTAGGTTTAAACGTTGGTTTAATGTACCAACTAGACGAAAATAGCCGTTTTGGTTTTAACTACCGCAGCGAAACAGACATCACATTTGAAGGTGATTTCTCAAATGACTTACCAGTAGCTGTAGGCGGCACTGGTGGTGCACAACTACCGGGTTCTGTAGAGCTAACGTTACCAGCTATTGCTGAGTTTTCTGGTTCTCACCAGTTAGATGAAAAACTTGGCTTACACTACAGCGTATTATGGACAGGTTGGAGCAGCTTTGAGTCACTAGAAGCGCAAGTAACTGCACCAACAGGCGACAAGTTTGTTGCATTTGAAAAACAAGAGCAGTTTGACGATGCGTTTCGTTACTCTATCGGTGGCGATTATCAATACAACGAAGACTTATTACTTCGTGCAGGTGTAGCGTTTGATGAGTCGCCAGTATCGCAAACTCACCTTTCTATCTCTATCCCTGATACAGACCGTTTTTGGTTCTCGTTTGGTGGTAACTACACTATCGACACGCAATCAAATGTTGATTTAGGTGTAAGTATTATTCGTGGTAAAACACAAACATTTACTGAAGCTGATGAGTCAGGCAGTGAGTGGGGCTTCGAGTCTAAAGGCCACGCTGTACTTGTTGGCGCTCAGTACAACTACAAGTTTTAATGTAGCTGTGCCTTGTGGTTAATCGCAGGGCACAAAAAAGCCGCTCACTTTAACAGTGAGCGGCTTTTTTAATGCCTGCTAAATTGCTTTAGCAGGCAACTAAAATTATAAGCTTTCTATTTTAGTTTTTTGCTCAAGTAACTTGGTTTTAGCATCAGTGAATTCAGCGAGCTTCGCGTTCTCTTTTGCAAGTACGGCTTCTGGTGCGTTATTTACAAACTTTTCGTTAGCCAGCTTGTTTTGCACTTGGGCTAGGCCTTTTTCTGCTTTTTCGAGTTGCTTGTTTATACGTGCAAGCTCTGCTTCAACGTCAATTAAGCCCGCCATAGGGATCATAATTTCAAGGTTGCCAACATAGGATGTTGCACACGCTGGTGCATCATCTTTGTTTTCAAGCAGGGTGAACGATTCAAGTTTAGCAAGCGAGGCAATAAATGACTCGTTCTCGTTAATACGGCGCACATCATCGCTTGATGCGTTAGCTAGCAACACGTTAAGTGGCTTACTTGGGCTAATGTCCATCTCACCACGAATAACACGAATTGCTAAAATAAACTGTTTAACCCACTCTAAGTCGTCCATAGCTTGGGCATCAACGTTTGCTTCATTATAAACAGGGAAGCCCTGTACCATGATGCTGGTACCTGCTGTTTCAAGCCCTGCAAGTGGTGCAACGCGCTGCCAAATAGTTTCGGTAATGTATGGCATCATTGGGTGCATTAAGCGCAGTAGGCTTTCTAGTACCGTAATGAGTGTATTACGTGTACCGCGTTGCTGTGCTTCATTGCCTTTAAATAATACCGGCTTAGTCAGCTCTAAGTACCAATCACAGAACTGGTTCCAAGTGAATTCGTAAAGCGTGTTAGCCGCTAAATCAAAGCGGTAGTTATCAAGGTGTTCAGTGTAGGTTTTAACCGTTGCTTCAAATTGACCTAATATCCAACGATCTGCTAATGAGAACTCTTTTTGTGCATCGTTGAAGCCACAATCTTGCTCTTCTGTGTTCATTAATACGTAACGGCTTGCGTTCCATAGTTTATTACAGAAGTTACGGTAACCTTCTAGGCGGTTCATATCCCAGTTGATATCACGACCGGTTGATGCCATTGCTGCAAGGGTAAAGCGAAGCGCATCGGTACCGTGTGCCTCAATACCATTTGCAAATACTTTGCGCGTGTCTTTTTCGATTTTAGCGGCAAGTTTAGGCTGCATCATGTTGCCAGTACGCTTTTGTACTAAATCTTCCAGCTCAATGCCGTCAATCATATCTAGTGGGTCAAGTACGTTACCTTTTGACTTAGACATTTTATCGCCGTTGTCATCACGTATTAGGCCGGTAACATACACTGTTTTAAACGGCACTTGTGGCTTACCATTTTCATCTTTTATAAAGTGCAGCGTCATCATGATCATACGCGCAACCCAGAAGAAAATAATATCAAAACCCGTTACTAACACGTCAGACGGGTGGAAGGTTTTTAAATCATCCGTGTTCTCTGGCCAACCTTGCGTTGAGAACGTCCACAGCGCAGATGAGAACCAGGTATCAAGTACGTCTTCGTCTTGGCTTAGCGCAACATCATCGGCAATGTTGTTGTCGCGGCGTACTTCAGCTTCATCGCGGCCAACGTAAACGTTGCCTTCGCTGTCGTACCAAGCTGGAATACGGTGACCCCACCAAAGCTGGCGTGAAATACACCAATCTTGTACGTCGTTCATCCACGAGAAGTACATGTTCTCGTACTGTTTAGGCACAAACTGAATGTCGCCATTTTTAACGGCATCTTTTGCAGGTTCTGCAAGTGGTGCAACACGTACATACCATTGGTCGGTAAGGAGTGGCTCAATAACCACACCAGAGCGGTCGCCGTAAGGTACAGTTAACGCATGGTCTTCGATTTTTTCGAGTAAACCAAGTTCTTCAAATTCTGCGATAATCGCTTTACGCGCAGCAAAACGGTCTAGGCCGTGTAAGCGCTCAGGAATTG
This sequence comes from Pseudoalteromonas sp. 2CM41L, assembly GCF_023161905.1. Classification (NCBI taxonomy): domain Bacteria; kingdom Pseudomonadati; phylum Pseudomonadota; class Gammaproteobacteria; order Alteromonadales; family Pseudoalteromonadaceae; genus Pseudoalteromonas; species Pseudoalteromonas sp. 2CM41L. The sequence goes on from NZ_JALNTN010000016.1 coordinate 14,171, forward strand.
GCGCATCAAACTCAAGTTCTTTACCGTCAAAGGTGTATGTTTCACCTTGGCTTAGAATAGCAGCGTTTTTATCGAAAATATTGATCATTGGCATTTTATGACGCTTGCCAACTTCGTTATCGTTAAAGTCGTGTGCTGGGGTGATTTTTACACAACCCGTGCCTTTGTCTTTATCAGCGTGTTCATCTGCAACAATTGTGATACGACGATTTACGATAGGCAGTAAAATCTCTTTACCAATTAAATCTGTGTAGCGTTCGTCATCTGGGTTTACTGCAACACCTGAGTCACCTAGCATGGTTTCTGGACGTGTTGTTGCTACGACAATGTAGTCTTTGCCGTCTTGTGTTTTAACGCCATCAGCAAGTGGGTAGCGCAAATTCCACATGTGGCCTTGTTTGTCTTTGTTTTCAACTTCAAGGTCTGAAATAGCGGTGTGTAATTTTGGATCCCAGTTTACTAGGCGCTTACCGCGGTAAATTAGGTTTTCTTTGTGAAGACGTACAAAGACTTCTTTAACCGCTTCAGATAAGCCATCGTCCATCGTAAAGCGTTCACGGTCCCAATCAACCGATGCGCCAAGACGACGAAGCTGTTTAGTGATAGTACCGCCAGATTCGTTTTTCCATTCCCAAATTTTATTAATAAAATCTTCGCGGCCTAAATCGTGACGTGTTTTACCTTCTTCAGCGTGTAGTTTACGCTCAACCAACATTTGCGTTGCAATACCCGCGTGGTCAGTACCTACTTGCCATAATGTGTTGTTACCTTGCATACGCTTAAAACGCGTAAGGGTATCCATTATTGTATCTTGGAAGGCGTGGCCCATGTGCAAGCTACCGGTGACATTTGGCGGCGGGATCATGATCGAATACGGTACGCCTTGGCCAGATGGCTTAAAGTAGCCTTTTTGTTCCCAGTCTTGGTATAGCGACTGTTCAATATCTTGCGGATTGTAGGTTTTATCCATTACACAGAACCTTAAATAAGTACTTAAATTAGTTGGTTAGCTTTATCCTAAACGGCTAGCTATTAATCTCTTGCGTGCTGATATTGGCACCAAGTTGGCGCAGCTTTTTAAAGCGCTCACGAGCGGCTTGTTTAGCTACAGACTCTACTGGTACAAAATCAAAAACTTGGCTAAAACGCCTAATAAAATCAGGTAGGTTAGTAGCTAAGTTAATTAAAACGTTACGTTTGCCAACAGGAGGCGTGGTGCCTATTTCTACTGGTGCGCCGGCTTTAGGGCCTTCGCCTTGCAGGTTATGCGGCACAAAACTGTCGGGATCAAATGCCCAAATGGTTTCGTCAATGGCATAGGCGGTATGTTCGTTATCTACAAAAATAAATACACGATGCCCTAATCGATACTGCTCTGCGGCAATTTGAGCTGCTAAAGCAAAATGATCATCAGCCTGCGCTTTAGATTCATCTTGTTGCTTTAGAACGAAAAATTGAGCATTCATGTTCATTGTATCGGGGTTTCCCATGACATTGAATGTGCACATAGTTGATACACATAAATTAAGTGGCAGATTTTGCCATATAACGGGGTTTGCTTCAATTAATACACAGATAATTACAGCAATAAAAAAGGCGCCAAATGGCGCCTTAATACAAGTTAAATAACCTAAGCTCTGGTTAAAATGTTTTGCCCTATGGCAAATAAATTTAACGCTGTTAGCGCTAAAAATGTCTGCTGAGTGGCTTTTCTAAATAAGGCTCAGGTTAATTAGATTATTAGTCGTGCGTAGCTTCGCTTACACCCGCTCGGTTTAATAAATACTGAGTAAGCATAGGAACAGGGCGACCCGTTGCGCCTTTTTTAGCGCCACTGCGCCACGCGGTACCGGCTACGTCTAAGTGAGCCCAGTTATACTTTTTAGTAAACTTAGATAAGAAACACGCTGCGGTAATAGTACCAGCAGAGCGACCACCTAAGTTTGTAAAATCGGCAAATGGGCTATCGAGTTGATCTTGATAGTCATCCCACAGTGGTAACTGCCATGCACGGTCGCCACTTTGCTCAGACGCTTTTAATAAATCATGCGCAAGTGGGTTGTGGTTTGACAGTAAACCTGTTGCGTGTGCACCAAGGGCAACAATACATGCGCCTGTTAGTGTTGCTACGTCAATTACTGTATCTGGGTCAAAACGCTCAACGTAAGTTAACGCATCACATAATACTAATCGGCCTTCAGCATCAGTATTAAGCACTTCTACGGTTTGCCCCGACATGGTTGTTAAAATATCGCCAGGGCGATACGCGTTAGAGCTTGGCATGTTTTCACAGCCGGCTAAAACGCCAATTACGTTAATAGGCAGCTGCATTTGTGCCAATGCGCGCATAGCGCCAATTACACCGGCTGCGCCGCCCATGTCGTATTTCATTTCATCCATGGCTTCGCCTGGCTTAATTGAAATACCGCCTGAGTCAAACGTTAAGCCTTTACCTACTAGCACAATAGGCGCTTGCTCATCGCTTGCACCTTTGTAGTTAATAACCGACATAACCGATTCGTTATCACTGCCGCGACCAACTGCTAAGTACGAGTTCATACCTAGTTCGGCCATCTTTTCTTCGCCAATAATATCAACGGTGATGTTGTCAAAATTGCTAGCCAGCTCTTGCGCTTGTTCGCCTAAATAAGCAGGGTTACAAATATTAGGTGGCATGTTGGCTACGTCTTTACATAGCTTACTACCTGCGGCAATGGCTAAGCCATGCTCAATAGCGCTTTCACCAATGGTCAGCTCGCGACGTGTTGGTACGTTAAACACAATTTTACGAAGTGGACGACGAGGGTCTACTTTTTTGCTTTTTAGCTGGTTAAATGTGTATAGGCAATCTTGTGTTGTTTCTACCGCTTGGCGAACCTTCCAGTAGGTATCACGACCTTTAACGTGTTGCTCTGTTAAAAAGCACACCGCTTCCATTGAGCCGGTTTCGTTTAAGGTATTAATTGTTTTAGAAATTATTTGCTTATATTGCTTATCATCAAGCTCGCGCTCTTTACCACAGCCAACAAGCAATACGCGCTCGCTTAAAACGTTAGGTACATGATGCAATAATAACACTTGCCCCGGCTTACCTTCTAGGTCGCCACGGCGTAGTAAATTTGAGATATAACCATCGCTGATTTTATCGAGTTGTTCACCAATGGGGGATAACCTACGTGGTTCGTAAACGCCAACGACAATACACGCGCTGCGTTGTTTTTCTGGGCTACCACTTTTTACGTTAAATTCCATTGTTACTCCTGGTTGTGAGTCATATACGTTATTAATTGGGGCTAAAAAAATAAAATCTAGTCTTCGCTACGTAACTTATGTAGAGATAATCTTAATTTTAGCTGATTTTTTCTGACTCTTACTGTGTAATTGAACTTTATATGTTTAAGGGCTACTAATGCAACAATATATCGTGCACTTAGGTAGGATAATTAATTTTGTTAGCTTATAATAACGACTTATTTACCAGATAAAACTGGGTAAAATAGCTACTTTATTATCAAATTATCACTATTGTAGTGAAATTCTATGTTTAACAGGGGCGAGCATTGCTTATTTTTCGTTATTTGACCGCAGAGGTTTTAAAATCGCAGGTCGCCGTATTTTTAACTTTAATGACCATTTTTGTGTCACAAAAGTTTGTGGTTATTTTAGGAGATGCTTCTGAAGGGAGCATTCCTGCCAAGTTAGTATTATCGATGATTGCGCTTAAACTGCCGCAATTAGCTTCGCTGATCCTGCCATTGAGTATATTTTTGGGGATTATTTTAGCCTACAGCCGCATTTACGCCGACAGCGAAATGACCGTTCTTAAAGCCTGTGGGGTGAGTGAGTGGTATGTGGTACGCGTTACTTTAATTTCGAGTGTGGGTTTGGCTATATTAGCCGCCTCTCTCACCATGTACCTTGCGCCGTGGGCGAGTGAGCAAGAGTACCAATTAAAAGAGCAAGCCAAAGCCGATGCGGGTTTATCTGCTTTAAGGGCTGGGCGGTTTCAACAAACCGGTAATGAAAAAGCCGTAGTGTTTATTCATAACATTGAAAACGGTGGTAAAGAGCTAAACAAAGTATTTGTAGCGCAGCTGCCCGATACCGAAAAAGATGACCTTGCACGTTTAGTGTATGCCGAACAAGGCGTGGTGGTAGAGGCAATAAATGGCGAGCAACAATTAGTGCTAACCGATGGCAAACGCTACGAAACCGATGGCAAAACACCGGCTCTTAATTTAACGCAGTTTGATGGCTACAGCGTACAAATACGCGAGCAAGAAATAGAGCATCAGCGCCGTAAATTAGAAGCAATACCTACTAATCAACTATTGCCACTCAATACCTCTGAATCTATAGCCCAGTGGCAGTGGCGTATTGCAATACCGCTTTCTATTCCGTTACTAACGTTAATAGCAGTACCGCTAAGTGTGGTTAATCCGCGCCAAGGTAAGTTTGCTAAATTAGTGCCAGCCATTAGCTTGTACTTAGGTTATTTTATCTTGCTCAATGCTGCAAAATTTGCCGTAGAAGATGGCAAAATACCGCCTTCAATTGGTTTGTGGTGGATTCACTTAAGCGCTTTATTTATAGGTAGTTTATTAATTATAAAAGGTCGCCCATTGGGCGCCTGGCTTAAAGCCGTTGTAACAAAACGGGAGTTAAGCGCATGATGAAAACACTCGATTGGTACTTAGGCCGTAGCATTTTACAAACCACCGGATTTGCTTTGTTGGTGCTAGTAGGGATTAGTACATTAATTAAGTTTATTGATCAGCTAAAGTCGGTTGGTCGTGGCAGTTACGATTTAATGACCGCAACGCTTTACACTTTTTACAGTATGCCGGGCGATTTAGTTATATTCTTCCCGATGGCCGCGCTTATTGGTGGCTTAACAGGCTTAGGTGCACTGGCTTCAAACAGTGAGCTGGTGGTAATGCAAGCTGCAGGTATGTCGCGCTTGCAAATTATAGGCTCGGTAATGAAAACCGCCGTGTTTATGGCTGTGTGTATGATGGCTCTTGGTGAGTGGGGCGCACCAGAGGCGCAACAACACGCCAAAGAGATGCGTAATCAGGCAATTTATGGCGGCGATGTATTCAATGCACAAAAAGGCGTATGGGCTAAAGATGGCAACAATTTTATTAATATTGAAGATGTAGATCAAAACGGCCGTTTAAACGGTGTGCACATGTATCAATTTGATAAGTCACTCGATTTAACTCAAATAACCAAAGCTAAAGTGGCCATTGGTCGTGATGAAGGTTGGCTATTACGCGATGTAAACAAGGTTCATATTAGTGATGAGCAAATAAGCAGTGAACACATTGATGAAGAGTTTTACCCTTCGCAATTAACGGGCGAAAAGCTTGGTGTTGTATCGGTAAAGCCTGAGTCGCTTTCCTTTACTGGGCTTTGGTCATACTTAGGGTATTTACAGCAAAATGAGCAAGATACCAGCACCTATGAGCTGGCCTTGTGGCGTAAGCTAATGCAGCCAGTGTCTGTTGCCGTAATGCTACTGGTTGCACTGTCGTTTATATTTGGCCCGTTACGTACCGTTACTATGGGGGCGCGTATCATTATGGGTGTAGTAACGGGAATTGTATTTCACTTAATAAATGAGATATTTGGCCCTGTGGTAATGGTTTATCAAATACCCGCTATTATAGGCGCGGTACTGCCAAGTATACTATTTATAGGCTTTGCTACGTACATGATGAATAAGCGGGTATAGCCGTTATAAGCGCTTATTTAATACTAAAAAAGGTGACCTATGGTCACCTTTTTGTTTTTATAACGCGTTATTCAAAAACTATTAGCAGTCAGCTTAATTAAGTGAGCAATTTTGAGGCTGGAAAAACCTGTAGATAGCTAGGCAAAAAAATCGCTATTTAGTTGCTCTCGGCAGTTGCTCCTGCATTGCTCTACCTTCTGCATCCATGCAGTCGTAAATGAGAATTTTTTACGCAGGTAGCGACAAGTTAGCCCCGCAAAATGATTAAGTATTATTGCGCATTGGTATAAATAGGTATTAATCTAGCTCGCGGTAAATACGTTTGTTTTCTTCTTTTGTAAGAGTAATTACCTCAGTTTTTGAGACATAGTCTTGCAGCGCTTTTTTGTTTTTAAAATCAATTAATACCACAAGATTACCTAAACCAAGCAGGGCACTTAGGCTGCGAACAATAGACTGCGGCCAACTAATTAAGCTTCCTTCACTAGTTTGTACTTTTAAACGCCATGCGCGCATGCCAATAGTTTGCCCGCTTTTAGTCCAAAAATAGCCAAAAAATACTAAAGTAACAATAACAAGTAAGGCACTTCGAATACTCGACAGCAGCAGTGACTCTTGAATAAGTGCCGATACATCTTCTGCACCATTTAAACTAATAACATCAAGTGAAATAAGCCCTTGTACGGCAAACAAATAGAGCACAACCGTTAACATAGCAAACGCAATAATAGCTAACGTATCATAAACTAACGACGCAAAACGACGCCAAAAACCAGCTCGTGGAAACTCACCCGACATAAATACACTCTCACTGTTAATATGCGCGCTAGTTTAGCAAAAAAGCTCACAAATACTAAGCGCTATAGTTCAGTGATATACCTTAGCGTTATTATTAGCTGTATTTAATACTTCAACCAGTAAACGACATTTTGCACAGGCTGTCTAAATGTTAAGCGGTTGATCAGGCTAATGTCATAAAACGCTTGCTGCCACCCCTATTGTTTGTATAATGCTTGGCATAGAGACGAAGGTACATAAATAATCCTGAGCTCTAAAGTGGTTTTTCTTTATCTTCTCGTGTTTAGAAGGTTAAAGAAAAATGATGCCAGCGTGATGAAATTGGTATACATGGGGGATTCAAAATCCCCTGCCGAAAGGCGTGCCGGTTCGAGCCCGGCCGCTGGTACCACTTTTTATGACCCTAACCAAATTGGTTAGGGTTTTTTTATGTCTGAAATTTGTGTTGGGACGGACTCGAGCGCCACTCAGAGTGGCGCTAATATCAGTTACAGTCCGCCCGCTAGGTAAGAGTGAACCGAAACGAAGTTTCGCAGTTACTCGAAGTGAGTTAATGGATTAACGATGGATACTGCATCAAGGATGAGCTAATTACGCTTACTACATTTAAATGGGCTTATATGAGCTTTACTTAGCACTGCGCACGCTTATTTGCCTTCTAAAAACGCGATGAACTCTCCAGCCGATACATACCAAATATCATCTTTATTTGAGATTGTCTGAACGAGCTTTTCGGCGTAATCCCAGTTATTATTTTTAGTGTTTTTGTCAAATTCCCACGAATGGCCCCAAATCATCATTACAGTGAGCTTATTGCTTTTGAGCGCAATATATTGTTCTATTAATGGCATTGCGTTTGAGTGGTGAGCGGTTGGGTTCCATGCCATGTAGTTGGTAGGGAGCTCAAAATTAAGGGTGTCGTTTACTGTTCGGGCATTAGTAAAGCCCGCTTGCTTTACTAATTTCATAGCGGTTTTATCGTAAGACCCTAAAGGGTATGCAAAAGACTGCAAGGGGCTGCCTTTTATGGGCGATAAAATGTGCTTATCGCGGGCTAATTGTAATTTTAATTCTGCTGTATCTAAGCCCGCAAAGCCCGGATGTGAGTAACTGTGGCTTGCTATTTCATGGCCTTTATAAAGTGTTTTTACTTCACTTTGCTTTATATATTCGCCCTCTTTACCGGTAAAGGCTTTCATCCACGGTAGCTTTTTAGCAAATAAACCTGAGTTTAAATTAAATGTGCCAACAACCTGGTACTTATTAAATAGTTCCACGAGCTTTTTGTCTTGTATAACACCATCGTCGTAGCTAAAAATAACAGCTTTAGTCGCACCGTAAGGGTAGCTTTTTAAAGGTGCTTTACTGGCTGCACATGTAAAGCTTAGCGCTATTAACATACCTATTAATAAGCACTTCATTATAAAGTCTTCATTATGGGAGTTAATTGCTCAGCCCAAAGGGCGTAGCCTGCTTGGTTCAAATGGGTGCCATCGGTCGTGAGTGACTTTTTAAGCGTGCCTTGCGGGCTTAAAAATGAGGGGTGTAAGTCTATATAGGTAAAATTTGCGTGCTCAATTGCTTTAATTTGTTGGTTAACGGTTTGCGCCATTTGCGTAATAAAATTGCGATGATCGGGCAAAATACTTTGTACATAAATTTGTGTATTTGGGAGTGAGTCATTGAGCTGAGTCACTATTTTTTCGATATTGTTGCTCACCGACGCAAAGTCTTTAACTTGCTTTATATAATGGTAATTAAAAATATCGTTAACGCCAATTTTTAAAAATATTGCTTTAGGCGGGGCTGCTTTTAATTCGTTTAAACGCGCTAAAACACCGTAGGTCATATCGCCACTAATACCGCGGTTTCTTACGCGTAGGTCGTTAAACCGTATGCTCCAATTTAGCCCTTGCTCTGTAATGCTATCGCCAATAAATACAATATCGCCTTTGCGTAAAGGTTGTAGCTTAAAATGGGCTATACGCTCAGCATAGTGGTTTTTTAGCCATTGCGATTGAAAAGGAATTGCCTTTTCGGCATTAGCTTTAAAGCTTATTAATACAGCACCTATAATTAATGTGCCAAGTAGAAAAGTGATGTGTTGGAGTGTGTAATTACTTGGTTTATAACTCATAAAAACCTGCGCTTATAGACATACTAGCTTAGCAATGTATCTATAAACGCCGGTTTTTGATACGTGTTGCATTCGTATTCAGACTTTGTTTTTAACCACCCTTTTTATTAAGCCTAATAGTTTAGCAATCCCTAAAGCAAGTAACATAGGTACGCCTATTAAAATAAGCTCTTTTACAAAGGGTAAAATGTACATCAAAATAGGGGCTATTTTCGGCTTTTCACCCTCAGCTGCACCGTGGGAGTATCCCTGCTGATTTATTTGTGCGGCCCAATCGGTGAGCTCTAAACTAACCAGTAAAAGGCTCACTAAAACAGATACAACTAACACAATGCTGGTGCGGGTTTTCCACTGTTGTTTTAGGTGCTTCATTATTTAGCCTCCTTGGCAAACATGCGTTTAGTCAATTTTACTATCCAAGAAAAATTAAGCGCTAAATGTACACCTAGCATGGGCATAATAAAGGTGGCTGAATCGTGATGTATTTTCGACCAAAAGTCTTGAATGTTTAAACTAATATTAAGTGCGGGTAGTAGAGCTACCGACACTAAAAAGCCGCTTACAAATACTAATAACATCATTATATAAAGTAGGTAATTCCACACTATATTAAAGCGCTCGCGTGCTGTTATATTGGCAAATAAACGGCTAAAGCTGCGTGTTACCCAATCCCAGTGCAGTAGTAAGTGAATAACAAAAGGAATAATAAAAAATAGGCTAAACCATTCGTGTAAAGGGATGCCGGTGGCTTGAGGTGCACTTACTAGCATAAAGCTAATAAGCAGTAAGGTGTCCATTACATAACGGAACTTTTGTAAGTTTTGTTTCCAATCAGACATTATTGACCCTGAAATAATTTATTTATAATACCAATCCGCATAATTAAGTGAACTATTTTGAGGATGGAAAAACGTGTTGATAGCAAGGCAAAAAATTCGCTATTTAGTTGTTCTCGGCAATTGCTCCTGCATTGCTCTATCTTCTGCATCCATGCAGTCGTAAATGAGAGTTTTTTAACGCAGATAGCAACACGTTTAGCCCCTAAAAATGATTAAGTATTATTGCGGATTGGTATGGTTGACGCTATTTAAGGTACGCCCCCCTTAAACAGCAAAAGGCTCAATAAAATATTGAGCCTTAAATCATGCGCAAATTATTAAATTAAAAAACGTAAGACGCGCTTAATTTAACATTACGACCCGCTTCGTAATCTTGCACTGTGTCGCTTGAGTATGAAGCGTGAGAGTAATACGTTTTATCAAAAATATTCTCAACACCTAAGGTCATGCTTAGTGCTTCAAGCTGGCTTGGTAGCCACTGCATGCTGATGTTATGAACCTGATAACCCACTTTATGAATATCAGCACCGCTTGATACTGAGTCATCAGTTCTGTTAACTAGGCTGGTCCAGTTAAATTTCAAGTCGTATTTTGGTACTTCGTAGCCAAGGTTTAGTGAAATGCTATCACCTACTTCATAACGCAGTTGCTCGCCTGTCTCTAGTTGTTCAGAGTCTGACTTAGAGTAACTTAAACGCGCACTAAATAGCGCTTTACGCAGTGAAAGCGTTGATTCAAAACCATCTATATCGTAATCACCCGAGTTTTCATAGGTACCAATTGGGCGACCTTTACCAATTGCCCAGTTGTCTATGTAATCTTCAATACGGGTTTTAAACAGGTTTAATGAAAAACCAAATGAGTCTAAGCCCATAATGTTTTGATCTTTAAAGGCAAAACCAATGGCGTTATTTACACCGGTTTCTGCTTTTAGGTCTTTATCAAAGTTAGTGCTGTAATCAACATAGCTTTCGCGCAGGCCAGGGCCTTGAAAAAGCTCGGTAGAGCTTGCGTTAATGCTCCAATTTTCATTAATTAAGTATTTAGCCGCTAAACCAAACGTTAACTCGTTCCACGATTTATCTAACGAATCGTTAGTACCGGCTGAGTACATATCTACTTTAAAGTAGTTGTAACGCACGCCAGGGGTTACAAATAACTGATCGGTTACAGCGATTTCGTCTTCAATATAAATAGCGTGCGAGTCGGCAGTGTCTTTATTGGTTTGTACGTGGTTTTCTATACGTTTTGATACTTGCTCATATCCTTCGCCGCCATAGCGTAATGTATGGTTAAATCCAGCAAGTGCAATTTTAGATGTTGCAAGGGCAGTGTAGCCCGTATGCTCAGAGTTACCCTCAGTTCCTAGTGCAATATAGCTTAGTTCGTTGCGATAAACGCTAGCGCGTAGGGTAATGGCATCGCCTTTATCTAGCTCGTAGGCAAGTGAAGTGCTGGTACGTGTGTAGTCAATATCTTCTGTTTGCGCGTCTGAATCTTCAGCAAAGCCTGCACCAAAGTTGGTTTTTACGTAGTAATCACCTTCATCGTTATATCTGTCGTATGAGAACACTAAACGGTTACTCTCGTTTACATCCCAGCCGAGCTTGAATATGCCATCTACCGTGCGGCCTTCGTTACCTGTAACTTCTTTACCATTGCCGTTTTCAAAGTTATTTCTGTCGGTGTAGGTGTAGTAGGCAAGGGCGTCTATGTTGTCGGTTAGCTGACCATATACCGCAGCAGAGCCTCCTGCGTAATCATTAGTACCTAAGTTTGTGTATAAGCGTGCGCCAAAATCTTCACCTGGCTCTAGTAAATCTTTAGCATCTTTGGTTTCAAAGGCTACACCACCAGAAAGGCCGCCAGTTAGCACTGAATTAGTCCCTACTTTTATATCTACTGCTTTTAAAATATCAGCATTAATAAGTAAGTTTCCTGAGTGGTGGAACATATTATTGTTTTGGCTAATACCATCAACAGTAATGTTTAGGTCTAAATCGTCAACACCACGAATATTAATACCTTGTACAATAGAGTGCGAGCCACCTACGTCAATACCAGCTTGGTCACGGAGTAAATCACTTAAATGGTTGGCTTGTTTTCTTTCAATATCGTCTTGTAGTAGCGAGTCATTAGTAATTGTTGTGCCCCATACTTCAATGGTTTCTGAGGTATCGGGAGCTTGCTCTGCTAAGCTTATGAATGACATACCAGTACACAAAGTACCAATAACAACGTTAAGCGCGTGCTTATTAAATGGGAGCGTGTTTTTCATGGTGAGTATGTTTATCTAATTTTAATATTATTAAGAATGATTCGTATTAAATCGTTCGCCGCCTTAAATGGCAATTTAAAATACATACCCTACATGAATAATAGTTATTTAAACTTCAAATACTTTATTTTTTACAAGCTCTCTAAACCATTGACATACAGGGTCATTATGGTGGCGTTGATGCCAGTATAAAGCCACTTGTGCATACTCTGAGCTAAGCTCTGGGGGCGGGGTTCTGGCAACTACGTCATGCTGTTGGCACACATCTGCAGCAAAATGATTGGGCACATAAAATATTAAATCAGTGTTTTCAGCAATGCTGCCAATACTGTAAAAGTTTTTTAAGCGTATTGGCGTCGCTATATTATCAATGCCTAGCGCAGCAAAATTTTGTGCAATAGTTAATGCTTTTTCACCCTGAATTGATATTTGCCCAAAATTACAATCACGCAATAAATCAACGCTTAATTCTTGTTTAGCCAGCCTGTGGGAGCGAGCCATTACTAATTTAAACTCGCGCTCAAACAACGGCTGTTGATATAACTTACCCTCTGAATTAGCGGGCTTGTGGCCAGTAATCACAAAGTGCGTATCGCCTTTAAGCAAATCAGAAAACTGCGGCTTAGGCAGGGTGTCTATTTCAAGGATGATATTAGGCGCTTGCTCGCGAACATCTTTAATTATTGTTTTTATAAATAAATGCATTTGCGGCGGTAGGCCAAACAGTTTTATGGTGGCAGTGCTGGTTTTAGGGTCGAAGGTTTGCTTGTTAACCAGTGTTTCTACCATATTTAAAATAGAATTTAGGTCTTGCTGAATTGATTGCGCTTTTGGTGTTAGCTCATACCCTCCAGCCATTCTTATTAATAATTGATCGTCAAACAAGGAGCGTAATTTACTTAACGAGCGGCTTATAGAAGGTTGGCTCATGCCTAAAGTTAAGGCGGTATTGCTAATATGTTTTTCGTTTAAAAGCTGCTTTAAAATAATAAGAAGGTTTAGATCGAGCTGATTTAAATTCATAGTTAGGTTTGCAAGTTATCAGTATTTCAAGCCATTATCCTAGCACTTAATTAGTTAGGTAGGTAAAGATGTTTATTTTTCAGGTGCTGAAATAGGCTTAATTGTTTTAATATGATCTAAAAAATTTTAATTGCCTTATAAACACGGTTGTCGCTAACGCAAAGCGTTGGAGTTATAGGCTTGATGGTAAGAATACCATTGTAAAAGTCTCAGGTAGTTTAGAGGTTAACGACTCACAAAGTTTAAAAGCGTTTGCTTTAGCAAGCCAAGGTGTAGCGCAATTACCTAATTTTTACGTTAACCAAGCACTTAAAAGCGGTGAGCTAGTAGAGATGCTAAGTGAATACGCGCCAAGCCCGCTGCCTATTAATTTACTTTATCCGTCTCAACGTTTGTTAAGCCCAACTGTTAAAGCTTTAGTCGATTATTTAGTAAACCACTTATCTCAATATAAAAGTAATTGGTAAGCTAGTTTCTAAACCAGTTGGTAGTAAATTTAATAAAATGGCTAATACGTGCTGATTCGTTAATTAGCTGAGGGTGAATTAGATACACATCAGATTGCGGATACTGTAACTGCGTTAATAGCGGCTTCAAAGTGTGCGCGTTAATTTCTAAATCTACTAAATACTCCGGGGTGTATATAATTCCTTGACCTTGCAATGCAAGGCTTTTAAGCATGTGGTTATCGTTAATGCTTAGTTTTCCTTCAAGCTCAATGGCCCTATCGGAAAAATGCCACAGGCTAAATTGCGTGCTGGTTAAACAGCTATGCTTTAATAAATCTTCAACGTCGCTTGGCACACCATTTTTAGCAATATAACTAGGCGAGGCACAGCACACCTGTTTATAACTAAAAAGCTTTTTGGCAATCATGTTTTGGGGCGGATTAAGGGTTGATCTAAATGCAATATCGTAATTGCTTTGAATCAAATTGTGAGGGGTGTAGCTGCAGTCTATATTAAATTTAACATCAGGGTACTCTTGGTTAAATTGCTCGCAAATAGTTAGCAGGTATCTATTGGTAAATTGGCTCGGCGCGGTAATTCTAATGTTGCCGGCAATAGCCTCGTGTTCATGGGCTAAGGTTCGTTCAAGCTCTAATAATGTGCTTTTAATATTTCCCATACAACTAAGCACATGCTTTCCCTGCGGGGTGAGCTTTACACTGCGGGTTGTGCGAATAAGTAGGGCTCTTTGGTATTCTTTTTCGAGCGCTTTTATTTGCTCAGACAAATACCCTCGGGAGATCCCAAGCGCTAAAGCTGCCTTTGAAAAGCTTAAGTGTTTGGCTACTTCGTTAAACAAAAATAACCGTTCAAATTTTTTATGTTCTCTCAGCATTTAAATGAGCACTGTGTTTTTATTGTTTGTTATAGCAAATAATGAGTTTTATTTTTAGTATTTAGTTGAATAATTTAATCGGTAAACTACAAGTCACTCTTTTTTAATACCGATAACTCATGACCAATAAAACTATTTCTCAATTTATACCCAATGCTAGCGAACTTATTTATGGCTGTATGGGCTTGGGTGGTGGCTGGAATAACAACCCAATAACCAAAGCCGATATAAACCAAGCACATACAGTAGTAGAGGCAGCGCTTGAAAATAACATTAATTACTTTGACCATGCTGATATTTATACTTTTGGTAAAGCAGAGCAGGTATTTGGTGAAGTTTTAAAAACGCGCACCGACCGTGATAAGTTAATTATTCAATCTAAATGCGGTATTCGCTTTGCAGATGAGCATGGCCCAAAGCGTTATGACCTTTCAGGACAGTGGATAGAGCAAAGTGTAAATAAAAGTTTAGCGCAGCTAAAAACAGACTACTTAGATGTACTTATTCTGCACAGACCCGACCCACTCATGTGCCCTCAGGAAATTGCTAGCACTTATAAAAAACTAAAAAGCCAAGGCAAGGTACGTTTTTTAGGGGTGTCTAATATGCAGCAACATCAAATAAAAGCCATTCAACAAGCCCTGTCAGAGCCACTTATTTTGAATCAAGTAGAAATGAGCTTATTAAAAAATGACTGGGTTGAAGAGGGCATATATGCTGGTAACGCGCAAGGCGCAAATATTAACTTTACGCCGGGCTTAATCGAGTTTTGCCAGCACGAGAATATACAGCTGCAGGCGTGGGGAAGTTTATGCCAAGGGTTGTTTTCGGGTGCTGATATAACCGGCGCTGAAACCCGTATTAAAAACACGTACCAATTAGTACAAAGCTTAGCTGCGCAGTACGAAACAAGTGCAGAAGCCATTGTACTGGCATGGTTAAACAGGCACCCTGCAAACATTCAATCTGTTATAGGGACTACTAAAACTGCGCGTATTAAAGCGTGTGCACAAGTAAACAAAATACAATTAACGGCCGCTCATTGGTATGCACTTTACGAAAGTGTAAAAGGTTGCGAGCTGCCATAGTTTAGTAAAGGAGCACTAAAATGATAAAAAACACACTAACAACATTTTTACTAAGCACTGTAGTGGCATTAACGGCCTGTAAAAGTAATCAGCCACCAGCGGCCGATAACGCAAACACTGCAAGCACTGATAATTATTTACAGCGCGATGTACGCGACGATATATTTTATTTTGTATTACCTGATCGTTTTAATAATGGCGATCCGCAAAACGATAATGGCAGCAATGAGCATGCTATTTCGGCTGGTGGGTTAAATTTAACAACCACCAGTGGTTTTCATGGTGGGGATATAACAGGCATTGAACAAAAGCTCGACTATTTAGAAGCGCTAGGGGTTACAGCAATTTGGATGACGCCTTTATTACGCAACCAAGCGATTCAATCAGATGGTGTTGCGCACCATGGTTATTGGATTGTCGATTTTAGCGAAATAGACCCGCACTTTGGTGGAAATGCTTCTTTAAAAAAGCTAATTGATGCAGCTCATAAAAAAGGCATTAAAGTATTTTTTGACATTATTACTAACCACACAGCCGATATTATTCGTTACGACGAATGCCACATGCCAAACGGTCAATTTAAAGCAGGTTTAACGCATTGTGAGTATAAAGCGCTAAATAACCCTAAGCCGTATAGCCCATTTATTCCTGAGCACTTAAAAAATGTTAAGTACCCACAGTGGCTAAACAATGTCGATTATTATCACAACCAAGGCGACAGCACCTTTAGTGGTGAAAGCTCACTTAATGGCGATTTTAACGGCCTAGACGATTTAAAAACAGAGCATCCGCAGGTGTTGAGCGGCATGGTCGATATTTATCAAAATTTAATAAAAGAGTTTAAGCCCGACGGCTTCAGAATCGATACCGTACGCCATGTTAATCTTGAGTTTTGGCAAACATTTACACCTGCTATTATTGATTACGCTAAAGCGCAAGGGATTCCAAATTTTCATGTGTTTGGTGAGGTGTACGACCCTAACCCTAAAAACCTAAGTGTATTTACTACAGAAGGTAAAATTCCATCGGTGCTTGATTTTGCATTTCAAAAAATAGCGGCCGATGTGTTTTTTAAAGGACAGAACCCAAGCGCCATTAGCGAGCTATTTGCACAAGACTCACTATACCAAGATGAAGACAGCCAAGCCGATTTACTTATGACCTTTTTAGGGAACCACGACATGGGCAGACCCGGCTTATTTATAAACCAAACATTTGATCACGAAAGTGATGAGCTTAAATTAAAGCGCAGCCAATTAGCGCATGCATTTATGTTTTTATCTCGCGGTATACCGGTTATTTATTATGGCGATGAACAAGGTTTTACAGGCGATGGCCACGATATTGATGCACGCGAAGATATGTTTGCATCAAATGTTGCAAGCTATAACGACAATAACCTTATAGGCACCACGCAAACAACGGCCGATAATAACTTTAACCAGCAGCACCCATTATTTAAAACTATTGCGCAATTAAGTAAGTTACGAAAAAATCACGAAGGGCTTCGCCGCGGTGAATACAACGACTTATTTTTTGCTAAAAACACTGGCATGTTTGCGTTTTCACGCACAGTAAAAGGTGCAGAGCAGGCGTATATTATTGTGTTTAATAGCGAAAAAACGCCACAAACAATAGAGTTTAATAGCCCGTATAAACACTTTTCGCCTCTTGTAGCTGCCGAGCAACTTGAGCAACAAAATGGCAAGTTAACGGTCACTTTAAAAGGGCTAAGCTATAGTGTGTATATTGCTAAATAATTAAGGGTTCAGGTTAAGTAAAAGCCAGCTGCTAAGCTGGCTTTTTTATGCCTTAAAGGTTATTGCTTTAAATCTATGGTGTATAGCGCAAAACCATTTTCGTCTGTTTTAAGTGGTGAGGTAGGCGCAACAGCAGGGAGTGTTTGTGCAATAGTAGCTACTTCATCAAGCGGTGATGTTCTAAACACAACGTTTAGCTCTGTGCTGGTGGTCACGGTGCTAAAGCGCCAGTTATTATCGGCCGAAGGGTCAATACTGCCTGTGCTACTTTTAGCGGCTTCGCTAATAATGTAACTACGCAGCACACCGCGGTTTTCATCTGGGCCTTCAAATGTTTCACGGCTAGTACCGTCAATCGCCGGGAAGTTACCGCCGCCCGATGCACGATAGTTATTAGTTACAATTAAAAACTCTGCCTCTAAATCTATCGCTTCACCTTGGTATTGCAAGTTAGTAATGCGCGAATTGTTTTCACTTATTAATACCCCATCGTTGTCGTATCGTTTTGGCTGAGTGACGTCAATTTCAAAGGTAACGCCGTCAATAATATCAAAGTTAAAAGTAGGAAAAGTGGTATCGAGTAGGTTTTGCTCAGCGCTGCTGTTTACATCAATCTGATTAAACTGACCTGCAGAGCGTTCAAGCCACTCTTTAACATCGCTACCTGTTACTTTTACCATACGAATAGTGTTTGGAAACACATACAAACTAACGGTATCTAGTAAGGTAATATCGCCTGCTTTTACATTGGTGTAATCTTCAATACCATTGCGGCCAGCTCTAAAAGGGGCTGCTGCCGAAAGCACGGGTAAGCCATCAAGCTCAGTGCCTTGAATAAATGCTTTACCCCACGCTATTTGTGCATCTGATACTATTTGAATTGACGGATCGTCTTGCACCAAAGCAAAAAAGCTATAAATAGGATTTGAAATTTCAGCAAATGGTTCGCTCACCCAATCAATCGTTGCTTGGTGTTCAAGCTCAATTGCGGCAGCTACATCGGTATCTACAGCAGCTAAATCAATAAAGTCGCCGTTTTCATCTGTACCACTAATGGCGCGGGTTTCTACTTTTGAGCTGGTTACTTCCCAGCCGCCTTCATCGTTTGGCTCAACAATTAAATCAATAACCCCTAAGTTATTGCCAAAAAAGCCAGGCATAACAGCCGGTACGCCATTAAGTTTACCGTTTACGTTATCAATACCTGCCGATTCATAGCCATCGTACGACGAATCACCCGGAAACAAACGGTGGTTATGACCAAACAATATGGCGTCTACGTCATCTACTTTAGACAGGTAAAGGGCCGTATTTTCAGCAAGGTCTTCTTGGGCGCTGGCTGTTAACCCAGAGTGCGGAATGGCAATGATAATATCGGCGCCTTGTGCTTTCATTTGTGGAATGAACTTTTCAGCAGTAGCAACAATATCTTTTGCAATGACCTTACCTTGTAAGTGAGCGCTATCCCATTGCATAATTTGCGGTGGGGTAAGGCCTAAGTAACCAATTTTAATTGTTTGTTCGTTGCCGTTTATATCAAATACGGTTTTATCTTGAAGGTAGTACGGTGTGTAACGGTTTTCATCGTTGCTGTCGTCATCATCACCATCATCAACGTATACATTGGCATTAATATACGGGAAGTCGGCACCACTTAAGGTGGCATCTAAAAACTCTAAGCCAAAATTAAATTCATGGTTTCCTAAGTTAGCAACATCGTAATCAAGCAAGTTCATTGCTTTAAAGGCCACATGGGTTGCGCCATTTAAAATATCGTCTTTACGTACAATCGCTTCGTAATCGCCAAGCGGGCTGTTTTGAATTAAATCACCATTATCAACAAGTACACTGTTTTGCACTTCATTGCGGGCTTCTTTTATAAGGGTAGCGGTATTAACAAACCCTAAGGTTTCTGAGGGGGCTTGTGCAAAGTAATCGTAGTTAGATAAATACATGTGTATGTCGGTTGTTTCCATTACGCGCAAAGTAACCGGTGCAGGCTCTGGTGTTTCTACAACGACAGGGTCGTTATTATCGTCATCATCAATGTCGCAGCCACTCAATGCGAGTACAATAGTCAGTGCCAATGTTGATTTTAAAACGTGCTTTTTAGCGATTCGATTTTTCATGGTCATTCCGTGTAATTTAAAAAAGAGTACAGTAAAAAAATTTATTAAAGTATGATGAATTAAAATGTGAATCCATATTTACATTTTTAGATGGTGCTATTACAGTAAACAGTGTTTTAGTATTACTTTCAAGCTTATACGCCTTAGCGCTCGTAGTAAAAAATAAATTTAAAAATGGTGTAGGCTATAACTCAACAGCACTTTTCGATAACACTAAATCGGTTGTTGGGCTTCATTAAAATAATAAAGGAAAACAGGATGAAAAAATCATTACTCTCAGTGGCATTAGGTTTTGCTGCACTTGGTGCGTTTAACGCGCAGGCAAACCTTGATCAGCACGTTAAAAATGTAGAGCAGCAGGTAATTGAATGGCGACGCGACTTTCACCAAAATCCTGAGCTTGGTAATCGCGAAACGCGTACCGCAGGCATTGTGGCTAAACACTTAAAGTCGTTAGGTATGCAAGTACAAACCGATATTGCTTACACCGGTGTTGTTGGTATTTTAAAAGGCGCAAAGCCTGGCCCTACAGTAATGCTACGCGCCGATATGGATGCACTACCGGTAACAGAAAAAACAGATGTGCCATTTAAATCAACCAAAACCACAAACTTCCGTGGCGTTGATGTAGGCATAATGCACGCTTGTGGCCACGACACGCACGTAGCTATGCTAATGGGCGCAGCCGAAGTATTAGCAAATATGAAAGATGAATTGCATGGCAACATCATGTTTGTGTTTCAGCCTGCTGAAGAGGGCGCACCTTTAGGCGAAGAGGGCGGTGCAGAGTTAATGCTTAAAGAAGGTATATTTAAAAAATACAAACCTGACGTAGCCTTTGGTCTACATATTACATCGAGCCTACACACGGGTAAAATTGGCTATCGAAGTGGGCCGTTTATGGCCAGTGCCGATCGCTTTGAAATAACCGTACACGGTCGCCAAGCACATGGCTCAGCACCGTGGACAGGCGTTGACCCTATTGCTGCCGCTGCGCAAATTGTAACGGGCGTTAACCATATTGTTAGCCGCCAAGTAAATATAACCAAAGAGCCTGCTATTGTGTCGTTTGGTAAAATAGCAGGTGGTGTGCGTAATAATATTATTCCTGAAGAAGTTGAAATGGTTGGCACTATTCGTAATTTTGATATGGATAATCGCGCGCAAATCTTTGAAAATATTAAAACAACCGCTACGCATATTGCTAAATCATCGGGGGCAACGGCCGATGTGCATATTCACGAAGGTTACCCGGTAACGGTTAATAACCCTGAACTTACTGCGCAAATGTTACCTAGCCTTGAAAAAGCAGCCGGTAAACAAAACGTGCAAGAAATGGGTAAAATAACTGGCGCAGAAGACTTTTCGTTTTATGCCCTAGAAATACCCAGTGTATTTGTGTTTTTAGGTAGTACGCCTGACGATCAAGACTTAAAAACGGTAGCAAGTAACCACTCACCTTATTTTTACGCCGATGAGTCATCGTTTAAAGTGGGTACCAAAGCGCTTAGCCAATTAGCGGTAGATTACTTAAATAGCCAAAAATAATGCCGTAGTTACCCAGCGAGTAACGTAATTGCTAGCTGGGTATTGTTGTTTATATTAACAAGCTGCACTATGTGTGCACTTTAACCTAACACGTTTAAATTTATGTCTGATCAACCCTTTTTGGCACCTAAGCAACAACGCAGTCAACAAACCCAAGAAAAACTATTAAAAGCGCTGCATCACAGTTTAAAAAGTAAGTTTTTTGAGCACATAAGTATAAAAGAGCTGGCCGATTACGCCGAGGTGTCGGTAGGTACGTTTTACCGTCGCTTTAAAAATAAAGAGTCGTTGCTGCCCATGTTGTATCAAGACTTTGGTATTGCATTAGATAACTGGGTAAGTGAGCTTGAGGCGCAGCACTATAAAAACTTAGACGATGTAGTTAACACTTTATGCCATAGAACCTATGTGTTTTTATCATCACAGCAGGGGGTATTTAGAACGCTGCATTTAAATTCGCGTTTACACAGCGAGTTATTAGGCAGTGATAAACACATAAACAGGCGAGTAATTTATCAGCGGTTAGCGCAACTAATTAGCCAAACAGATATCAAAGTGAGCGAGGCGGCGGCAGGTACTGCAGTATTTTTAATTGTCAGCTCATTGCTTGATAAAGTGCTGTATCACGATTTAACCCCTGCGATAGCCTGTGATTTATCGGCGCAGCAATACGCGCAAGAACTACCTAAAATTATTTTAGCTTATTTAGGTTAAGCACCTTTAAACATACTCAAGGAGAGTAAAATGAAAATTACCGGAAGCTGCTATTGTGGTGAAATTAAATACCAAGCTCAGTCGCAAAATAATAACGTACTTGTATGTCATTGTAGCGATTGCCAACGCATGTCGAGTGGGCCATTTAGAGCCGTAATTATGGCTGAGCCAAACTCGGTGGTATTTACTAAAGGCGAGCCAAAAGAGTATGTTAAAACAGCACAAAGCGGTAATAAACGCGCACAAGGTTTTTGTGGTACGTGCGGCACTACACTTTATGCAACCAACGAAGCAAAAGCCGATAGAGTGTACGGCCTGCGCATAGGGGCAGTCGATCAGCGCGATGAATTTACCCCAGCTGCGCAAATTTGGTCGCAATCAATGCTTACATGGCTAAACGATTTACACCAAGTGCCGGCTTTTGAAACTACGCCTCAATCATAAGCGCAATGGGCGCTGAGTAAATAAAACGCCTTATTAGCCATGCCTTGCTAGTGGGAGAGTCCCACTAGCAGCTATTTAAATTACCCTTCCTTTTGTATTCTTTTTTATATTTAAATCTGTTTATTGTTGCTTTAGAGCGTTTTTTTAACGCGAGTGATTAAGTATTTATAAGCTAAAGCGCTTTGTGAATTATTTTCATATTTTATTGAAATATATGCCTATGCCCCCCTTTATAAAAACACCTTTCCACTTTTTAAAAATATAAGCTTTTGATATTTATTAATAAACATTTGATTTTTAGCTGTACCTATTTGGCTTGTTATTTGCTGATAAATTCTTATGGACTGCATATTTATTATGAGGTGAAACAAATGAGAATTTTATCTACAAGCGAAGTGGGGGCTGAATTAGAAGCGGCCAAATCACGTTTAAAAAAACTACCACACTGGAAACTCTCTGAAAAATTAGCCTTAGAGCTGCGCTTAAAGCAATTAAGTGCTTATTTTAACGATTACAAAAGTTAGCGCTTAATTTATTAGCGTAATAGATACGGAAATTAATGCCCTTGTTTAAAGCGGTTTTAAATAAAAATGTGGCTAAGGAAGAATAATGAAAAGCAAAAGATACTGTAAAACTGCCATTGTGTTAGTAACTTACCACTGCAATGAAGGTGTTATAGATCGGGTTAAAGAAATACAAAAATACGCCAGTAACTGCATCATAACCATTGTTGATAATTCAACGCAAAAGTACAAACAAAGGTATAACTTACGCCTAAGGTTAAAGGCGATTGACCCAGGCATTATTTATATTGATCACCAGCTAAACTGTCGGTTTGCGGCTTATAATGTGGGGCTGCAAGCTACGTTGAGTGACTTTGTGGTTTTTCGTACAGATGATGACGTATTTGATGAAAAGCACACTTTTAAACTAATAAACGAAGGCTTTGAAGAGGACTTTGTTTTTACTCCTTATTACTTTGATAATACAAAGAAAGTAGAGCACACCTATCAAAGGCCGCTGGAAAGCATAATATTTAAAAAAGATTCTTTATTAGAGTTTTTACCCTTTGAAACAGCGCCAAGCAGTGATTGGCAGTTAATGAAAAAAATGTTTACTGCAAAAAGCAAAAAGGAATCGTCATTGGTTCTTTTGTATAAAAAGCCGCACGGACGCGAGGAGCTTGCAGTATGAAACTTGCGATTATAGCTCACCCTCGATTTCCTATTAAATCGCCCTATGCTGGTGGGCTAGAAGCCTTTACTGGTGCACTGGTTAAATACTACCAATCAGTGTATGAGGTTACTTTGTATGCTCACCCAGACAGCGAGGTTAACTGTAATTTAAAATCGTTTCAGATAGATAACAGCCAATATCAACAATATCCCGATATAGTTGAAAACGATTTTATGCTCAAGGTAATGGCCGATATAACTAAAGAGCAGTTTGACGTAGTACATAATAACTCTCTTAATCCCATCCCCATATTGTGGGCCAGTAAACATAACATTCCCATGTTAACCACATTGCATACGCCGCCTTATTCAAAACTTAAAGCGGTTGTGGGGCTGGCTTCTTACTCGCCGTTTATACACTTCACCGCAGTGTCGCATTCTTTAGCTGAGGCGTGGAAGCCCTTTATAAACGATAAAGTAGAAGTTACTTACAATGGTATAGACCTTAAACGTTGGCAGGTAACAAAGAACCCTCAAGATTATGTGTTTACTTATGGCCGAATATTACCGAGTAAGGGCATTGATATAGCAATATCTACAGCGCAACAAATGGGTATTGCTATTAAATTTGCCGGCCCCATCGCAGATAAACACTATATGGATGATGTAGTACGGCCTTTGCTAAGGCCCTGCGATAGCTATTTAGGGCATCTTGATCACCACAGTATTAAACTCCAATTGGCAAATGCCAAAGCTGCTGTATTTGGCACCCGCTGGGATGAGCCATTTGGGCTTTCTACTTTAGAAGCTATGGCAACAGGTACGCCAGTGGTGTCGTTTAATCGCGGTGCGTTTGCTGAAATAGTCAGTGAAGGGGCAGGCGTACTTGCTAAAGGCAATAACGTAAACAGTTTAGCCGCCGCGCTTGAAGCTTCTTTTTCGTTAAATAAAAATGATGTAATTAAAAGCGCGCGTAATTTCCCTATAGCTAAAATGTGCAGCGAATACAGCAATATATTAGGGAGAATTGCATGAGAATACTAATGGTCGCAAGCCCTATAGTTTCTTTGCGACAACCTTTTAAGGGGGGGACAGAGGCCTTTGTTGCTAATTTAGCTAACGCACTTTGTAAAAAAGGGCACACTGTTGATGTGTTGTGTAAAGACGCTGATGAAGAAAACGAGTTTAACATTTTACAGTTAGATGAATCTCCCCTGCGCATGAAAGACAACATAACCACAGAAGAAGAAGGCCAAAAACTGTATCAGGCCGCCCAGTTTGCGCTAATAGATAATTCGTATTACGACGTGGTGCATTATCACAGTTATTATCATGCGATATATGATGTTGCATTACTGCACAATATAAAAAGCGTGATTACTTTACATGCCCCTGTATCACCAAAGCTTGGCTTAATACATAAGCTGCATAAAGCGCGTAGCGATCATCGTTATATAGCCGTGTCTAACCGGTTGTGTAAAGAGTGGGAGTCTCAGCTTGGTAGCGCAATTAAAGTGATTTCAAATGGCGTTACTATGCCCAAAAGGGAATGTGTACTAGAGGAAAACAAAGCCCATGATTTGTTTTGGATGGGGCGTATTAACGCCGAAAAAGACCTAGTATCGGCGATTCAAATAGCGCAAAAGTTACAGCGCAATTTATCTATAGCTGGCCCCATTGAAGATGAAGAATATTTTAAAGCTAAAGTCGAACCCTTACTTACAGACTCCATTTGTTATTTAGGGCATTTAAAACATGATGAGTTATTTATTGAGCTTGCTAAATCTCGCTTATTTTTAGCCACCTCAAAGTGGCACGAACCTTTTGGCCTAACAACCATTGAAGCGCTTGCTCATGGCATACCGGTTGTAGGCTTTAAAACAGCCATACCCGAAGAATTGCGATTTTCTAATGTGTGCACCGCACTAAACAATGTGGATGAAGCTGTATCAGCCATTAAAAAGCTGGGCAAAATAACGCCGCAAGCGTGCCAATCATTTGCTAAAAACTTCGACTTTAACGTTACTGTTTCAAATTATGAGGCCGAATATGCAGCACTTATATGAGCCAAATTATGAGCCAAATTTACCGACTGTATTTTTTTATGTTCATCATCATGGCGCGGGCCACATTACACGTGCTGAGTTACTTATAAATAAGCTTCAAAATAGCTATAACGTAGTAGTGCTCTATGGCGATTTAAAAGTCAAAATGGCTTTAAATAAAGTGTGTAAGCGGGGCGTTTTTGAAAAGCTGCCTTCAAAATGGGTAGGGCAAAGCTCAGTGCAAAGGAGCTATAACGCAGCGTTTGAAGGAATAGAATATAGCGAAGCGCCACTTGAGCGCTCTATAACTTTTAACTTATTAGCGCAGCAATACAAACCGGTATTATTTATAAGTGATGTATCGGCCGAACTCACTATTATGGCCAGAAGTATTGGTATACCTGTTTTAATGCAGCGCCATTCGGGTGATATTAGTGGCGACCCTACTCAAGTGTTTGCCTATGAATGCGCGACTAAATTATACGCCCCGTACCCAAAGCAGTTAGAAACACCTCACTACGGCTATTTTAATAAAACCCATTATTTGGGGTTTATATCAAAATACACAGGTGGTGAAAGCGCCTCAAAAACAGATTTTGGCAATCATATTACTTTGCTAATAACAGATGCCCGAAGAGCGGCATTAATTGCACGTGTACTTACTAATTACACAGATCACGTTGAGGTTATTGGCTGCCACGGCGAGCCTATAAAAGGAGTAACCTATAAAGGGATGGTGGCTAATATAAACCAAGCGATTACTGCAAGCGTTGTAGTTACAAGTGGTGGCAATAATGCAGTATCACAGTTGTTAGCACTGGGGAAAAAGCTGATTGTTATACCCGAAAACCGACCCTACCAAGAGCAAGATGAAAAAGCGCGTATGTTAGCTAAAAATAATCTTGCCGTGCATTTACCTTTTTCAGCGTTTTTACAGCAAAACAATGCCCTAATAGAGGCCGCATTAATTGATGCAAGAAAAACCCAAATGAGTAAAACACAAATAATAAGTGATACAGAACAGTTTATTAGCGAATTTATTGCGTTAGTTGAGGAGGTTGCAATTGAGCCATAAATTTTCAGTCGTTACTATTGTAAAAGGGCGTCACCAGCAACTTGCTAACCTTATTCATAGTATAGAAAATAGTACGCTGCGCCCAACCGATATGGTGGTGGTGTGGATGGATGAAAAAAACAGCCACAATGTTACCCCAACCATGTCTTTTTTAACCAAAAATGTATATATGCAAAGCACAGGTTTACCCCTTGCTAAAGCGCGTAATACTGGAGTTAAAAATGCCCAGCAAAATAACGTTATATTTATAGACGTAGACTGTATTTGCTCTCCCACACTTTTTGAAAACTTACTGACTAAATTAACCCATAAATTAGTGGTAAGTGCCAAGGCAAAGTATTTACCGTATGTGCCTTGTAATGGTAACTACGAGCTATTAGTGGAGGAGGCTGTTGATCATCCAAAACGCAAAAACCTGCCTATAAACGAAAATGTAGATTTTTTAACTTTTTGGTCTTTAATTTTTGCGATTAATAAACGTGACTTTAATAAAGTGAATGGCTTTGATGAGCAATTTATTGGTTACGGCGCTGAAGACACCGACTTTGCTATGCAGTGTAAAGTTAACAACATAAAGCTTAATTACATTGATGATTGGGTTCTGCACCAATACCACGACAAGTTTACGCCACCTATAAACTACGCCGAAGATATTTGTAATAACGCCAACACCTTTGCAAAAAAATGGCAGTTTTTACCTATGTTTGGTTGGCTAAAAAAAATGGCCGTTATGGATATAGTTAAAATTGACGAAAAGAGCCACAGCGTTAAATTTTTAAAAAAACCGACCCGCGATGAGATAGAAGCATGTCGCTCTACCTCGCCGTATTAAATGAGGTGTGCTAAATGCTAAACAGCACAAAATGATAAGCAAAGATTATTAATTGAAATTTTTTTAACCAAGTGACTGTCTATTTATAAGACAGTCATTTGGAGAAAAATATGTGTAGTCCACCGAAAAGTAGCCGAGCAGTTAAAAAGTCAGCTATTAACTTTAATGACGAACTAACTCAAGAGCAGCGTTTGCGTTTTGCTGCAAAAGCTAATTTAGCACAGCTGCGCCGCGAGCAACGTCAAGCCGCTAATAAGCGTTTTGAGCAAAAGCATCGCCCCGCTAAAAAGCCAGCAACGGGCTTGTTTTCATGGTTACAGCAGCTAGTAAGTTAACTATTATTAAGCGTGGTGTTTTTGCCGCTAAACCATCCACATGTAGCACATAACACACCTGCACCCGCACATAACCAAAGCGGCGCACTCCAGCTGCCGGTACTTGTATGTAGCGCCCCAGCTACCATAGGGCCAATAGCCGCCAACAAATAGCCAATACTTTGTGACATACCTGAAAGGGAAGCCGCTTGCGTGGAGTTATCGGTACGTAGGCTAATAAACGACAGCCCTAAAATAAAACACGCCCCCGAGCTAAAGCCAAGTAGTAGCGTCCACACTAATGCAAAGCTTGGCATATAAAGTAGCCCTAGTGCACAGCACGCACTCAGTGATGCAAGTATAAAGCTAAGCGCACTTTGATCTTTTAATTTTCCTAGTAAAGGTATAAGCACAAGCCCAGGTATGGCGGTCGCAATTTGAAAAGCACCATGATACGCGCCTGCTTGCGTTGCGCTTTGGCCCGCTTCGGTGAGTATGCTAGGCAGCCAAGTAATAATGATGTAATTTAAAAATGAATTTAGCCCCAGTAACAAGGTAATTTGCCAAGCAAGTAGGTAGCGCCATACGCTTTTGTTAAGTGTTGAGGCCTGTGCTGTTTGTGCCGGTTTTGTGTGTTTATTTAATTGCGCCATCCACACAATTAAAGTGGTAATTGTAATGAGTGCACTTGCCCCTAATGCAAACTGCCAGCCTAACCCTTCATATTGGCTAAGCGGATAAACTAATGCTGAAAAGCCACCCGAGGCAATGCCCATAGTGAGTACATAAGCAGAGGTCATTACCGCCACTTTTTCCGCAAAGTCGCGTTTTATTATACTTGGTAGCAATACGTTAGCTATGGCAATACCTGCGCCTATTATGGCTGTGCCTACAAAGAGCATAATGGATGAATTAACCACCCGTGCGGCAATACCCAGTAATATTAAAAATACAGCAAAAAACAATGTCCGCTCAAGCCCTTGGCGTTTAGCCAGGCTTGCAGCCATAGGCGATATAATGGCAAAGGCAATTAGCGGTAACGTGGTAATAAAGCCTGCTTGCGAAGCGGTTAAATTAAAATGCGTAATTATTTGTTCAAGTACAGGGGCAACCCCTGTAAAAGGCGCACGTAAATTGGCAGCAATAAGTAAAATACCTATTACAAGCAATACGCTTGAAAAGCGCGACATACCAGCATTACTGTGAGGTGTTTGAGTCATTATTACAAAATAAGTTAGCTAATTATTGGCGCTAGTATAAACAAATCAGTAGTATTATAATTTAGCTATACTGACATTAAATAACTAAAAACTGACAAAATATGTTTGAGCCTAAAGGGTGGGGATACCTACAAAACTACGAGCACATGGCACAGCCTATAATTGCCAAAGTAGATACCGCACAAGGCAGTAAAGAGTACCCGTTACACACTCACCCTAAGGGGCAGCTAATTTTAGCGCTTGATGGTTATGTTACCTGCGAAGCGGCTAACAAAATGTGGATGGTGCCAACGCACAGTGCTATTTGGGTACCTGCAAATACTTTACACAGCAATCGCGCATCTGATAACGCCAAATTATGTTTTGTATTTATTGATGCCAATAAGCACGGCATGCCACAGCATACCTGTACATTAGCAATAACGGGGCTGGTAAAAAGTTTAATGCTAAAACTAGCAAGCGAACACCAAGCCTATAATGAAGACACTAAAACAGCACGTTTAGCTCAGGTACTGTTTGATTTATTAATTGAAATGCCCGCCCAGCCGCTCGACTTTGTGTTATCTAAGCATGCGGTTATTCAAGCTATGGGGCAGCAGTTACTCGCACAGCCAAATAATCGTAAAACCCTTGCACAATGGGCACAAAATTTTGCATTAACCGAACGTACGTTGGCACGGCTTATAAAAAAGCAAACCGGTATGACCTTTGGTAAGTGGCGAATGCAATTACATATAATTACAGCGCTGCAGGCACTATCAGATGGACAAAGTGTACAGCAAGTGTCGGCATTATTGGGGTACGAATCGGTGAGTGCGTTTATAACTATGTTTAAAAAGGTAATGGGAAAATCGCCCACTAAATATATGGGCGATTTAAATTAACCTTTATACATGGTTTTACCACGTGTACGTAGCTGAAAGCATGGCGTTACGCGGTTTACCAGGGAAGTACCTATCGCCAGTAAAGCTGGTGTAATCAGCACGCTCAGCATAAGCTTCATCGGTAAGGTTAATTATACGTGCAAGCACTTCTAAATTATTGGTAACTTGCCACTTTGCACGCAAGCTTAAAATATCATGCCCCTCGTAGCTATGTAGGTTTTCTGGGTCGGTATAGTAACTACTTACGCTATGCCATTGCAGTGCAAGCGCTAGGTTATTAAAGGCTTGCCAAGTTAAATCAAGGTTAGCCACATTGCGAGGCGCGGTGTCTACGTTGTTACCGTTTATATTTAGCCCATTAATTAACTGATTATTGGTATACGTGTGCTTTGCATGTGTACCTGCAAATTGTAAGTTAAGCGTTTTGCTTAATGCATAATCTACTTCAAGTTCAATACCTCTGTGACGTGAACTGCCATCATTAACGTTAAAAAAGTCGCTATCGCGATAAATAGTATTGTGTTTGCTCATAGCATACACAGCCAATGCGTAACTTACATTGCTGTAATATCCTTTTAAGCCAAGCTCGGCATTATTGGCTATTTCGGGGTTTAAATCGGCGGTGGTTTGTTCGCGTTGTAATTGGTAAAGCTCTGCCGCTTGCGGCGCTCGGTAGCCACGCGAAAAGTTAGCGTATAGCGTATTATTTTTGTTGGCCTTGTAGCTCACGCCAAATTTAGGTGAGGTATTGCTAAAGCTATTTTTACCACTGGCTGGGCGACTATAACGGCAACCGCCAAAACCACATTCTGTGCCGTCTTCTGTTGTGCGCCCTGTGAGCATATTATTAGTGTAATCGTACTGCATATGCTCATACCTGAGGCCGGCGCTAATAAACCATTTATTTAATTGCCACTCAACTGATGCAAACGGCGCATATAGAGTTGCGTTTACGTCGTAATCGTAGTGTTTGCCTTGCGGTACTGTGGCTACTAAAAATGCAGAGCCTTGAGTTGGCTCGTTTTGGCTTTGAGTAAAATCGCTGCGAGTGTATTCGCCATCAAGCCCTAGGTTTACTTTTACATTACTTTGCAAGTTATGTTGATAAAGCGAGTGCACACCTATGCCTGTTTGACTGTTGGTTTCAAGCGGGGTGCCAGGTAAAAAATGCTTAAAAAAGTCCATGCTTTGGTCGCGCACATAAGGCGTAATAGAAAGCACATTGCCGTTTTTTAATTGCCACTGGGCGTTGCTCCACGCTCTAAATGAGCGGGCTTTTCTAAATGCATCGGGGTCAAAGTTTTGCTGTGCTATGTCTTCGTTTTTATAGCTTTCAAAACCGGTAATAAAGCCCGCAGTGTGCTGATCTAAATTTGTGTATGTAAGGCCAGAGGTAAGCAATAGGTTTGAGTGCTCAAAGCGGTGGCGAATATTTATTTTTTGCTGTTTAACGCTTTCATCATCACGGTAACCAGTATCGTCGGTAACACTGGCGTTTATGCCAATACCACTGTTGCCGTAGTCTTGCCCAGCGCGAAGCTTATAACGGGCATATCCGTATGAGCCATAATCAAGCCCGACTAATCCACCGCCTTGCGTGGTATCGGGCGTTATTACATTAATAACACCATGCACAGCATTTGAGCCATAAAGTGCAGAGCCGGGGCCTTTGAGTACTTCTATGCGCTGCGCCATTTCGCTATGCGCTTCAAATAGCTCGTTAATATTACAAAAGCCTGCAGCACGCAGTGGAATGCCATCTTCAAGGGTTAGTATGCCGCCACAGGCTGCCGCGCCCGAAAGCACCGGCGAGCGAAGGGCCGGTAGGTATTCTTGCCCATTTCCGCGCTGTACGTTAGCACCTGCAATACGTTGTAACGACTCTTCAACATGAGTAGGCGCAATGCTATTTAACTGCGCTTCAGATAAGGTGCTAATAGTAAGTGGATAGGGGGTAGCCAGTGCTTCTGTACGTGATGCGGTGGTTGTTATGGTTTCTATTGCATCATCGTTTTTATTATCAGCAATTGCAACGTGGCTGAGAGGCAATAACAGCGGCAAAATATAAGGTTTCATACATTCCTTTAAGGTGAGTAACGCTTTATTAACGCCATGGTAAGGTGTTTTAAACAGTTTTTAAACCGGTTGCGTTAAAGTGCGCGTATTCTATATACCCGATAAGTTAGCGATAATATAAAGCAAGCCCCAGCGGGCACGGTTAAAGCAAGTAGGGCTAAGTGCTCATAAAGCATAAACCCGCACACTCCACCTAATAAAAAGCCGGCAATAATAAGTATAAATATTACGCCTTTGCGGGTATCAAAGGGTTCACCTTTTAGCGCTTTGCCTATCATTAAACCTAGGTCGGTAAAAATACCGGTTAAATGAGTGGTGCGCACTACTGCGCCGCTGTAGTTAGTGGCAAGGGCGTTTTGTAAACCACAGGCAGCAGAGGCAAGCGTAATGCCATAAACATGGGCGCGGCTGAGTAAATAGGCGCTTAAAAGCAGCAATAGGCCTTCAATAAATAATAGGGTGTCGTAATGGCGCCCCAGCTTTAACGAGCCGCCGGTAAGTAAAAAACCAGAAAGGGCAGAGCCAAGCATAAAGCTTAAAATTATACTCATTAGTAGTAACGCAGCAGAGGTACTGCTCATTAGTTTTATACCAAGTAAAGTAACACTACCGGAAAGGTGAGAAATAGCCTGATGCTCAAACCCTAATAACCCTACAGCATTCACAATGCCAGCAATAAAAGCGAGCGCAAACGCGCCGTACTCCACCCATTTTGGTAATTTAGTTAACATTGCCTACCTTATTAATGCACACCGAATTGCGCTTTATAGCGTTTTATTTGCTCATCAACGATTGCGGTGTTGACCACGCCATGCTTAAAAGCAATATAAACAGGTAGGGCATAGCCTTCAAGCTGCTTAGCATGTATGTTTTTATAGCCTTTTGAGTACCATAAGCCGGCTTGATAATTAGTAATTGCGTAGTCAACACGCTGTTTATTAAGCAAATCAAATGTGGCTTTAGTGGAGAGTGAATGCATAAAGTTGCTTTGTTTAATATTGTATTCTTTTGCCAGTACATTGGGTAATTTAACGCCTCTTAGCATAGCAATGCGTGAATTTGATAAGTCATTATTAAGGTTTGCTTTTTCTGTGCTAAATAAACCAAATTGGGTGGTGTGTAGTGGCTCAGTGGTAAATTCTAAATATTGCGCACGCTCGGTATTATTTGCCAGCGCAAAGTAACAATCGTAGTAACCTAACTTCATTTCTTTTTTAATACGAGCCCACGGTAAATGCACCAGCTCAATGGTTACTTCCAAATTACGCTCTATAAAAGTTAAATAGTCTATGTCTATCCCTGTAAAGGTATGTGTTTCATCGTCATAAATTGTAAAAGGCGGGTAATGGGTCGTTGCACAGCGCAGCGTTTTATTAGGCGCTGCTAATAATAGCGAAGAAAAACTAAAAGCTAAAAGCAGCAGTAATGTGCGCATAAATGTAAATCCGATTTTTTCTTATGTTAGTGTGTTTATTATACAGCGATATTCGGTTTTGAGGTGATGATCTATGTATTTTTTCTTCTCGTATAAGTTTAAATTTTTAAGAGATAACCATGTTTAACGCAGAGCAGCAATCGCGAATTATAGAAATGGCGTGGGAAGACAGAACCCCCTTTGAGGCTATAGAGCAGTTATACGGGCTTAATTATTCACAGCTGGTCGTGTTTATGCGAGAGCATATTTCAAAGGGTAGTTTTAAAGTGTGGCGCAAACGCCACGCAGGGCGTAAAACCAAGCATTTAAAACTGCGAGACCCAGCCATAATGCGCAGCCATTGCAAAACACAGTACAAGCCGAGATAAATAGCTGCTTGCAGTTTCATATGATGTTCAGGCGTGTTTGATAATCTTTAGCTATTAACATTATTAGAGATTATTTATGAAAGCGTTTTTATATACGGTTTTTTTAGCGGGTGCCTTGGTTAGCGTTAATGCACAGGCAAAGCCCGACAAAGACAATCACGGCCATAAAAATGGCCACCATAAACATCAGCAGCACAACTATAAAAGCAGTAAGAAACTATCTAAAAAGCAGCAAAAAAAGTTACTGCGTGCTGGGTGGACGCCACCAGGGTTAAGTAAGCGTTACCATAGAGGCGATTACCTAGACCGCAATGTATATAAACAAGGCCGCGTTATTGAACGTTCTAGAGATAATGGTACAGTAAGTATAAAAATAGACAGTACAGTTATACACATGGTGCACGATACCCGAGAAATACTTTCAATTTTAACTCGTTAAGTACAATTTATAAGGATATTTAAATGCTCATTGCACTGGCTATAATCATCGGCTTTTTTTTATTAGTGACCTTATTACCTATGTCGTACAGTCAGCACTACTTAGTGCGCAGCTGCGACTTTGTTCGACTACAGGTATTTTATATAGCCAGCGCTGTTGCAATTATATCGTTTTATTTACTGTGGCAAAGCGGCAATAGCGGGTATTTGTATACTGCTTTAACCGCATTACTAACCATGGCATTACAAGGTAAGTGGATATTTCCTTACACTTGGCTTGCTAAAAAAGAAGTTAAAACGGCCTCCGTGAGCGAAGAGCACAGTGTAAGAATCATGTCGGCTAATGTGCTTATGTCAAACCACAATAGTGAGCAACTAATCTCACTGGTTGATAAACACCAGCCCGACTTATTAATTACCCTTGAAAGCGACAGCTGGTGGGAAAATAAATTAGCTGTTCTTAAAAAAAACTACCCCTATTATATTGAATGCCCTAAAGACAATCGCTACGGCATGCATTTATACAGTAAATTTAAAATTCTTGATGCGCAAATATGTGAGCTCATTGAAGATGATATCCCTTCAATTCATATCCTGTTCGAAAACAATGAAGGCCTTGAAATGCAAGGGCACTTTATACACCCCGCGCCACCAAGCCCCACTGAAGAAGACTCATCGCGCCCACGTGACTCAGAGCTAATAATGGTCGCTAAAGCACTTAAAAAGCCAACACGCCCGACCATTGTAGCCGGTGACTTAAACGATGTGGCATGGTCGCGTAGCACCCGTTTATTTATGCAAATAAGTGGTTTTTTAGACCCACGTAAAGGCCGTGGTTTTTATAACACCTTTCACGCAAGTTACTTTTTTATGCGCTGGCCGCTCGATCATTTATTTCACAGCCCAGGGTTTAAAGTAAAGCGCATTAAGCGCCTTGCTAAATATGGCTCCGACCACTTTGCACTACTTACCGAGCTGGTGTATGAAAACGCCAAGCAGCATTCATTAGAAGATAAACCAAAAGAGCTAAAGCAAGAAGAAATTCAAGAGCTTGCTATGAGCAAAGCCGATAAACGAAAGGTGCCAAGGTTTGAGGAGGGCTAGCTGTTAGCTATTAGTTTTTAGCTGTTAGTTGAATACGTTTTAACTTGAACGCTCAGGTTTAACTCATGATATTTCATCAAACTTGATAACTTCATCAGCCAGTGTAGGTCGGATAAGCGAAGCGCCATCCGACACAGTAAAATACCTTACCAATTATAATCAATATTTATGTTGTCAAGCGTCAGGAGAATGCCAATTGCAAACAGTGGTAACGCCGCGCTCACCGGCAATTTTGGAGCGCAGCGTAAAAAATTGTCCGTGTGCAGCGCTTTGTTAGCTTCACAGACCACCAGCAATAATTTCTCTCAATGATTTTATTTTTTCTTTGACGCTTTCGTCTTTGAGGATGTAAGTATCTTCTGATTTTTCAATAAACCCACACTCCCATTCAGAAAGCTGTGCGTCCAGCCTTTCACTATGCGATGAAAGCTGAATCAGAACAAATTTAATGTCTCTTGGTATTTGACTCCAAGCATCATCCCGACTGTTGTAGTTAGATTCTTTGCTGTCATGGAAATTGACTTCTGATCCAGCCCCGGAATCCGTGCACCAAACATCGTATATTTTCAGTAACTCCAATGCGCGATTAAGCAATTGTATTTCTCGCTGATTCAAGATGCTATTTTTCTGAAGTCTCTTGAGGGCACCAGATATTTCATTTGCTTTAAACGCCGCGACAGCAGCAGCTACAGCAGCTATTGCCGCGAGTAGCGGCGATATGGAAGTGATCATGCTCGCTAAATCGCACATCTATAGTTTCCAATAATATAATTAAACATCCAAAAAACTTGTCCGGCTTACCTTGCGCGGATCAAAATCTTCAGCATCAAAGTCAGGACTGAACATTTCCTCCATTTCTTTTTGAGCTTTTCGGGTATATTTCAAGTAAAACTCGCCCTCCCCGGAGGCTATTTCTTTATTTACAACTGGAAGAATATCTTTCATCTTATCTAGGAAATCGGATGATCCACATACAATTTGATACCCATTCTCAATTGAAAAGCTAAGATCATCTTCTGGAAATACGTATTTAACTAAATCTCTTATCTGCTGAAGATTAATACCTGTTTTTGAAAAATTAGTTGCCAAAGCCCCCAAGTAGACGTAAGTAATATCGTTTATGTGTAACCTTGTACCTTCTGATTTCAACTGGTTGACTTGAGGCTGTAAGAAATTTTTAACCTTTTCCATTATTTCTGGATTCATGCCTGTTGACTTGCATTCCTCCTCGTATAAAGCAGCAATTGTGTGGCCATATTGCTCATTTGCATCAAGCATGGCAAATTCTCTATTGTTTTTCGCCAACTCTTTCCTTGCAGCTGTAACTATCTCAGGATGCTTGCTTAATTCAATTGCATAATCATGAGGAACCCCGAGACTTTCTGCCAATTCACAGGCCTTTAACATCGTGCCTTTGACAGAGCCCTTGAATATCCCTTTGATAACTGCCCACACAATACAGGCAACAACTATAAATCCAATTACTTCAAACATCTTTAGTCCTTATATGGTTAAGAATTGTGATCATCACTCGAGGTGAAGCTAACATTTTAGTATTTATGCGACACGCTGTTTGTGTTGCATAATCGCTTGTTGGACTGAGCCGCTACCTGCTCGGTGTGTCAGAGTTGGTGTTGTTTATGCTATGGGAATTTGCTTTTTGGAGGCTCTCACTTTCCTAGCTAATTTAATCAGCTTAGCTAGTGTTATGTAAGCTTTCCCTGCATTGCTCAGCGCTTATTATGTATTCATTACACCTAAATTTGCCTTAATAAGCAATTATATTTTTTACACGTACAGAGGCCGCTAGCCTGAGCAGTTAAGCAGGTTAACTAATTGATTTTAAGCAGCTACCTAGCTGCTAACTCGTTCGCTCTACTTTGGTCGTTGTTTCATATAACTTGAATACGCCAATTAATCGCAAGATACCTGCCTTACAATGCTGGCAAGGCCAATGCGGTATCAGTGTTACGTTTTCTGTCTTTAGCTTCTCCACTTTACCTATGTGTGATTCTTGTGACCTTATTAATGCTAACTTTCGCTTGCGACATGCATTAGCTAAAAAACCATAGTGACGAATGCGCATAAACCCTTTCGGCAATACATGTTGTAAGTAACGCCGTAAAAATTCATCACAGCTCAGTGTCATTACTTTATCGCGGTTGTTATCTGCATAATCTCGGTATTTAAAACTCACAGTTTGTTTATTTGCTCTCACTAAACGTGATTATGACATTACGCCTTTTCGGGTATAGCGAGCAAGGTAGCTAACTAAATTTTCACTGTACGTTAAACAGGCTTTGCTATAAACACACCATTTGGTTGGCATGTTTATCTTCGTAAATGAACTATCGCATTCATTTAACGCCGCCAGCATTTTACCTCTAAAGACTGTTGATAACGCTTTTACGGGGTATAAATAGCCTTTTTCTATTTCATGCCAGTGCGCTTTATCAAGCGCGCCTGCGGGTATCAAACAATGCAAGTGGATATGCTGACTTAAGTTCTGTCCCCATGTATGCAGTACGCTTGTCATGCCTAATTGGCCATGCCTCTTTCGTTTCGCAAATTTGCTCAGCGTTTGCCATGCGGCTTTAAATAAACTTTGGTACAACGCACTTGGGTTATAGTGAGCAATGATATTCAACTCATGAGGGAGCGTAAAAACAAGGTGGAAATACCGACATGGTAATAAATCCTCTTGCTGTTTTTGCACCCACTTAGCCGTGGCCATGCCTTGGCAACGTGGACAATGTCGGTCTCGACAACTACATCCAATCTTTTGTAACTCACCACAGCTATCACATTGCCATGCTTGATAACCGAGCTGACCTGTTCTACATGATTGAAGGTGCTGACAGACACGAAGTTGTTGATAGCTCATCGTATGATGTTGCCGATAGCTCATCGTATGATGTTGCCGATAATTCTCAAGGTTTGAGTTTAAAATATCAGCGAGGTGCAAAGCGTTCATGGTTTTACCCAACTTGCGAGTAAATCAACACCGCCATGCCCCAATTCAGGCAACCAATGTAAGTAGCTTTGCGTGGTTTTAATGTCACTGTGTCCAAGTTGCTGTTGAAGTTGATGCAGTGGCATCCCTGATTCAAGTTGATGTGTTGCATAAGCATGGCGAAGTGCATGTGGATTACAGTGCTTTAAGCCACACGCTTGTCCGTGCTTTCTCAATGGCTTCCTAAAGGTCGATGCTGACATAGGTTTATCCATTAACAATCGCGAGTAAAACATCCAACCCGTTGGGTGGTACATTTTCCAGTAACTGCGTAATTGGTTTAGTACGCTATCTGAAACTACAACATAACGCGATTTATCTCCTTTACCTTGTTCAATTAAAATGGTTTTACGCTGGCCATCGATGTCTTGCACCTTAATACGTAACAACTCGCCAATACGTAAACCACACCCGTAACACACCACTATTAACGTTTTTAGTCGCATATCATGAGTGCAACTTTTTATCAGCCGCCGCATATCATCACGTGATAAATAGGTGGGTGCGCGTGACTTCGCTTTTGGCAATGCGATATCTAAGTTAAGTGGCCGATGTAAAATATTCTTAAACAAGAACCAAATACTGTTTATCTGTATTTTTTGGCTTGCTCTAGACAGTTTACGAATAGCGGGATCGTTAAAAAAGGCGTTAAGTTCCTCATCAGTAATCGAATCGAGCGGTTTATTAAAATAATGACTGAGTTTGAGTAAATGTTCAGAGTAGCTTTTACATGTACTTTGCGAATAACCACGATAGGCTATTTCAGTTTTGACTTGTTCAATGAGTGTATTCATGACTTACCTCCAAGTTATGGGATAACCCCAAGGTAAGTGTGGCTCAAATGATAAGAATAGGATCTCCGCGTAGCGGCTTAGTTCAACAATTTAATAGTGCGCTCATCGCGCATATTTCTGCCGACGCTACGCTCATTTCTCTGCATGATATAGTTTTAACAAATAACCTAAGGTATTACTATCACTAAGTTTTCTGAAACTTTAAAGAAAAGATAAATAGAACAATATGCGCTCGTCGCTCATCTTCATGAATATATGCGCAAAGAGCAGTTTAACCAATCTATTAACGACGATGTTTAGCTAGTCTCAATGAACGCTCCTCGCTCATTATTGTCTGTCATTTTGAGTCTATCCATCAAATCTTTAGGTTTTGTACCAACTTCTATATATCAAATCTTAGCGCTAAGTTTTACAGAGCTTATCGAGCTATCTAAAATTATAATTTTAATCAACATGCTTGGGCTTTTACTAAGTAAGCTAAATTGGGAAGTGAAGTTTTAGGTGTGTATTTTTAAGCAAAATATAGTCTTTAAACGCATTACACTTAGTAGCTATACCCATAAAAAAGCCTAAAAGTGATTGCTCACCTTTAGGCTTAATAATATTTTTTAAAACACGTATAAATATTTTTTTAATACGTGTATCTCAGGTGTAGCTAAATTAGCTATTGATCATAATACATTTGATATTCACAAATTCGCGCATACCAAAGCCGCCGTGCTCTCGGCCGTAACCACTTTCTTTAACACCACCAAACGGTAGGTTTGGTTGGGCAAGGCCGTAACCGTTAATGTTGATCATACCGGTATCAAAGTGCTTTTTAGCCAGTTCAATGGCTTTTTTCTCATCTTTAGAGAAAATACCACCGCCTAAACCATAGCGAGAGTCGTTGGCGATGCGCATTGCATCGTCGTTGTCTTTTGCTTTAATGAGCGAGGCTACAGGGCCAAATAATTCGTCATCGTATGCTGGCATGCCCGGCGATAAATTATCAAGAATAGTCGGTGGGTAGTAGTAACCTGTTTGCGATGGCACTTCACCGCCTGTTACTACATTTGCACCTGCTTCAACAGATTGCATTACTTGGTCGTGAATTTTATCACGTAAATCTTCACGAGCCATTGGGCCTAGATCGGTATCTTCGGCCATTGGGTCGCCCATTTTTAGTGCTTCAAATTGCGCTTTAATTTTTTCTTTAAAGTCATCATATAGTGACTCTACAACCACAAAGCGTTTTGCCGATACACAGGTTTCGCCGTTGTTGATCATGCGCCCTGTAACGCAGGTTTCAACAGCAAGGTCTAAATCTGCATCATCAAGTACTAAGTAGGCATCGTTACTACCAAGCTCAAGCACTGTTTTTTTAACGTATTTACCTGCTTCTTCAGCTACTTTTTTACCGGTAGCGTCACTGCCTGTAAATGTTACGCCGCTGATTGCTTTGTGTGAA
The DNA here is from genome assembly GCF_023161905.1 of Pseudoalteromonas sp. 2CM41L. Lineage (NCBI taxonomy): Bacteria > Pseudomonadati > Pseudomonadota > Gammaproteobacteria > Alteromonadales > Pseudoalteromonadaceae > Pseudoalteromonas > Pseudoalteromonas sp. 2CM41L. Next base: position 54,233 of record NZ_JALNTN010000016.1, read on the forward strand.
ATAAGCGCGCTGGCAGTTTTGCCATCAATAAGTAAGTTGCTAAAGCAATATTCAGGGAAGCCCGCTTGTTTAAATAGGGTATCTATTTTCTCTGCCATACCAAATACATTACCGGCATGTTTAAGTACGGTGGTATTACCGGCCATAATGTTAGCTGCACTGTAACGAATTACTTGGTAAAGCGGGAAGTTCCAAGGCTGAATACCTAATAAAACGCCCGTTGGTTGGTAACTAACAATAGCGCGGCCGCCATCCATATCGCGCTCTTCATCGCCAAGTACTTGTGGGCCGTTTTCGGCTGTATAACGACAAATACCTGCGCAAAGTTCAATTTCTTGAAAACCTTGCTCGTACACTTTACCCATTTCTTCGGTCATTAGCTTAGCAATAGCTTCTTTTTGCTCTTCGAATAAAGAGGCTAGTTTATTTAAATACTTAGCACGCTCGGTAAATGAGGTTTGGCGCCATTTTAAATATGTTTCGTGAGATTTTTCGACTACTTGCTCAGCTTCCTCTTGAGAAAGCAGCGTGTAGGTATCAATGGTTTGTTCAGTTGCGGGGTTGATTGTTTTAACTGTGTTACTCATTTTTATCTCCTTACAAATTAGTTATCAGTAAGGGTGCAAACACAAAGCCAGTTTGTTTTATAAAGTAAAATAGGGTTTAAGTTATTGAATAGTGGTCGCTTTAAATTTAATTATGGGATGTAAATAAAAAGCGAGTGATGAGCAAGCAGTAAAAAATACTGCTTTATGCAAATTTTACAGCCTTAGTTAAACAGTTGCTGTGCTATTTGTTTAAGTAGGTAAGTTTCACGAATGATAGACATCCCTTGCTTTTCACTAAGGCTCATTGTGCGCTCGTTGTGTGCAATGGCGTCGTATATATTGACCCATTTAGGCGTCATACCATTTTGTTGCTCGTAATGTTCAAGCTGTGCTTTGCCAAGCTCTTTGTCTGTATCGCATAAATAGCAATACGACTGTATATGTATAATATCAAAATCGTCTTTGTACCAAGGGCGGTACTCTTCGTATAACCCAAAGGGTTTAATAACCTGTATATTTTGCGCGCCAGTTTCCTCGCTAAGCTCTCTTATTAACCCTTGCTCTAGGGTTTCACCTTCATCTACACCGCCGCCGGGTAAACTGTAGTCTTCGTAGCGATTGGTATACATTAATAAAATGTGTGCATCTTTAATCACAATGGCGCGGCCTGTGCGGCGGGTAAATTGGCTACCTTGGTTTAAATTTATGCCAGGGTGGACCATTGTTTTTAATAATTGCATTTTGTCTCCTTTTTAAAAGCAAAATTATATCAGCTGGTATACTTAGGCGAGTAGTAAAAATAATTCTAATTATTTTTAAAAATTATGATCGGTATGGCTTAAGTTTACGTACATACTTGGTTGTTAAAATTAAACGTTAAAAGACTCAATAGTTTAATCATTTTTAAGAGATTCTAGTAGCCCCTTTTATTTGCAAAATAGGGTGCGTAGAATAAGAAGAAAAGCATAGGGATTTATCATGTTAAACATACTTTTAGTCGATGATGACGTTGAATTTAGTGACGTTGTTTGCCACATTGTCGAATTCCTCGGGCACAACATTTGTACTGCAACTAGCTTAAAAGAAGCACATCAATGGTTTGAAAATAATACCTTTGATCACGTATTACTCGATTTTATGCTGCCAGATGGCAGTGGTCTTCATTTACTCGACCATTTAAAAATGATTGGGCAGTCTCCAAAAGTGACGCTTATTTCTGGCCACCCTTCAGTAAAAGGGATTTTGGCAGACATGTGCGAGCAAGATGTTGGGCATTTATTAAAGCCGCTGCAACGCGAAGACCTAGAGCTGGTATTAAACGGCCCTAAAAAAACAGCTAAAAAAGCTAAAGTTCCGGCTATTACTCGCCATTTTAATAGCTTAATTGGTGAATCAGAGCCAATGCAAAAGCTTTACACCATGATAGAGCGCGTAGCTAAAACCAATGCTAACGTGATGCTAATGGGTGAAAGCGGTGCAGGTAAAGAAGTGGTCGCCCAAGCAATTCATAACGCTAGCCAATGCGAAGGCCCTTTAGTGGCGAGCAACTGTGGTGCTTTGTCTAAAGAATTAATAGGTAGTGAGTTATTTGGCCATGAAAAAGGGGCTTTTACAGGTGCAATTGCCCGTAAAGAAGGGGTGTTTGAGCAAGCAGACGGCGGTACGTTATTTTTAGATGAAGTAACCGAAATGCCTATAGATATGCAGCCAAACTTACTGCGTGTGCTTGAAACTAAAAAAGTAACACGTGTAGGCGGCAATCGTGAATTACCTATAAACTGCCGCGTTATTTCTGCGACTAACCGTTCGCTGACCGACTTAGCGCAAAACAATATTATTCGTGAAGATATTTACTTTAGGCTTGCGGTTTTTCCCATTGATATACCTGCGCTGCGAGAGCGAAAAGAAGATATTCCACTGCTTGCGAAAGCCTTTTTAGAGCAACTTAACGATGAAAATGGTACTTCGTTTTATTGGCACAACGAGCAGCTAAAAGAACTACAGCAATACGAATGGCCAGGCAATGTGCGTGAACTTCGCCACGCTATCCATCGCGCCTTTATTATGAGCGACCCACAATCGAGCGAAATTACACTTCCGGATAACTTAGAGTCGCCGTTTTCGCGTGTAAATACGCAAGTGGCCGACAACCATGTTTCGGCAGGGCAAACCATTGAAGAAGTCGAAAAAGAGTTAATCCACGCCACGCTAGATAAGGTGCAAGGTAATAAAACGCTAGCTGCGCAAATGCTAGGGATCAGTACAAAAACATTGTATAACCGATTAAACGCATACGGCGGAATTGGAGAATATAAATAACCTGAACTCTGAATAATAAACCTATCTCTAGCAGCTATTTTCAACGTTAACTGCGTTAAATTTGTTTGCAATAGGCCAGCTATTGACGCGTAAATTCGGCTTGTTTTCATTGAAAATCTCTGGCTAGAGAAAAGAATTTGGTTATCACTATAATTTAATATTTTAGTAAGTCTCTTAACCAGAGTTCAGGTTGAATAAGTATAGGAAGTAATATGAGTGATGAAAAAGAAGTTAATACGCTAAATAAATTGGTACATGATGCGAGAGCTCCACTGAATAGAATTTCTATGAATGCAGAGCTCATTAAACTGGTATTAGAAAACGATATGCCAAAAGATAAAGCGTTAGCAGCACTCGATAAAATAATTTCAAACTGTCAGCAATGTAGCGAAAGCTTGCAAAACATTACTGATTTTAATAATAAGTAGTCATTTAAAATTAGGTATTTACACATAATGAGTAAGCAAAAGCAGCAGGGTAAAACGAATATAACGTGGGCCGCTTTTATCGCAATAGTACTGTGTATTGTTGTTGGCAATGCAGTTTTGGCATTAAGTACTATTCAGGGATTAACGCAAACGCAAAAAAGCTTGGATAACACCAGCTTATTAGCCGATGCCATTGAGCGTCTTCACTTATCAATTGTGCAGGCAGAGTCTGGCCAGCGCGGCTACTTACTCACCGAAGAAGAAGACTACTTAATGCCTTATTACGATGCGATAGGGCAAATAGAATCGCAAATGGAGCATGTAAAGTCTCTACACTCTGAAATTGATGGCCAAGCTGAGCGAATTGCTGAGCTATTAGTGTTAACAGAAGCTAAAATTAAAGAGCTTAAACAAACGGTTAAGCTGGCTACTAATGACAAAGAGCGCCGTGCGTTATATGTATTAAATACGCACAGAGGGCGAGAGCTATACAAAGATATTCGCGTTAAAGTTAATGATATTCAAGACCGAGAATTACTGTTTAAGGTGAGCCATTTTTCTAAGCTGGCACAAATAAAAAATGAAGCAAAAATCACCTTTGCTATTACAGCGGTTACCAGTGCGCTTTTAATAATAGGTATGTTTTTATTAACACGCCTAAATTTAAGAAACGCGGCTAAATACCGTGAGGAGCTTGAAATACAAAACGAAACACTTGCAACTAAAGTGTCTGAGCGCACGCAAGAGCTGACCTTATATTCAGATGAGCTTAGCCGCTCAAACCGTGAGCTTGAAGAGTTTGCGTTTGTTGCCAGCCATGACTTACAAGAACCACTACGAAAAATTCAAGCATTTAGTGACCGCCTAGAAACCATGTTTAAAGATGAGCTGGGCGAAAAAGGCATAGATTACATAGGCCGTATGAAAAATGCAGCGCAACGTATGTCTAACCTTATTAACGACTTGCTAGAGTTTTCGCGGGTAACAACCCGAGGTAAAGACTTTGATGACACTGACTTAAAAGGCGTAGTTAACGATATTTTAAGTGATTTAGAGGTTGCCATTAAAGAAAGCAATGCGCACGTAGAGGTGGGCGAACTACCGGTTATTCAAGCCGATAAAAGCCAAATGCAGCAGTTGTTTTTAAACTTACTGTCTAACGCTGTTAAGTTTAGAAAGCCAGGTGTTGAGCCACATATAAGCGTAATGTACGAGCACAAAGACGAGTTTAGTGAAGAGCATAACGAAAAAGTGGGTTGGCAAATTATTACCATAAAAGATAATGGTATTGGTTTCTCACAAGAGTATGCTGATAAAATATTTGTACCATTTCAGCGCCTGCATGGGCGCTCGGAATATAAAGGCACAGGGATTGGGCTTTCAGTTTGTAGGCGTATAGTTGAGCGGCATGGTGGGATAATTACCGCTCATAGTAAAGACGGTGAAGGGGCAACCTTCATAATAAAATTACCTGTGGAAACAACGCTTTTCACACTTCAAGGAGAGGCTTAGATGCCGTATTCAAAAGTGAAACCTATTACAATATTAATGGCAGATGATGACGAGGATGATCGCCTACTCACGCAAGATGCGCTAGCCGAAAGCCGTGTATTAAACGAGCTGCATTTTGTGGAAGATGGGGTTGAATTATTAGAGTACTTAGAGCGCAAGGGTAAGTTTGAAGATAAAAATTCATCGCCACGCCCGGGGTTGATTTTGCTTGATTTAAATATGCCACGTATGGATGGCCGTGAAGCACTTGAGGCCATTAAGGCAAACCCAAACCTTAAAGGCATACCGGTTGTTATTTTAACCACCTCTAAGCAAGAAGAAGACATGGTTAAAGGCTATAACTTAGGAGCGGCCTCTTATATTACTAAACCGGTAACGTTTGATGGCTTGGTTGATTTAATGAAAACCCTAGGAAAATACTGGGTAGAATTTGTAGAGCTGCCGACAACGTTTAACGACTAAATAAGTAGCAACATTAAGCCCCTAATTAGGGGCTTATTAAATGCAAACAAAAGGAGGTAGTATGTTAGATAAAGTGACTCGCTTACTTTTAGTAGAAGACGATGAAGATGATTACATTCTCACTTGCGACTACTTAGATCAGTTAGATTCACATACATTTGACATAGATTGGATAAGCTCTCCTGAGCAAGCAATAAGCATTTTAAGTAAAAACGATCACGATATTTGTTTGCTTGATTATCGATTAGGCGCCTCAAATGGGCTAAGTGTATTAAAAAAGGCCATTGCTAATGGGTTTAGCGGGCCAATTATTATGCTTACGGGGCAATCTAATGATGAATTAGACTCTGCAGCACTTGATGCCGGCGCGGTAGATTACCTTATAAAAACAGAAATGAGTTCGAGCCGGTTTGCTCGCGCTATACGTTATGCTTTAGCGCGTAAAGATGTTGAAGGCGAGCGAGTAGAGCGTTTAAAAGCCGAAGCAGAGAACCGCTCAAAAGACAGATTTTTAGCCCACTTAAGCCACGAATTACGTACCCCGCTTTCATCTATATTAGGTTACACAGAGTTACTGCTACAAAGCGACTTTAGCAAACAGGCCGAAAACGAACTAGGGGTTATTTACCGAAACGGTAAGCACTTGCTAAGTTTGTTAAACGATGTGCTCGATTTATCTAAAATTGCTGCCGACAAATTAGAGCTCACATTAAGTGAAGTAAACTTAGATAGCATGCTGGCTGATGTTTACACTTTAATGCGTGTATCTGTGCTTGATAAAGGCTTAAACCTTCGCTTTGAGTCTCTACAGCCTCTACCTCTTATTGTGAGAGTAGATGCCACCCGCGTACGCCAAATACTCATTAACTTAATCAATAATGCGGTTAAATTTACCGAAAAGGGCGAAATAGTGGTTAGTGCCTGGACCGAGTGGGTTGAAGGCCAAGAAATGCTATTTTTTAGTATTAAAGATTCAGGCATGGGGATTGCCCCTGAAAAACAAGCATTAATTTTTAAACCCTTTGAGCAAATAGCCGATGTAGAATCGCGCTCTGTTGGCGGAGCAGGCTTAGGCCTTGCTATTTGTGCCGAGCTATTAGCGCGTATGCACGGCAGTATTGATTTAACCTCTAGAATGGGCGAAGGCTCTACCTTTACTATTTCGGTGTACCCAGGCGATATAAGTGAAGTAGAACGCCAAGTATTAAACTTTAGTAGTGGCTCGCAACTACAGACAAAATCAGCACCATGCAAAGTGACCGGCCGCGTACTAGTGGTTGATGATTTACGCGATTTACGCATGTTAGTTGGCCATATGATTAGCACATGTGGTGCGCGTGTAGACTACGCCGAGCATGGCCAGCAAGCGCTTGAAAAAGTAAGAATTGCCGAGGCGTATCGCTCTCCTTATGATATTATTTTTATTGATATACATATGCCTGTAATGGGTGGTAAAGAAGCCACAATAGAGCTTAGAAAAATGGGCTACACAGGCCCAATTATTGCGCTTACTGCCGCCACTATGAAAGGTATACATGAAGAGCTGGCAGCCCTTGGCTTTAACGATGTAATACCAAAGCCCGTTGATAGCTCTTCTTTGTATCAATGCTTACAAGATTACTTAGTATCGCCAGAGCATGCGCCTCAAGCTAAAAATATTCACAGCGACAAAGCTGTAATAGAGAAAAAACAGCGCTTTTTATTGGTTGAGGACGACCAAGATGCAGCGCAAATTACGCAGTTGCTGCTAGAAAGTTTAGGGGTAGAAACCGTTATTACCTCAACGTGTGCACAGTGTTTACAAACCCTCAATCATGACCAACAATTTAATAAGGTATTGCTCGATATGCACTTACCTGACGGGCGTGGTGTAGATTTAGGTAAACAAATTAACGAACGTTACCCTGACTTAAGCTTAGTGATTGTTAGTGGTGCAGAGCCCGATCCTAAGCAGATCAAAGATTTAAATATTAATCATGTACTTTTGAAACCGATTAACCTGAGCTTATTAGAAACCTTGATCAGCTCGTAATTTAGAAGTTATTTTATGCAGTCGATAAAACTAAAAAGTGAGATATTAGCGCCCTCGAAAATAGTGTGTGTTGGGCGTAATTACACCGCGCATATTGCCGAGCTTAATAATGAGCTACCAGATCAAATGGTATTGTTTAATAAACCAAATAGTGCCATAACGGATACCTTATTTACTACGCATAATAACGACACGCTGCATTATGAAACCGAGCTGTGTTTTGTTATTAAAAATAATGAGTTGGCAGGTGTAGGTTTAGGGTTAGATTTAACTAAACGTACCGTGCAAAGTAAGCTTAAAAATAAAGGGTTACCGTGGGAGCGCGCCAAGGCGTTTAACGGCTCGGTATTATTAACGCCCTTTGTAGCTATAGCGGATGCTGAGCAGGCGTTTACGTTTGAGCTTAAAATTAACGATAACGTTATTCAACAAGGCGATACGCAATTTATGATACATAAGCCTAAAGATATTTTAAGTGAAATTAATGAGTTTATGCACTTAGAAAATGGCGATGTAATAATGACTGGAACGCCTGCAGGCGTAGGGGAAGTGCCTGCAAACAGCGTATTTACAGTAAGCTTGTATGCTAATTCGACCTGCTTGTTATCGCAGAGCTGGCAGGCGCAATAGGATTAAGTATTTGCTGTTGGTAATGCTTAGTAAACTGCGGAAAACTTTGCTCTAACCAAAAACGCTGACTATTTATATAAGCAGGCGACTGCAATACCTGCTTATGTAGCGCTTTATTTATTTTATTAAGCGCCTTGGTAGCAAAATCATTCGGTGCTCTTACTGCACACCCTATAGCCCCTAAAACAAACTCTCTGGGGTCTTCTTCAATTGGCAAACTGACTATATTCTTAAACTTACTGTGATTGACAAAATAATCCCCCATAAACGGGTAGTCTATTGTGTAATCTAAAAAGCCGCGACTTAAGCGAGCAATAACAGCTTGGCTTTCATTTTCGCTGCTCCAGCTTAGCGATGCTTTATGATACACCGTGGTGTTTTCGATTATTTTATTAATTTTTGAAGTAAACTTGCGCGCCGCGGCTTGACCATATACATATTGCTCGTCTGACAATAAATGAATAAGTTTAATAGGGCTGCCATGCTTAGCGTGTATTTCTGGAGCAAGTTTTTGAGTGGTTAAAACCGAAAAAGGCGGGTAAACCGTGGTGGGGGTAGAAAACTGTAACACCCCATTGGCTGTTTTTTTATGAATAACACACGGAAAGCATACATTATCGCCTTCATTTAAGTGCTTATTAATTCGCTCTTGCGGCACGATTAGTCGTGTATGTTTTACATCATCAATGCTGTTAATTAGTTGCTCGGTGAGGTTGTCACAAATACCGCCTTGCGGCGCATGCGAATCTTTATTCATATGAAACGGGGGCGTGTAACTTTGTAACCATACAATTTCTTTAATTGGGTGAGTATTGTCAGCGTACCCGTAACGCATTAAACCACCTAGTACACCAAAGAATAAAATTACATTTCTAAGCATAACTCACTAAAAACAATCATTTTAAGGTAACTTTAGTATAGTTTTACTTTGTATATGTTCAAATGTAAGAGAGAAAAAGGCAGTAAAAAAACTGCCTATTATTTTGGTTTAATATGGCTGCGGGTAATCTTTAAAAATAGTGCCAATTTCAGTTAGAGTGTCGTCGCTTAAAGTTATGCTAAAAGCGTCAATGTCTTCTTTTAATTGGGCCATGCTGGTCGCACCAATAATTGATGAGGTAACGCCATCGACTTGATTACACCAAGCAAGTGCCAATTGGGCTGGGGTTATGCCGCTTGCGTGTGCAAGCTCTACATAACGCTGCGTGGCTTTTTGCGCGTTAGGGGTATCTCTAAAAATGCCATTGCGCTGCATAAATGTCCAACGCGATCCCGCTGGGCGTGCACCGTTTAGGTATTTACCCGTTAGCAGGCCAGCAGCAAGCGGCGACCAAGGTAAATAAGCAATGTCTTCATGGATACACTGCTCAATTAAGTAGGGCCAATCTTTAGCGTGCGCTAGGCTAAACTCGTTTTGAATAGACACCATACGCGGTAAGTTATGCGCTTTTGCTAAATTTAAAAATTGGCTAATGCCCCATGGGGTGTCATCTGAAAGGCCACAATATTTTATTTTCCCGGCTTTAACACACTCATTAAGGCCCTCTAAAATATCAAGCATACCCGCTTGTTGCTGCTCAGAATCTACGTCACTAAAAGTGAGTTTACCTGGCCACTGCCTGCCAAAGTGTGGGGTAGAGCGATTAGGCCAATGCAATTGGTATAAATCTATGTAGTCGGTTTGTAGGCGTTTAAGCGAGTTATCTACGGCCTCAATGACAGCGCTGCGTGTTATATCGCCGCCATCTCGTACCCACGACAAGCCATTGCCTGCAATTTTACTCGCCAATACAATATCACCGCGCTTTTGCGCATTACGACTTAGCCAGTTACCTATAATTTGCTCTGTTTTACCATAGGTCTCTGGTGAAGGAGGAACGGCATACATTTCGGCAGTATCTATAAAATTAACGCCTTGTGCCAAGGCATAAGCTATTTGCTCATCGGCGTCTTGTTGGGTATTTTGTTTACCCCAAGTCATGCTGCCTAAGCATACTCTAGAAACATCAACACCGCTGCTGCCTAACGGACTGTATTGCATTTAAAATCCTTAAATTATGTAAGATCTTGAGAGTGGATAATTAATACCAATTCGCAATAAAACCTAATTAAGCGAATTGATGTAGTGCCGATAGTAATGGCTCTGAAATCGCCGCTTTTTGTCCTGTTTTAAAGTCAAACATAACAACTTGAGAATAGCCTGTGGTAGTAATAGCTTGCTGAGCATGGCTAAATACAGAGTAATTCATCATAAAACGGTCGCTTTTTATATCTGAAATAGTAATACCTACGGTTAAGGTATCTGGGAAGGTCACTGGACGTTTATAGCGAATATTGTTTTCACTAATGACCGGGCCTATTCCACCTGGTTTTATCGTATCAAACTGATTTATTTTATTTAGAAAATCGATACGCGCAATTTCAAAATAACGCAAGTACACCACGTTGTTAACATGTTGTAGGGCGTCCATATCGGCCCATGCTACGGTGATATCGGTATGTATAGGGTGCTGATCTTTGAACCTTTGCATGTATGTGTACTCTTAGTTTTAAATGAATGAGGTTATCAATATGGTGTTTGTAGCTCAAGACAATAAATGCCATGTTTTTTTATAAGATGATTGTACCTATTTATTTTTAGGACTACAGTTAAATAACACAGACAACACACACACGAGAACACACATGCAAAATATAATTAATTGGGCTTTAGCCAGTTTAGTTTTTATAGCGTCTTTTGCTTGCTATGCAATGGGTAATGCCTCCGGCGGCATAATGCTTTTAGCTGCTGGGTTTTTATTGGAGTTTGTTTTTTGGCTACATTGCTTTAAAAAATCAAAGCGCTTTAAGCAGCCGTTTTAAAAAAGCTGTTTAAAGTTTGCACGGTTTAACGCGCTACACCTAGTAGCACTTTTAACTTTAGCAAGTTAAACAGGCTTTAATGGACTTGCTTAATGAAAGTGAATCCTTAATAATGGCTGTATAAATAAACAGTTATTATGTGGTAATGAAAAAGTTTATTCATATCGACATGGACTGCTTTTATGCAGCGGTTGAAATGCGTGATAACCCCAAACTTGCCAGTGTGCCTTTAGCGATTGGTGGCAATAGCCGTCGTGGCGTGCTCTCTACAGCAAATTATATAGCGCGCGAATATGGTGTTCGCTCGGCTATGTCTAACTACCACGCTAAGCAATTATGCCCCGATTTAGTTATTGTGCCTGGGCGCATGGCGGTTTATAAAGAAATTTCTAACCAAATACGCGCTGTATTTAAACGCTACACGGACCAAATAGAGCCGCTGTCGCTTGATGAGGCTTACCTAGATGTAACCAACAGCACCGCATGCAAAGGCAGCGCAACGCTTATTGCTCAGCAAATTAGAGCAGATATTTATAACGATACCGGCCTTACTGCCTCTGCCGGGGTTGCCCCCATTAAGTTTATTGCCAAAATAGCCAGTGACGAAAATAAACCCAATGGTCAATTTGTGGTTTTACCGGATGAAGTTGATGCGTTTTTAAATAATTTACCGCTGGGTAAAATCCCTGGTGTGGGCAAAGTAACCCTCGAAAAGCTTAATTTAAAGGGGTTATACACAGGTAAAGACGTTCGCGAGAAAGGCGTTAATTGGATGCAGCAGCATGTGGGGAATTTTGGTGTATCGCTTTATCAAAAATGTGCTGGCGAATATATTGGTAAAGTAACCACTGAGCGAGTCCGTAAATCCCTTAGTGTTGAACACACCTATGAATACAATAAAAATAGCTTACAAGAATGTTTAGATCAGTTACCTAAATTACTCGAAGAGCTAACAGCGCGCCTTAATAAGCAACAGCTACAAAATCGTATTAATAAGCTAAGTGTAAAAGTGAAGTTTGCAAACTTTGTTGTTACCTCAGCTGATCAAGCTCATCATCAATTAAATACTGCTATTTTTACTGAATTACTCTCTAAGGCGTATCAACGTGGGATGCAGCAACCGGTGCGTTTATTAGGTATTGGGGTAGGTGTTAAAAATGAACCTAATTTAAATCTGCAACTGAGTATTCTTGATTAACTACACGCTTTTTTTGCAATTTAGAGTGCTTTAGCAAAGTAATTTAAACGTGGTATAAGCAGGGGCTGCCTTTACTAAAAACTATATAGTGGTTGTTAATTTCTTCTTAAAACATGGAGTCACTTTAGTTTGCTGTAAAACCAAGTTGCCAGATTAAAATGAGCTGATCGCAGTTGGCTGGTTTTGTGTTTTTATATCAACGATAATAGCCCCTTATGTTTTCTAACAGGAGTTTTACTTATGGCATATCCTCAAGCGATAGCTGCACAATCACTTAGTGCAAGCTTTGACTCATTTTCTCACGATGCACTTATTATAATTTGTGATGACTTTTCTCAATTAGCCAATAACTCATTAAGTGATGCTATCGAATCACACGCTAAAGTAGATTCTCGTATTGGTAAACAAGTTACGTTTTTAGTGGTTGATAATGTACGCGTTGTTTTAGCACCTACGGGGCCGCTTAACCGCGATTACGATGATGTAAGGCGCTACTTTGATGCTGCTAAACTAGCGATTAACGAAGCAAAAGCCGCGGGTAGTGTAAACCCTGCTATTTACTTACCTAAATTACATACAGATGCGCGTTACGAGCATGCGTTAGAAGTGGCGTATTTAGGGGCATGCCAAGCATTATGGCAGCCTCTTGAAGCACGCGAATACCACGGCGAAAGCATTGAACCTATTACGCAAATAGGTTTAATAGATGCAAATGAGCAAACAATTAAAGCTGTAAATGCAATTGCAGCAGGGCAATATGCGGCACGTGATTTATGTGGTACTGAGCCTGAACGTATGGCGCCACCACGTTTTGCTGATTACTGTGTTGAGCTTTTTAAAGGCTCTAAAGTAGCGGTTGATGTGATTGACGATATTAACACGATAGATAAAAACTACCCTATGCTTAGCACTGTTGCGCGCGCATCTTATGCGGTTGAGCGCCACCACCCACGTGTTGTTAAGCTAGAATACGTGCCAGAAGGTGAAGTATCGCGCACGCTAATGTTTGTTGGTAAAGGCTTAGTATACGATACCGGCGGCGCCGATTTAAAAGTAGGCGGTTACATGGCGGGTATGAGCCGTGATAAAGGCGGGGCTGCATCCGTTGCGGGCTTTATGAAAGCCGTGGCAGATTACCAACCTAAAGGCGTTAAAGTTATTTCTTACTTAGCTGTGGTTCGTAATTCAATTGGCTCAGATTGTTTTGTACCAGATGAAATTATCACTAGCCGTGAAGGCGTACGTGTACGCATTGGTAACACCGATGCAGAAGGGCGTTTAGCTATGGGTGACCTACTTAGCGAAATGAAAGATGTCGCCAAAGGTGAAGTTAACCCAACACTGTTCACCGTGGCAACCCTTACAGGCCATGCGGCACGTGCTATGGGCCCTTACGGAGCGTATGTTGAAAACGGACCTGCACGTAGCGCTAATACCTCTCGTCAAATAGCGGATTGTGGTGATTTATGGGCAGATGCAGCTGAGGTTTCTCGCTCTCGCCGTGAAGATTACGACTTTATCAAACCGCGTACCCTCGCTGATGATGTTTTATCAAGCAATAATGCCGCCTCTGCTGTTACAGCCCGTGGGCATCAATTCCCTATGGCGTTTTTAGCCGTTGTTGGTGGGCTTGATAAACACGGTAACGACTCTGAGCAGCCGCTTCCTTATGTACATATGGACATTGCTGGTAGTGGTGTTGAAGGCGGTGATTGGCAGCACGGCAAGCCAACCGCAGCATCAGTAACGAGCTTGTTTGCGCGCTACTGTATGTAATACCAATCCGCAATAATACTTAATCATTTTTCGGGGCTAAACGTGTCGCTATCTGTGTTAAAAAATTCTCATTTAGAACAACTAAATAGCAAATTTTTTGCCTAGCCATCAACACGTTTTTCCATCCTAAAAATAGATCACTTAATTATGCGAAATGGTATAAGCTAAAAACGCTTATGTAATAAAAAGCCCTGTTAATTCAGGGCTTTTGTTTTTTAATTATTTTAATTTAAAGCGATTAACCACGCTCGAAAGCCCTTGGCTACTTTGTTTAAGGTTATCGCTGGCATCGGTAAGTTGCTTTGTATTATTTAGTGATTGCTCGGTTGATTGAGATAGCTCGTTAATACGTAAATTAACCTCGTCAGCAGCTTGTGTTTGCTGCTCGGTGGCACGGGCTATTTGGCTGTTCATGTCGGTAATTATAGATACCAGCCTTTCTATTTCATTGAGCGATGTATCTGCAGATGAAACCTGCTCTACCGTCGTCACCGACAGTGCTTGGCTTGATTTTACCGCCTCTACTGCCGCTTTAGCGCCTTCTTGTAATTTAGTGATCATGGCTTGAATTTCATCTGTGCTTTGCCCAGTTCTGCTGGCTAATGTGCGCACTTCATCGGCAACAACTGCAAACCCTCTACCGTGCTCGCCTGCACGAGCCGCTTCTATAGCAGCGTTGAGTGCAAGTAAGTTTGTTTGCTCCGATATACTTCTGATCACATCAAGCACAGAGCCTATATTGTTACTTTCGTTTGCTAAATCTTCAGTTACTTGGCTCACTGTTTCTATATTACTTGAAAGTGTTTCTATGGCGGTAATGGTATTCGCTACCACGTTTTTACCGGTTGAGGCATTGTGCGCTGCATCATTGGCTGCTTGTTCAGCGGCTTCGGCATTACGACTCACATCATGAATTTGGTGCGTCATTTGCTCCATGGCGGCGGCTACTTGTGTGGAACTGTCGTTTTGTAGTTCAATGAAGGAGTGGCTTGTTTTACTTGACTCATCCACCGTATGAGCGTGTTTGCTTACATCATCAGCACTGTGCGATACATGTACTAACGACTCGCGCATTTTTAAAACAAATAAATTAAAAGAGCGTGACAGCTCTGATATTTCATCATTGCCCGATTCGTTTAGCGTACGTGTTAAGTCACCTTCACCTTGCGATATGTTTTTCATCATGTCTGCGGCAAGACGAGTAGGCGTGAGTATACTTTTACCAATAAAGTAACTTAATAAAATGACAGCAATAATCATAACTAAAGCGCTAATTATGATGAGATTACGCTGCTCGCTAAATGCTTCATCTATTGAATCTAGGTATACGCCTGAGCCAATAATCCATTGCCACGGGCTAAAGCCTTTTACAAATGCGACTTTATCTACCGGCTGATCTTTTCCTGGTTTTGGCCATTTATAAGGTATAAAACCTTCTTTTTGTTGTTTTACAATGCTCACCATTTCTACAAAAAGTGCTTTGCCATCGGGGTCTTTATTATTACTTAAGTCTTTACCGTTAAGCGCAGGCTTTATTGGGTGCATTACCATTTGGGGCTGATAGTTGTTTACCCAAAAGTAATTTGTTTTGTCATAGCGCAGCGCTTTTATAGCGGACAGTGCTTGTGTTTGAGCCTGCGCTTGTGTGAGTGTATTGTTTTGTTCAAGCTGGTGGTAATGCTCAATAACACTGTATGCCGTTTCTACCACATTTTGGGTTTTTAGATATTGCTCGTTTTTGAGTGAGCTATATTGATGAGTTAAGCTAGATATACTAAGTACTATTAGGCCAAATACAACAATGGCTATTAACAGTAAAAAACGCTGGAAAATACTGAAACTACGTAGGTTAAGCATTAATTTGTCCTCAATTAGTGTACGCCTTAGCGCATAGAATAAGCGTAGCTAAAAAAAGCGTTTAATCTAGGCTTACTAACTTATTAAGACAAAAAAAAGGCTGATTTTTCAATCAGCCTTTAGTCTATTTAGTCGTCATATGATCATTTAACATCAAAATGTCGATTAAAGAAGTTTGTGATGGTTTGGTGTAAATGTGTTTGCACCTGTTTACCGCGTAAGCTGTGTTTTGAGCCTGGGTAGGTCATCATTTCAAACTGTTTTTCGTTATCTTGTAGTTGTTTAAATAATTTAGTGGCGTGGGTAAATAACACGTTGTCATCGGCCATGCCATGGTAAATCATTAACGGGCCTTTTAAGCCATCAGCGTATGGGAATACGGCGCTGTCTTCGTAGCCTTTGGCATTGGTTTTTGGATGACCAAGGTAGCGCTCAGTGTAATGGGTGTCGTAAAGTGCCCAGTCAGTAACTGGTGCTCCCGATACACCGGCTTGAAAGTAATCGCCTGCTTTAAACATGGTCATTAGGGCCATGTATCCGCCATAACTGTGGCCATAAATACCAATGCGTTGAGGGTCTACGTAATCAAGCGTGCGTAAAAACTCAACGCCTTTAATTTGATCTGCTACTTCTACAACACCTAAGTGTTTGTAAATAGCGTCTTCAAACTTTTTACCACGGTTGTATGAGCCTCGGTTATCTAGCTGAAAAATAACATAGCCTTGTTGCGCCATGTATTGAAAGTACAAGTTTTTGCTGCGCCAGCTATTTGTTACGCGTTGTGCATGCGGGCCGCCATATACATTAACAATTACTGGGTGCTTTTTACCGTCGGCAATATTACTTGGTTTAAACAAGCGGTAATGCATTACTTGGCCATCTTCAGCTTTAATTGTGCCGTACTCTGGAGTTGCTAAATCACTTAAATAAGGTGTTAATGGGTGGCTATCATCAAGCTTATTTTGTTCAAGCCATGTGATAAATTCGCCATTTACTTTACGTAGTGCCGCCGAGTTAGGCTTGTTTACCGATGAGCTATTATCAATAAACGTTTTGCTGTCTTTAGCCATTACCACTTTGTGGTATTGGCCTTGTTCGGTGATGCGCTTAATATTGCCTTTTTTAAACAGTGGTGCGCTGTATAAATGGCTTTCAAGCGGGGTGTCTTTACGTCCTGCAAAGTACACTATGCCTTTTTTCTCATCCACGCCTTTTAAGCTATCAACAACCCAGTCTCCTGAGGTGATTTGTCGAATTAGCTGGCCGTTAGTGCGGTACAAATAAAGGTGTTTAAAACCATCACGCTCAGAAGCCCATACAAAATGCTTTTTGTCTTTTAAGAAATGCAGATCAAAGTTTAAATTGATCCACGTATCGCTGTTTTCTGTTAGCGCTACTTTTTGCGTTTTAGTATCGCTATTGTGAAAACGTAGTTCTAACTTATGTTGTGAGCGATTTTGCCATTGATACGAAAGGGTAGTGCTGTCTTTTAGCCATTTAGCACGTGCAATGTAAATGTCTTTATCGTCGCCTAAATCAACCCAGTCAACGTTTTGATTATTTAAAGACACCACGCCCAGTTGTATTTCAACGTTGTCGGTGCCTGTAAATGGGTAACGTTGATTAAATAGCTTTACTTCGTCTGCATAAATTTCGTTACGGATGGCTTCTTTTGCTGGGGTTTCATCTACGCGAGTGAATGCAATTTTAGATTCATCGCCAGCCCACCAGTAGCCAGTCATACGGCTCATTTCTTCTTGTGCTACAAATTCGGCCATGCCGTTTTTAATAACGCCGCCGCCATCTTTGCTCAGTTGTATTTCTTTACCTGAATCAAGTGCTAAAGCGTAAAGGTTTTGCTCGCGAATAAACGATACATAGTTACCTTTAGGAGAAAAACGGGCATCGGTTTCAAACGCTTCTGTATTGGTAAGTTTTTTACTTTTACCAGATGCAAGCTCGTAATAATACAGGTCACCATTGAGTGGGAATAACAGAGCTTTGCCGTCTTTAGACCATTTATACTCTAAAATACCTTTACCAAAAATACGTTGGCGTTCGCGGCGTGCTTTTTCCTCATCAGAGAGGTTTTCTGGGCCTGAAAATAGCTTTGCAGAATCAACCAGTATTCTGTTGGTGTTATCTTTTAAGTTGTATTCCCATAAATCATAACGGTTGTAGTCATCGGTTTTACCTTGCAGGTAAGTTACGCGGCTACCGTCTGGTGAAAATTTAAGTTGTACGGGAGCTTTACCCGACAAGCTCGGATCATCAAAAATACGCTCTAGCGATAATGGTTTTGCTTGTACGCTTAGTGCGCCAACAGCTAGCGGTAGTGCGAGGGTTAAGTGTTTTATTTTTTTTAGCACAAGGTTGCCTTAGCTTATTATAAATATTGTATTAAATGGTAAAGCTAAGCGTGTGCAACTGCAAATAAATGCTATAAAGTGGCCATTATTAAAGACTAACTAGGATGTGACGATGACGAACCACACTTTTGAACTCGCCCCAGAGCTTAAGCGCGATTGTATAGAACTGGCAGATTGGCCTTTATGTAAGGTGCTATTACTTAACGACAGCCAATACCCTTGGTTTGTATTGGTGCCCAGAAAACCTAATTTAAAAGAGATCATCGATTTATCTGATGCCGATCAAATTGTATATTTAAAAGAGTCGGCCAAACTCAGCAAGCTTATTATGCAAGTGTTTAGCCCTGATAAATTAAACGTGGCCGCTTTGGGTAATATGGTGCCGCAATTACATATTCATCATATTGCACGTTTTACAACTGATGCTGCGTGGCCTGCACCGGTGTGGGGTAAGTTTCCTGCAAAACCATACACAGATGAGCAAATAATAGCGCTAAAAAAAGCGCTGCAGTTATAAACTACAGCGCTTTATTAAAGTATTAGAAAGTATTACGTGTTGGGTTAGTTAAGGCCTAACACGTCTTTACCTTGTTTAAAGGTTACATCAACCGGAATATTCGCTTGGCTTAGTTTTTCTAAGTCTTTAGCAAGCTCTTCTTTAATATCGCCATGAGTGGCAATTAGTTGATCTACTTTTTCGTAATCGCCGTCACCTTGTAATGTTAAAATTAAGCGCGACAGCTTAGCCATAGCCACGCCCATTTTTTCCATATTTACACGGTATAAACCCTCTTCATTTTTAGAAAAAGCGCCTTCTTGAGCAAAAAAGTTAAAGCGGATCATGTTGGCTTTACCATGTGCGCTTGATGCACCAAAACGTACTGAACGGAAAATACCCGCCATAAAGGTGGTGTAGTAATCTTCTAATGTGCCTTCGGTAATTTCGCCTTTTTTAAGTAACTGCTCAACCATGTATAAACCTAAAATATCGGCTTTACCTTCTTCAAGTGCACTTGCGTGCTCTTGTAATGATTGGCGCACAGTGCCTTTATTTGTAATGGTGTTTTTAATACCTAGGCCATGAGCCACTTCGTGAAACATGGTATTGGCAAAAAAGGCGTTAAAGGTAATATGCTTACGTTGCTCAGGTACAATTAACTGCTCAGCAATTGGCACTAAAATTTTATCAAATTTTGCACGCATTGCGTTTTTAAGCTGCAGGCGACGAGTGCCTTTTTCAAGCTGTACTTGCTCATCGTTTGGTAAGTTAATGGCAATCGTTTTGCTGCCCGCATTTGAGTGACCTGCATAGTAAACCACATCGTAAGCATTTAAGTCAGCGTCTGAACCTGGCACTTCTTGCTTATATTTAGCATCTACCGGTAAACCTTTTTGAAGCTCTGGTAAAAAGGCCGCAAATTTAGCTAGGCGCTCGCTCCATTTTAAATCTTTAATTAGTACATACGACTCATAAGCAGAGCGGTAGCCAAAGAGTTGATCTTCATAGGTTTCGATTGGGCCAATAACCACATCAACTGGGTTATTTTTCATGTCCATCCAGGCAAAGTCAGAACCCTGAAAATCATCATTTTGTAGTGCATCAGCACGTAGGTTTAAGTAATTGGCAAATTCTTTATCATCGGCAAGCTTACTGGCTTCACGTAACAAATCTGCTGCTTTAGCTAACTCCTCAGCGTATTCTTTTGAGTAAGGCACGCTGTAAAGGTTACCTTGCTCATCACGTTTAATTAATGAGTAAAGGCCTTTTTTATCTTCTACGTCGGCATTATTTAGCTCTTCTTTTGTTATGTCGGCTGGGTAGAATTGTGCGCCAAGGGCTTTTTCTTTGTAACCTGATAAAAACGGTTCGTCACCATTTAAACGATCCCAAGGGCCGTAGTTAATATCAGCAAATTTACGTACTTTTTCATCACTTAGTTTTGCTAAAAAAGCGTCTTTATTATCGCCAAAAGCCTGCTTCCAAAATAGCTCGTCCATAATTTTAGAGGCATCGATAAGCTTAGCAACCATGGCTTTTTGATTCTCACTTAAATGAGATAGGTCGGCTTTTAGGCTAAAGTCGGTGTAAATATCTAAACGCTGTTTATCAATATTAATTAAATCTGGGCCAGCTTGCGCGGCACTTTTTTGAGCAAGTTCTACACCTGTGGCTTCGGTCGAAGAGGGGGCTTGCTCTGAGCATGCACTAAGAAAAACGACGCCTGAGAGTAAAATTGCTTGGCTAATTTTGTTTAAGATCATTTGATTGCCTGTTAAAAAAGTAAGTTTAATTATTTGTACGCTTAAATTTAATTGCTAGCGCGTACAAACGCTTCCTTATAGTGACTGCATTAAAGCAAAACTAAATGGTAAATAGCAAGTGTTTGGCGGTGTACCGCGCCTACAGGCGATAATAACAATTAATTTATATAATTTTCTTAACTTTATCGGTAAGTTAGATAATACTCATTGTATTACTCATTTTATCCGAGGTTAGCAGTTGCATTGCGGCCCAGAAACAAAAGGATGACAGTTCTATGTCTACAGAAAATGCACTATTAACGATTTTGGTTGATAGAATCAATAACGACACTTTGGTTTTACCTACGTTACCTGAAGTTGCAATTAAAGTGCGCCAAGCGGCCGATAACCCTGATGTAAACCTAATGCAAATGTCAGACGTGATTGGGCAAGACCCGGCTCTTTCAGCGCGCATGATTAAAGTGGCTAACAGTGCAGTTATGGGCCGAGCGGTTAAAGTGTCTAACTTACAGCAAGCGGTTACGCGCATTGGTTTACGCCAAATTAAAAATATAGCAACCGCAATGGCAATGGAGCAGCTGTTTGTTTCTAATAATGAGCTAATAAAAGGCTACATGAGTAAAGCGTGGCAAAAAACGTTAAATGTGGCGGGGCACTCAATAACGCTTATGGCGTTTTATTTACAAAATAATAAACGTACATCGTTAAATAGTGACGCTATTACGTTGGCGTCGTTGGTATATAACATTGGTGTACTGCCTATTTTAACCGAAGCTGAGCGCCACCCAGAGGTGTTTGCTAACCCAAGCTTTTTAGCGCATGCAATTCAAAAGCTCAGTGGTAAAATTGGTGGCTCAATTATGGGAGCGTGGGAGTTTCCACCTGAATTTGTAAATGTTGCTAGACATTGGGCAGACCCTACGTATCGCCCTGAAGAGATTGGTTATGTTGATTTTATTCGAATTGGCGCTATCTTAGAGGGGACTTTACAGGTTTCTGATAAATCAGCGGCTTTACAAACCTACATAGATAAAGGCGTTATTCCTTCTATGCAGCTATTTTCAAGTGACGAATACAACGACATGCTTGAAAATGTAAAAGACACATTTAGCTAATTAGCAGTTATAAGGTAAAAGCACGACTAAGTCGTGCTTTTTTCGATTTTAATAGCGCTTATAATTTTAGCGTTTTATAAATCTTCTGCATCACCTAAACCGGCCGTCAGCTCTTCAAGCAGTAGCTTGATTTCTTCTGAGGCTAAAATAAAGTCAGCATCTAATTTAACCGCCATATCTTCTTTAGGAATATCGGCGTTTTCTTCTTTTAAAGTTTCTGAGTAGCTTAAACGCTTGATAGAGCCATCGTTTTGCAGCATAAACTTCAGGCGTTCTTGCCAATCAAGTGCAAGTTTGGTCACCCGTTTACCATTTTCTAGGTGCGATTTAACTTCATCACACGATAAATCATGACCTTTTAGTTTAACCTGTGCGCCACTGTCGTCGGCTTCTTCTAGCTCAGCATCAAAACCTATAGCAAAGTTTTCAGGGGTGCTGAAGTTAGTTAACCAATCAGTTAAAAATACATCTAGGTCGTAGTTTGCAAAAGCAGGTACTACCGGTAATGTGCCCAGAGACTTACGCAGCAATGCAAGTAGCTCTTCTGCTTTATTAAAACTGCCGCTGTTTACTACAACCCAACCGTTTTCTTGGTCAATAAAAGCAAACTGTAGGCTCGATTTTTTAAACGCTTGAGGTAATAAGGTAGTTAAAATGTTTTCTTTTAACTCGTCTTTTTCTTTCTTTTTAACAGGGCGGTTTTCTTCCGCTTCTATTTGATCTACTTTTTCGGCAACCATTTCATTAACAACAGATGCAGGCAGCACTTTTTCTTCACGTTTGGCACACACTAAAATGCTTTTTTGTGAAAAATGCGCCAGCGAGTCACCATGCTTACCAAATGCTTTTGTCCAACCAAATGTAGAAAGGTCTTGAGAGCCACAAGGGCGAAATACATCTTGTTCTAACGCTTTTTCAAACTCTTCTTGAGTGTACGAAACATCTTGCTTAAAGCGATAACAAATCAGGTTACTAAACCACATAAGGTAACTTTTCCATCTTTTAAATTTGCTCAATCATAGCAATAAAATGGGGTTCTCGAAATGGCTGATTTTAAGCAAAGCCGTTATTGATTAAATAATGGCTTTGGCATGTTTTTAGGAAATTCAATATGGTAATGAAGCCCTTTGCCAGGCTCACTGCTTGCCTCTATTGAGCCGCTAAGTGTTTGCTTAACTAAGTTAAAGGTTATGTGTGTGCCTAACCCACTACCGCCTTGGTCGCGTTTTGTCGTAAAAAATGGGTCAAATAATTTGGCTAATTGCTCTTTTGTTACGCCATTGCCGTTATCGGTGTAGTCAATAATAAGGAGTGTGTCATCGGCGCTAATATTTATATCAATATTGCCCTGCGCAATATTATCAAAACCATGAATAATTGAGTTCATAATTAAGTTAGTAAAAATTTGGCTAATTGCCCCTGCAGGCAGGTTAAGAACTAAATCATCCGGACACTGTAAATTTATGGTGTGCTTGGTTTTTTTTAGTTTAGGGTGGAGCGATAAAATTACTTCGTTTAAATAATCTTTAAAGTTAATTGTTCTTACAGCTTCACTGGCTTGGTCTACCGCTATTTGTTTAAAGCTGGCAATAAGCTCAGAGGCTCTATCAAGGTTGGTTGTAAGCAAGCTTGTGCTTTGCTTAGCTTCGTTTATAAATTCTTCTAATGCTTTGGGCGATAACTTTTTTTCTTTGTAGGCATTTTCTAACGTGTTTAAACGCTCTTGTAAAAACGATATAGCGGTTACACCAATACCAATAGGTGTGTTTATGTCGTGTGTAATACCGGCGACTAATCCGCCTAGTGCAGCCATTTTTTCGGTGCCTACTAAGCGCTCTTGAGCAAGGCTTAGCTCGTCTAGGTAGCGTTCAAGCTCTTTTTGTTTAGTTAATAACTCTTCTTCGGTATGTCTGCGTAAATCAACTTCTTCGGTTAGTACCAGCTTTTGTTTTTCTAGTTCGTACTTTTGCTGTTGTAAATCCATCATAGCTTGGCTTAAGTTTGACGTTTTACGGGCAACATCTTGTTCAAGCTGTATATTGTGCTGGTCGAGCTTTTCGTTACTAACAATCAACTCACGTTGGGTATGCTCAAGCTCTTTTCTGTATTGAACTACTTTATCTATTAAGTTATTAAAAGACTGCTCCATAACGTTTAGCTCGTTATGCTCTTCGGTCTCAATGTCTATGTGTTGACCTTCTAAGTCATCAAGCTCTAAGTTTTCTATTTGATCGGTTAACTCGTTTAAAGGGTCGGTGAGCAGCTTTCTAAATGCCATTAAAAACAGAATGATCAAAAAGGTGGTTTTGATCATGGCGTTACCAATTAAAAAGTAAATAGATACCATTATTCGGCTAAATACCACATCGCGGCTAGAGAACAAGGTCACATCACCTACTTGAGTAGCGCGTCCCGAAAATTCAAAAATTAGGGGAAAGGTATAACCAAAGAGACCCGATTTGGTGTCCTCTATAATGACTTCCTCTTGTACGAGTTGTTGGTTATAAAGTTTGTGTATATCCAAAGAGCGCCCCAGCTGCGAAATAATTTCACCGCTGTCATCGCGCACTATAATGCCCTCCACCATAGGTATAGCAAGTAAGCCTTCTGCGGTTGTAATTGTTTGCTTTGTATTTAGTTCCCAAATTGCGCGTGTTAAGCTTCGGCTAAAGGTTTTTTGTAGCGTACTTAGCTCATCACGAATGTAGTCTTTAGTATTTACAAATTCTGCAAGCACCTGTCCACATGTCACCACAAAGGTAAGCAAAAAATACACTGATAAAACATTAGTTAACAATTTCTTAGAAAGGCTTTTTTGTAACATATGGGATTTACTCATCCGGTGTAATTATATCTAAGTTGCAATTTCTAACTTAAAAGTTAGTCAATAAAACCTTAAAAATAAATAAAAAATTTATATTTTAAAGAGATAGCCCAGCTATTGAGTCGTTTTGTTTTAATAATAGTGCACTAAACTGATTTAAATTAATTTTAATGGCTACTGAGATTACAAAAACGATGATTTTTAATAGGCAGCTAAGGCAATTATTAATAATATTTAACGTTTTATTGTAAGGTTAAAGTACTACATTATGCGAACAAGCAAAGTGTTAGAGTTTTAGGAACGTGTTAGAATAGCAAAAACCAACGGACGGCTCGTTTTTATAATTTTAAAAGGTTATTTTAGTAGTTAACATGATGAAATTTTCTATATTAGTGTGTGATGACTCCACTGTTGCACGCAAACAAGTTGTGCGTTGTTTAAATGAGTGCGTGAGTGCCGACATTCAACAAGCCGCAAACGGGGCCGATGCGCTGGCGCTTTTACGCTTGCAGCAATTTGATCTTTTGTGTTTAGACTTAACCATGCCAGAAGTTGACGGCGTACAAGTGCTGGAGCGCATTAAAGCAGAAAAAATAGAGTGTTTTGTACTGGTGATCTCCGCTGATATACAACAACAAATGAAGCAAAAAGTCGCGCAGCTTGGTGCTATCGACTTTATAAATAAACCTATTAATAAATCGGCTTTAAGTGAAGTTTTGCATAAATTTGGCATTCATTAGGTTTTTTCATGTTTAAAAAGGCTGTTTTATCTTTTAATTTGGGGTTGACAGCATAGCCTTTGTTAAGGCAGTCTTAGCTCTATGAAAACAATTAATCGCGCACTGACCATTATTATTACAACCACCATTCTTACTGGATAGTGGCATAGGTCGGTGCAACAAATTTAAAGGCCTGTGTTCACTAAGAACACAGGCCTTTTTTCGTTTTATGGGATGAGGAACATAAATAATGCGCGTTTTAAAATTTGGAGGCTCTTCGCTTGCCGACTTTGCCTGTCTGCAACAAGTAGCTTTGCTGGTAAAAGCACAGTTAAAAGATGAAATGTTACTGGTACTTTCTGCACCCGGAGGTATGACTGATTCATTAGTTGCGTTGGCCAGTGCCGCAGAGCAAGGTCAAGATTTTTCTCAGCAATGGCAAGCTTTACTAAGCCGATGCGAGACATTAAAAGCAGAAGTAGAAAAAAGCAGTGGCGAAGTAACAAACTGGCCTGATTTTAATGAGCTTAAAAATAAGCTAGATGGTGTGGCGCTTATTAAGTGTTGCCCAGATCAAATTCGTGCTTTTGTAATTAGTTTTGGTGAGCGTGTTAGCGTATCGCTAATGCAAAGTTTATTAAGCTCGCACAATGCACAATACCTTGAAGCAACGCGTTGTGTTGCCTCTACTGGTGGCTACATTGATGCTGAGGCCGACTTAGTAACGAGTAAAGCACGCTTTCAAGCAGTACTTAAAGAAAACCCAGCCACCATTTACATTATGCCAGGCTTTACAGCAAGCAACGAGCAAGGCGAACTTACTACACTTGGTCGTAATGGCTCTGATTACTCAGCAGCTATTGCAGCGGCATGTTTAGATGCTGAAATTTGCCAAATTTGGACTGACGTAGATGGTGTGTACAGTGCTGATCCGCGCTACATCAAAAAAGCAACTAAAGTTGATTTCTTATCTTATAAAGAAGCGATGGAGCTTTCTTACTTTGGCGCTAAAGTACTTCATCCTAAAACCATTTTACCGTGCGCGAAAGCGGGCGTACCGTGCGAAATTAAAAATACCCATAACCCAGATGCTCAAGGGTCATTAATTGGTAACGACTATTCATCTGATGAGCCAGTAAAAGCGCTTTCTAGCTTGCAAGACTTAGCAATGCTTACCGTGTCAGGCCCTGGCATGAAAGGTAAAGTGGGCATGGCCTCTAAGGTATTTAATGCCCTTGCGCACGATAACGTATCGATAGTATTAATTACTCAATCATCGTGTGAATTTAGCATTAGCTTTTGTGTGCACGAAAGTGATTTAGCGCTCGCGCTAGAAGCCTTACAAAGTGCATTTGAACTTGAATTACAAGCAGGCTTAATTGAGCCGGTACAAGTACAACGTAATCTTGCCATTGTTACTTTAGTGGGCGATAACATGCGTGCACACAAAGGTTTAGCAGCACAGTTTTTTGCTTCTCTTGCACAGGCCCAAGTAAACATTGTAGCCATTGCGCAGGATTCTACAGAAAGTGCTATTTCGGCGGTTATTGATGGCGAGCTGTGTAACGATGCAGTGAAAATATGCCATGAAAACTTTTTTACGCACGTCCCTTCAATTGACGTATTTTTACTTGGCTGTGGCTTAGTAGGCCAAGAGCTTATTTCTCAGTTAGAGCGCCAGCAAGCGTGGCTTGAAAAACGTAATATTAAGTTAAACCTATATGGCGTTGCTAATTCTCGTCAATTGCATTTAGACAGCGAAGGTATTGCATTTGATGACTGGCAGCAAAAGCTTGCAGCATCAGAGCAAGCGTTTGATTTAAATTTAGTTGAGCAGTTTGTAAAGCAAAATCACTTAGTAAACCCCGTGCTTGTAGATTGTACGTCTTCTGATGCGCTAGCAGCTCAGTATGTGGATTTTTTAAATGCGGGCTTCCATGTGGTTGCTGCTAATAAAAAAGCAACAACCAGCTCGTATGATTATTACCAAGACTTAATTGCAGCAACACAAAAAAATAACCGCAAGTTTTTATACGAAACAAACGTAGGTGCAGGCTTACCGGTAATCGATAACCTACAGTCGTTATTTGGTGCAGGTGATGAATTACTTGAGTTTAGTGGTATTTTATCAGGCTCACTGTCGTACATGTTTGGTGCACTAGAAGATGGTTTATCACTTTCTGAGGCAACTATTAAAGCAAAAGAAAGCGGTTTTACAGAGCCAGACCCACGCGATGATTTATCGGGCACCGATGTAGCACGTAAATTACTTATTATTGCTCGCGAAGCCGGCATGAAATTAGAGCTTAGCGATATAGAAGTAGAGTCGGTATTGCCTCAAGGTTTTGCACAAGGTGACAGCGTAGATGAATTTATGGCTAAACTGCCAAGTTTAGATGCTGAGTTTAACGACCGTATTCAAAGTGCGGCGGCAGAGGGCAAGGTACTGCGTTATGTAGGTACAATTAAAGAAGGCCACTGTAAAGTAGGCATTGAAGCGGTCGATTCATCGCATGCATTAAATGTTATTCGTGATGGTGAAAACGCATTAGCTATTTTAAGCCAGTATTATCAACCACGCCCGTTTGTAATTCGTGGTTACGGTGCAGGCTCTGCAGTAACCGCTGCAGGCGTATTTGCCGACGTATTAAAAACATTATCGCGCTAGGAGAGCATTATGATAGAAGTATATGCTCCGGCGTCTATAGGTAATTTTGCAGTGGGCTTTGATGCACTTGGTGCAGCGCTTGCGCCTATTGATGGCAGTTTATTAGGTGATGTAGCCGTAGTAAGCGCCGCAGCAAGTGATGAGTTTGTTTGCTCTGGCGAATATGCGCATAAGTTACCAAGCGATGCGAGCGAAAACCTAGCATATCAATGTTTAGTGCATTTTAGAGCGCACGTTGCGCCAGATATGCCAAGTGTAAAATTAGAGCTTAAAAAGAATTTACCAATTGGCTCAGGGCTAGGTTCGAGTGCGTGCTCGGTGGTAGCAACCTTTGCTGCGCTTGATAAGTTTGCTCAAACCAATTTAAGCCAAGTTGAGCTGATTGAATTAATGGCTGATTTTGAAGCGATTGTCAGTGGCGGACGTCATTATGACAACATCACCCCGTGTTATTTAGGGGGCTTACAGCTTACAGGCGATTTAATTCCTGATAAGTCAATCGCTCTACCAGTTGATGAAAACTGGTACTACGTAGCGGCGTTTCCTGGGTTTTCGCTTAATACCGCAAAGGCGCGCTCGGTATTACCTAAAGAGCTAAGCATGCATGCAGGGGTTGAGTTTGCACAGCGTTTATCGGCATTTAGCAGTTTGTTATTAACGCAGCGTTTTGATGATGCACTGAGTATTATGCAAGACGATATAGCAGAGCCGTACCGAGCGCCGTTAATAACAGGGTTTAGCGAAGCGAAAGCAAATTTGCCAGCGCTTGGTGCAGAAATTGTCAGTATTTCAGGTGCGGGCCCTACGTTATTTACGGTGTGTAAAACATTAGAAGCTGCTGAAAAATGTGCGCAGTGGTTAGCGCAAAACTATATAAATGAGCAGGGCTTTTGCCACATTTGTAAATTAGATAACGACGGCACGCGTCAATTAACAGTTTTATAGGATAGGCATTTATGCAATTACATAATTTAAAAGAAAATTCTCAAAAAGTGTCGTTTGTTGAAGCGGTAAAAACAGGGCTTGGGCGTAATCAGGGGGTATTTTTCCCTGAAAGCTTAGCGCCACTCGCCGATGTAGATGCGTTATTAGATATGGACTTTGTTACCCGCAGTAGCAAAATTTTATCACACCTTATTGGTGATGAATTACCCGCTGATACCGTTGCTCAAATGGTTAAAAATGCATTTAACTTCCCCGTAAAATTGGTAGAGGTTGAAGATAATAACTATTGTTTAGAGCTTTTTCATGGCCCTACGCTTGCGTTTAAAGACTTTGGCGGGCGCTTTATGGCTGAGTGTTTAGCACAGTTTAATCAAGGCGAAAAAGTCACGATTTTAACGGCAACCTCTGGCGATACCGGCGCTGCTGTTGCGCATGCGTTTTACAACAAGCCAAACATAGATGTGGTTATTCTATACCCTAAAGGCAAAATTTCGCTTGCTCAGCAAAAGCTATTTACTACGCTTGGTAACAACATTCATTGTTACGCGGTTGATGGCAGTTTTGATGATTGCCAAGAGCTGGTTAAAAAGTCGTTTTTAGATGACGAAGTTAAATCTACACTTGGCCTTAATTCAGCTAACTCAATCAACATTAGCCGCCTAGTGGCACAAGTATGTTATTACTTTGAAGCCATTGCTCAGCTACCAAAAGAAAAGCGTGCTACAGCGCATATTTCGGTCCCTAGTGGTAACTTTGGCAATGTATGTGCCGCCATGATTGGTGCTGTAATTGGTTTGCCGGTGGGTAAGCTAAGCGCGACTACAAATCAAAACGACACCGTGCCACGTTACATGCTTGATAAAAATTGGGCGCCAAATGCCACACTTGAATCGCTTTCAAATGCGATGGATGTGAGCAAGCCAAATAACTGGCCACGTGTGCAAACAATGTTAGATAATAACTGGTTTAGCTACGATAATTTTTACTCAACCAGTGTGAGCGAAGAAAATACGCAAGCAGTGATGAAAAATATTCAACAAACTGGTTATGTTGCAGAGCCGCATACCGCCATTGCATACCAAGGTCTTGTAGAGAATAAAGCACCCGGCGCAGCAGGTATCTTTTTAGCAACTGCTCACCCCGCTAAGTTTAAAGAAAGCGTAGAAGAGATTCTAAATATTGAACTTGATATGCCAAAACCACTTAGCGACGCACTTGCTAAACCTTGTTTAGCAAGCGACATTAACCCTGATTATGAAGCGTTACGCACTGAAATACTCGCTAAGTTAGGCTAACTAACCTAGCGTTAAAAAAGCGGCTTTGGCCGCTTTTTTTGTATTTTGAACGCACTAAATAAAGTATTTATCATTAACTAATTAAATGTAAAAAATAAAAATCATTTAAATTATTAATGCATTTATAAAAAAATATCATCTTAAAAACGCTGTGAAATAGATTCAATCCCTGTTTAAATATCCTCAACTTAAGAGCGTAGGCAAAGAGTCGTTTAAAGCGTACAATAAAGCCTCTAAAAAACACCATACACGTTGCCCTAGGAGACCCCAATGTTAGAACGTAGCATGAATATTTCGGATTTTGATCCAGAGTTATTTGACGCGATAAACAAAGAAACTGCTCGCCAAGAAGAGCACATTGAATTAATCGCATCAGAAAACTACTGTAGCCCACGCGTACTAGAAGCACAGGGTTCACAGCTTACAAACAAATACGCAGAAGGTTACCCGGGCAAACGTTACTATGGCGGTTGTGAGCACGTAGACGTTGTTGAACAACTTGCAATTGATCGTGCTAACGAGCTATTTGGTTCTGACTATGCAAACGTTCAGCCACACGCGGGTTCTCAAGCAAATGCAGCTGTTTTCTTAGCATTATTAGAAGCGGGCGACACTGTACTTGGTATGAGCTTAGCTCATGGTGGTCACTTAACGCACGGTTCACACGTAAGCTTCTCAGGTAAGCTATACAATGCAATCCAGTACGGGCTAGACGAAGCAACTGGCGAAATTGACTACGCACAGGTAGAAGCGCTAGCACTTGAGCACAAACCAAAAATGATTATTGGTGGTTTTTCTGCGTACTCAGGTATTGTTGATTGGGCTAAATTCCGTGAGATTGCTGATAAAGTAGGTGCTTACTTATTCGTTGATATGGCTCACGTTGCTGGTTTAATTGCGGCGGGTGTTTACCCAAGCCCAGTACCTCACGCGCATGTTGTAACAACAACAACACACAAAACTTTAGCAGGCCCTCGTGGTGGTTTAATTATTTCTGCTTGTGGCGACGAAGCAATTTACAAAAAGCTTAACAGCGCTGTGTTCCCTGGTGGCCAAGGTGGTCCTTTATGCCACATTATTGCTGCAAAAGCAGTGGCATTTAAAGAAGCTCTACAACCAGAATTTAAAACATACCAAGCACAAGTAGTTAAAAATGCTCAAGCTATGGTTGCTGTTATGCAAGAGCGCGGTTACAAAATCGTATCTGATAAAACAGAAAACCACTTATTCTTACTTGATTTAATCGATAAAGATATCACAGGTAAAGATGCCGACGCAGCGCTTGGCAATGCAAATATTACTGTGAACAAAAACTCTGTACCAAACGATCCTCGCTCACCGTTTGTTACTTCTGGTTTGCGTATTGGTTCACCTGCAATTACGCGTCGTGGCTTTAAAGAAGCTGAATCGAAAGAACTTGCTGGCTGGATTTGTGACGTATTAGACAACATCAACGATGAGTCAGTACAAGCGCAAGTTAAAGAAAAAGTTAAAGCAATTTGTGCAAAACTACCTGTATACGCTTAATTGCATAAGCAGCAGTAATTTAGATCACAACAAGGGGCCTGTTTACCTTTCGAGGTTTAATTTGCAGTAGTATGTTTGGTTTTTAGGCAAGGCAGAGTCTATGTAGTGTGGTTACTCCACACAAATAGGCGATAACGCAGCATAAATGCCAAACATGCACTGCCCTCGGGTTCGTCCTAGGGGTGATTTACTCTTTGTTGCCTACATGGATGTAGGTAAGGGGCGTGAGCAGGACGCGGAAGCTTTGCTCGGTTTTTACTTAGCCCACTAGGTTACAAACCTCGCGCCGCGATCAAATCACCCCTAGATAGAACAAATTTAATCCTGAAAGGCCAACAGGCCCTATTTTTTTGCTAAGATAAAAGGCCGCTAAATAGCGGCCTTTTTTGTTTTAAAACGGAAGTACCGAGTTATGCATTGCCCATTTTGTACCGCAAAAGATACTAAAGTTATTGATTCTCGCCTAGTCGGCGGAGGCCACCAAGTTCGCCGTCGTCGTGAATGTAACGAGTGTCACGAGCGATTTACTACCTTTGAAGGCGCCGAGTTAGTTATGCCACGTGTAATTAAACAAGATGGCAGCCGAGAACCCTTTAATGAAGATAAGCTACTCAATGGCCTTAATCGCGCCCTAGAAAAACGCCCTGTTAGTACAGAGCAAGTGGATGAAGTGGTTAATATTATTAAATCGCAGTTGCGTGCTACCGGCGAGCGAGAAATATCAAGTCACCTTGTGGGTGAGTGCATAATGGAGGCGCTTAAAAAGCTGGATAAAGTAGCTTATGTGCGGTTTGCCTCTGTGTATCGCTCGTTTGAAGATATACGCGAATTTGGTGAAGAAATTGCCCGTTTAGGGGAGTAATAATGCAAAACCAAACAACCTTTACCGCGCAAGATGAAATGTACATGGCACGTGCCATCGAGCTTGCAAAAAAAGGGCGATTTACAACCACCCCCAATCCTAATGTAGGGTGTGTTTTAGTTAAAGATAACCACATAATTGGTGAAGGGTTTCATCAATTAGCTGGGCAGGGGCATGCTGAGGTTAATGCCCTTGCTGTAGCAGGAGAAAATGCAAAAGGCGCGACAGCGTATGTTACGCTTGAACCGTGTAGCCATTACGGACGCACTCCGCCGTGCGCAGAGGGTTTAAAAGCCGCAGGTGTAGTAAAAGTTATTGCAGCTATGGTCGACACCAACCCACAAGTAGCAGGTAAAGGGCTTAAAATACTCAGCGATGCCGGTATTGAGGTTGCATTTGGGCTTTTAGAGCAGCAAGCGCGGGCACTTAATTTAGGTTTTTTTAAGCGTATGGAGCAGGGACTTCCGTATGTTACGTGTAAAATGGCGGCCAGCATTGATGGTAAAACCGCGCTTAAAAATGGCCAAAGTAAGTGGATCACCGGCAGCGCTGCGCGACAAGATGTACAATTACACCGAGCACAAAGCTGCGCTATTTTAACGGGCGCCGATACGGTTATTACCGATGATGCTAAGCTCAATGTGAGGTTAAGCGAGTTGCCACAGGCTTTGCCTACTGAATTACCCCTACGCCAACCGGTGCGTGTTATAATTGACTCACAAAATAGGCTTACACCAGAGCTGGCAGTATTTAATATTGAAAGTGAAATAATAATTTTCACTACCAAGGTTGATAAATCAACGCAGTGGCCGCATTTTGTAAGGCATATAGAAGTGCCACAGCAAAATAACAAAGTTAATTTAACGTCTGTTTTAGCGCACCTTGCTAAGCTGCAATTTAATCATGTTTATTTAGAAGCGGGTGCTACACTTGCCGGTAAAATGACAGAGCTTAATTTAATAGACGAATATATATTTTACTTAGCGCCTAAACTAATGGGGTGCGATGCAAAAAGCTTAGTTAATTTTGCACCGCTGACAGATATGCAAAACACCGTTAATTTGACGTTTAAAGAGTGTGTGAAAATAGGCGATGATTTACGTATAACCGCCACAAAACACATTCCAATCACTTAATTAAAAGAGTAGGGCTATGTTTACTGGAATAATTGAAGCCACAGGCAAAATTGCGCTATTACAAAAAAAACAAGGCGATTTAGCCATTCGTATTCAAAGCGCTAATCTTGATATGAGCGATGTAAAGCTTGGCGATAGCATTGCCACAAATGGCGTATGTTTAACGGTAGTTGATAAGCACATTGATGGCTTTAGTGCCGACTTATCAAACGAAACTATCAGCTTAACTGGGTTTGCAAATTATAATATTGGCCAAACAGTTAACCTTGAAAAAGCCATGCAGCCGGTTTCACGTTTAGGCGGGCATTTAGTGTCAGGTCATGTTGATGGCATTGCAACCATTACAGCTATTACTAGTAATGCGCGCGCCACAGAATATTGGCTAAGCACCGATGAAAATTTAATGAAGTACATTCCTTACAAAGGGTCTGTATGTATAGATGGTATAAGCCTGACAGTAAACGCTGTACAAGGTAATACATTTAAATTAACCATAGTGCCGCACACAAGCGAGCAAACCACCATTGCTGATTTTAAAGTGGGCACACGCGTTAATTTAGAAGTCGACCAAATTGCACGTTATTTAGAGCGCCTTATTAAAGGGGCTGAGCAGCCGACTGGCTCAGATATTTCAATGAGCTTACTAGCTAAAGCTGGTTTTGTTAAATAACGACACTGATAACTTACACGAGCAAATTTATGAATTTACACAGCGCACAAGAAATCATCGACGACATTAAAGCCGGTAAAATGGTTATTTTAATGGATGACGAAGACAGAGAAAACGAAGGTGATTTAATCATTGCAGCAGAGCACATTAGCGCCGAAGCAATTAACTTTATGGCCACTCATGGCCGTGGCTTAATTTGTTTAACCATGACGCAAGAGCGTTGTGAGCAGCTTGATTTACCGTTAATGGTTAAAAACAATGGCGCAGCGTTTTCTACTAACTTTACTATGTCGATTGAAGCATCTAAAGGTGTAACAACGGGTATATCAGCAGCCGATAGAGCGCGTACAGTTCAAGCGGCAATTGCAAAGGGTGCTGTACCAAGCGATATCGTACAACCTGGACATATTTTTCCTATTATGGCACAGCCAGGTGGCGTGTTAACGCGCGCAGGCCATACCGAAGCCGGGTGTGATTTAGCACGTTTAGCCGGCCTTGAAGCCTCATCAGTTATTGTAGAAATCCTCAATGCTGATGGCACTATGGCGCGCCGCCCTGATTTAGAAGTATTTGCTAAAGAGCATGGTATTAAAATTGGCACAATTGCAGATTTAATTGAATACCGAAACCTTAACGAAACCACCATAGAGCAAGTGGCTAAGTGTAAATTACCCACTGAGCACGGTGAGTTTGATTTAGTAACCTACAAAGATACGATTGACGGCCAACTGCACTACGTATTGCTAAAAGGCGAAATTAAAGAGCAAGAACCAACGCTTGTGCGCGTGCACTTACAAAGCACCTTTAACGATATTTTGCTTTCAGACAGAAGTGCGGACCGTAGTTGGGGGCTTTCAGATGCGATGGCTTACATTGCAAAAAATAACGGTGCACTGGTTATTTTAGGTAAACAAGAAAGCACCGAAGAGCTAGAGGCCACAGTAAAAGCGTTTGCTGCTGCCGATGCTGGCGAGAATGTTACGCCGCGTAAATTTAAAGGCACATCACGCACTGTTGGTGTGGGCTCGCAAATACTGGCTGATTTAGGTATTAAGCAAATGCGCTTAATGAGTCGCCCTAAAAAGTACCATGCACTTTCGGGCTTTCATTTAGAAGTGGTTGATTACGTTGAGCCACAATAAGGGCTCAGCTTTTAACTAGTCTATTTTTTTATTTTTATGGTATGATGCGCAGCAATTTTTGCGCAATCGCAACCGCTTGAACATATTTTTAGGGTTATCAAATGAAAATTATTGAAGGTAATAAGTACGCTCCAGGCAAAAAATTCGCTATTGTTATTTCTCGTTTTAACGATTTTATTGGTAGCAGCCTACTAGAAGGTGCTGTTGATGAGCTAAAGCGTACTGGTGGCGTAGCCGATGATGACATTACCGTTGTGTATGTACCCGGTGCAGTAGAGTTACCTTTAGCGGCAAAACGCATTGCGGCAAAAAAAGAGTATGATGCAATCATCGCATTAGGCGTAGTGATCAGAGGTGGTACACCACACTTTGACCTCGTTGCTGGCGAATCTAACAAAGGCCTTGCAAATGTATCGCTTGAGTATGATATCCCGGTTGCATTTGGCGTATTAACCACAGAAAGCATTGAACAAGCAATTGAACGCGCTGGTACCAAAATGGGTAACAAAGGCGGCGAAGCGGCATTAGGCGCGCTTGAAATGGTTAATGTGTTAGATAAAATTTAAGTTTAAGGAATTTTTGTGAAACCAGCAGCAAGACGTAAAGCACGTATCTTAGCACTTCAAGCCGTTTATTCTTGGCAATTAAGTGGCAATTTAATTGCCGATATCGAACAACAAATGTTGATCGAAAACGACGTGACTAAAATTGATGTTGAATACTTTAAAGATTTAGCGCGTGGCGTTGCCGTTAATTATAAGCAACTAGATGAAGCTGTATCTCCGCATTTAACACGTCCATTTGATGATTTAGATATGGTAGAGCGTGCAATTTTACGTTTAAGCGCGTATGAGCTTAAATTCCGTGAAGATGTGCCATACAAAGTAGCAATCAATGAAGGCATTGAGCTTGCTAAAATATTTGGCGCTGAAGACAGCCATAAATTTGTAAACGGTGTACTTGATAAAGCTGTTAAGCATTTACGCAAGTAATACTAACCTTGCTAAAGCGCTCTGCTAAAGAGCTTAGCTTTAACAGTTAGTACACGTTAAAAAGGAGAGCCGGCATAGGTCGGCTTTTTTGTGTATGAAGGAATTTGAATTAATAAACCGCTACTTTAAAGGTCGTGGTATAACTCGTCGTGATGTAAGCCTAGGAATAGGGGACGACTGTGCATTAGTTACCGTTCCGCAAAACTGCCAACTTGCAGTAACAACTGATACGCTTGTATCGGGTGTTCATTTTTTTGATGACATTTCTCCCCGAGCATTAGGACACCGAGCACTGGCCGTAAATCTAAGTGATTTAGCAGCTATGGGGGCTGAGCCTACTTGGGTGTCGGTGGCATTAACCCTACCAAATATTAACCAGCAGTGGATTGAAGAATTTACTGAGGGAATGCACGAAATTGCTGAGTACTTTAATGTACAAATAATTGGTGGCGACACTACGCAGGGCCCTTTAACAGTTACTATATGCGCTAAAGGCACTGTGCCAGAGGGAAAAGCTTTACGCCGTGCAGGTGCTAAAGTGGGCGACTGGGTATGTGTAACCGGCACGCTAGGTGATGCCGGCTTGGCTATTGAATCTCGCAAGCGTGGCCTAAGTATTGAGCCTGAGCACTTAAAGTACATAAATAGCCGCTTTGATTACCCCACTCCACGGGTGGCTGCAGGGCAAGTATTACGCGGCCTTGCTTCATCAGCTATTGATGTGTCTGATGGCCTTGTGGCGGATTTAAGCCACATACTTGATATGTCACAAGTCAGCGCCAGTATAAATATTGAAAACATCCCAACCTCAGACGCTATGCGTTCAAGCCTGAGCTTTGAGGCGCAATTGCCGTATATTTTAGGCTATGGCGATGACTACGAATTACTTTTTACTGTCTCTGAAGATAATAAAAGCATGTTGGAGCTTAAATTACGTCAATACGGCGTAGAAGCAACGTGCATAGGGCAAATAAAAAGTGGCGAAGGGCACATTGAGCTTTTACACCACGGTGAAAAATTTAATTTTGAGCAACAGGGCTTTGAGCACTTTGCCAAGGAGCAGGTTTGACTAGCAAAAAACAGTTTAATTTAAAGCGCCCGCACCAGTTATTTGGCCTAGGGTTTGGCACTGGCCTTGCGCCTGTTGCGCCAGGCACCTTTGGTACATTTGCTGCTTTACCATTTATTTTTATGACCATGTATTTTCCGCTTTGGCTACAGATAGTGTTTGCCGTGGTTATTAGTATTTTTGGTATTTGGGCGTGTGGCAAAACCGCCGATGATTTAGGTGTGCACGACCATCCAGCCATAGTGTGGGATGAAGTTGCGGGTTATTACATTACGATGATTGGTGCAGCGCTTAGTTGGCAAACCTTACTTGTAGGCTTTTTATTATTTAGATTTTTTGATATTGCCAAACCTGGCCCGATCAAAACGCTCGATAAGCGAATGGACGGCGGCGTGGGTATAATGGCAGATGATGTACTTGCCGGTATTTTTTCGCTTATTTGTTTGCAAGCGTTAATAAAAGCAGGTTTACTACCCTTTTAATTTTTGTGTTTTATTTGTTTAACTAGGTGGCAGCGAAATGATGCGATTTTTACTGGTATGTGTACTTATGTTGTGTGCCATGCCAAGTTGGGCTTCTATTACTGATTACGTTGTTAAGCAATGGAATATCAAAGATGGCTTGCCCTCGCAATCGCTAAAAAGTGTTGTGCAAGATCAGCAAGGCTATATGTGGGTCGGAACGCAATTTGGCCTTAGTCGCTTTGACGGCACAACTTTTACTAATTACAACACACAAAATAGTCCTTTTTTGCCAAGCAATGGTATTAATAAACTGCTCATAGATAGTAATGGCTATCTGTGGGTGGGCACTAAAAGTGGCTTGGTGGTCATAAACCCGCAAACGCTTGCCGCACAAGAATTTAATATTAAAGGCCCAGTTAGAGACATATTAGAAGATGCCAAGGGCAGCATTTGGATTGCAGCTAATGGGCTTTATTATGTAGACCGCAACCAAGTTGATTTACGTGATAAAGCGAACGAACTCGTACCTATTGTAAATGCCACCGTGATCACCCAAATAGTGGGGTCGGTTAGTCAAATGGCGCTTTCTCCAGAGGGGATTTGGCTTGTCAACGACCGTCATTTACTACGCTTAACTAAAAGCGCCTCAGATTTTTCAAAACTAAGGTTGGAGTTAACAGCTAAGGTGTCGTTGCCTGAGCGGTTAGCACAAACCATTGTTCATGATCTGTCTTTTTTAAATGGTAATTTATATTTAGCCTCTGAACTGGGTGCCTACTTTTTGGATTTAGACGATGAACTAAGACCTTTTCCGCTGCCGAATGCGAATAACTCAGCTGTGTATAAATTTATGAGCGACACCAATGGTGGCTTATGGGTTTCTACGTATGGACGACTGCTTTTTAGAGCTAAGTCGGGTGAGTGGCAATGGGTTGAGCCAAGTCAGCTAGATCAAAGTATTTGGTTTGCCGATATTTACCGCGATAGCCAAAATAATATTTGGCTTGCAAGTTTTAGCGAAGGCTTATGGCTTGCACACGAAGGGCGTATTGAGCGCCACTCTGCTTTATCGCAAATGACAGAGGCCGTTATGGCAATCAGCCAAGCGCCCGATGGTAATTTATGGGTGGCAAATAAAAGTGGTATTGGTTATTTCGATTTAAATAAAAACTTTGTCAATAAAATACCCAGTGCGCAATTTGGCCGCGCAACAGTACACGACTTACAGTTTGATGGCTCGCGTTTATATATAGCCACCGGACGAGGGCTGTTTTTTTACGAGCAAGATAAACTATACAGTTTTCCTGGCAGAGCCCTGCGCGACAACCCTGTATTTGCTATTAGCCCATCAAGCAAAGGTGGTTTTTGGATAGGTACAGGGCGTGGCTTGTATAGGCTAAGTTATGGCGGGTTAACACCCTTTGCATACAATGCCTTTTTAGGCAGTAAATTTATAACGTATGTGCTCGATAAAGCAAACTTTGGTGTAATCGGAACCAGTAAAGGGGCGTATTACTTTACTGACCGTGGCATTGAAAAAATAGGTGACCAAACTTCGCTCGAAAGTGCATACATCACCAGCGTATTACACATAGATGGTGTAGGTATTTTAATTGGCTCGCTTAATGACGGCTTATTTTACAGAAGTTTGCAAGGGCATTGGCGACAGTTAGATGCAGCCAACGGCTTACCTTATGGCTCTATTTTTAGCCTAGAGTATGACGAAACTTATAAGCGTGTATGGGTAAGTACCATGAAAGGTGTTTACCGTATGCCAGTAGCGCAATTTAAATCAGAGGTGTCGAGCTTAAAAGTGGAAGAGGTTATTTCTTCTTTTGATAGGCAGCTCGATGGTAAAGCAAGCCAGTGTTGTAACGGTTTAGGACACGATGCCGTTGCCATGACCGATTATTCAATTTGGTACCCAAGCTTACAAGGCATTGTAGAAATACCTAAAAATACCGAGCTATTTGGCCTAAATGTATTAAAGCCTAAAGTAGAAACACTGACCACACCACTGCGCGCGTTAACTACCGCAGCATTGGGCGAAAAGCCTTTACTAGATACTGATGAGCGCGACATAACGTTAAAGTACACCGCCATCGATTATTATGCGCCAAATAGTATTGAGTTTAGATATAAGTTAAGTGGGTTAGATAGCGATTGGCGCTATGCTAATGCACGCCGAGAAGCCATTTATACAAACTTACCGGCAGGGTCATTTTTATTTGAGCTTGAGGCAAAACGCCAAGGCGAAGATTGGGAGAGAGCGCAAACTGTCGAGTATGCATTTGTAGTACCGCAGCGCTTTGACGAAACTATTTACTTTAGATTGCTAATTGTTAGTGGGT
Source organism: Pseudoalteromonas sp. 2CM41L (assembly GCF_023161905.1). Lineage (NCBI taxonomy): Bacteria > Pseudomonadati > Pseudomonadota > Gammaproteobacteria > Alteromonadales > Pseudoalteromonadaceae > Pseudoalteromonas > Pseudoalteromonas sp. 2CM41L. The sequence goes on from NZ_JALNTN010000016.1 coordinate 94,267, forward strand.
TTATTTTACTGTTTTACTTTATTTTTTGGGTGTTTAGAGCGCAAGAGCGCCGTAAGCAAGAAGTACTCGAAGCCCTGGTTACAGAGCGTACATTAGAGCTGCGCCAAGCTAACGATAAATTAGGCCAAGTAAACTCACAGCTTAAACTAGTTAGTCACTCAGATGAGCTTACAGGGCTACGTAGCCGCCGCTTTTTGTTTGATCAGCTCCCTAAAGATATTGAGCACTTCCAACGTAATGCACAGTCTTTACAAGCGCAAGGTAAGTCACTTGTACTGCTTATTATCAACTTTGATAACTTTAGCCGTATAAACGATGCGTATGGCCCAATAGCAGGGGATAGCTGTTTACAACAAATGGCAGCATTACTTAATTCGCGTACCCAAGGCTCTGACTATGTAGCACGCTGGAGTGGGGATGAGTTTTTATTATTGCTGCGCGATTTTAAGTGCAACATGATTGACAGCTATGCCTCTGATTTATGCCAAGCAATCGCATTAAATTCGTTTCAATTACCAAACGGTAAAACAACCAATATTACGGCTTCACTAGGGTGGTCTTTTTACCCACTGCCACTTTTAGGTGGGCAAGTAATAAGCTGGGAAACGTCGATAAACTTAGCCGATATAGCGCTTCATCAGGTTAAAAAACGCGGTGGTGACGGTGTCGCAAATATTACGTTTGATAAACAGTTGGATGCGTTTGAGTTTGAGCAAAATTCGAATGTAGATCAGCAGCTGGGTATTTTACAAAGTAATGGCTTAGCAGATATTAAAGTGTGGATGCGATAAAGTTAAATCGATACCTTTTATATGCGTGTTGGCTATTGATAGTTAAACCAAACGTATGAAGTAATGAGAAAGCTAAGCTGTAAAAGGCATAGGTAAAAAAAAGGAGCTTAAAAGCTCCTTTTTTTATTTAATTAAGCGATAAACGATTTTATTGAATTTAAAATGCCTTGTTCGCCTAAGCCCATTTCATCGTGCATTTGTGCTTGTGTGCCGTGCTTAATAAATTCATCAGGAATACCTAAGTTAAGCACTTTTAGGTTAGCTTTTTGCGCTGCTAAATATTCATTAACCGCTGAGCCTGCGCCACCACAAATAGCGTTGTCTTCAAGCGTTACTATTACATCATGAGTTTGGCTAAGCTCATCTAATAAACTTGTATCGAGTGGCTTAATAAAGCGCATATTAACTAGCGTTGCACCTAGCTCATTTGCAGCAAGTTGCGCGTTTTCAAGCAAAGTACCAAAGGATAAAATAGCAATTTTAGCGCCTTGTTTAATGGTATTGGCTTTGCCTATTTCTAGTAGTGTCATTTCGCTTTGAATTTCGGCAGTACCGGCACTACCACGAGGGTAGCGAACTGCTACAGGGCAATTAGCCTTATAACCGGTATAAAGCATATGGCGGCACTCGTTAGTATCACTTGGGGCCATAATAACCATGTTTGGAATACAGCGCATAAAGCTTAAGTCGTACGCACCTTGGTGTGTTTCGCCGTCGGCGCCTACAATACCAGCGCGGTCTATAGCAAAAAGCACTGGTAAGTTTTGCAGTGCAACATCATGGATAAGTTGATCATACGCACGTTGTAAAAAGCTCGAGTAAATAGCTACAACGGGTTTTAACCCTTCACAGGCAAAACCGGCGGCTAATGTGACAGCGTGCTGCTCAGCTATAGCTACATCAAAATACTGCTCTGGGTGCTCTTTTGAAAAACGCACCATACCTGAGCCTTCACGCATTGCCGGGGTAATAGCCATTAATTTTTTATCTTGCTCGGCCATATCACACAACCAATCACCAAACACCTTAGAGAAAGTGGCGGCGCCAGGTTTAGATTTAGGTAAGCTTGATGTATTAGGGTCAAACTTTGGCACACCGTGATAGCCAATAGGATCAGCTTCTGCGGGTTTATAGCCTTTTCCTTTTTGAGTTTTTATATGTAAAAGCTGAGGCCCTTTTAAATTACGCATATTACGCAGTGTATCTACGAGCATATTTACATCGTGGCCATCAATTGGGCCAATGTAATTAAGACCTAGTTCTTCAAAAAAGGTACCTGGAATAACCATTCCTTTTAGGTGCTCTTCTACTTTACTGGCAAGCTCTTTAACAGGAGGCACGCCAGAGAGTAACTTTTTACTGCCTTCGCGAATATTTGTGTAAAAGCTGCCAGATAAAATACGCGCAAAGTGATTAGTTAACGCACCGACGTTTTCAGAAATCGACATTTCGTTATCATTTAAAATGATTAACATGTCAGATTTTACATCGCCCAAGTGGTTCATGGCTTCAAATGCCATACCTGCTGTAATGGCGCCATCGCCTATAACGGCAACAGTTTTGCGGCCTTTACCTTCTTTTTGAGCCGCAATAGACATACCAAGTGCTGCCGAAATAGAGGTACTTGAATGGCCTACGCTAAAGGTATCGTATTGGCTTTCTTCACGAAAAGGGAATGGATGTAATCCGTCTTTTTGACGAATTGTATGCATTAAATCGCGTCGTCCCGTTAAAATTTTATGCGGGTACGCTTGATGGCCTACATCCCATACAAGGCGATCTTCTGGTGTGTTATACACATAATGTAGAGCAACGGTAAGCTCAACAGTTCCTAAACCAGACGCTAAATGGCCGCTACTTTGCGAAACAGAGTTGAGTAAATAGTCTCGTAACTCGTTGCTAAACGCAGGGAGTTTATCTTGCGCTATATCGCGTAAGTGGGCTGGTTCGTCAACCAAGTTAAGTAATGGATACTTGCTACTATCAAGTGTCATGGTATTTATTTTATCCTTCGCTAACACCGGTGCTAACTTATTAGTTGTTACCGCTGTTGAGTAATAATGTCAGTGCTAAATGGCAATACGTATATGTAACACTCAATGGTCACGTTTAATCAGGTAGTTTGCCAGCGCCGCTAGAGTAGAGGTATCAGCATCTATTTTGTTTAATGCTTGATGCGCTTGCTCTATTAAATTTTGCGCCATTTGTTTGGCACCTTGCATACCTAATAGGGCCGGATAAGTTGCTTTATTAGCAGCTAAATCAGAGCCTTGTGGCTTACCTAAAGTAAATGTGTCACCTTCAACATCTAAAATGTCGTCGTGCACTTGAAATGCCAGCCCTATAGCATACCCAAAAACACGTAAGTTTTCTAAGGTTTGTTTGTCTGCTTTTTCGCTACATAATGCACCCAATGTAATGGCACAGTTGATTAAGGCACCCGTTTTTAATCTATGAATTCGTTCAAGCTGTTGTACTGTAATCACTTTATCTGTGGCGGCAATATCTAGCCCTTGCCCGCCGACCATGCCTTCAAGCCCCGATGCTTTAGCCAGTGCGCTGATCATTTTTACTTGTGTTGATGCGCTGCAGGTAAAATTGTGAGTCGAGATAAGCTCAAAGGCCAATGTTTGTAGTGCATCGCCCGCTAAAATTGCATGCGCATCGTCAAACTCTATATGGCAAGTTGGGCGTCCACGGCGAAGGTCGTCATCATCCATGGCTGGTAAATCATCGTGCACCAACGAGTAGCTATGAATACACTCAATAGCAGCAGCAAGAATATCTAAATCTTGCTTATTAGCTCCGAGCATTTCACCACTTGCGTAGACTAAAAAGGGGCGTAAACGCTTGCCACCGTTAAATAAGCCGTACTGCGTAGCTTCTTTTACCGTGTGTGCGGTATCAAGGGGTTGATCAAAGTACTGTTGCAGGGTCTTTACGACATCTTGTTGAGCACATTCTATTTTTTCTTGTATGCTCACGGTTATTCCATATCGTTGTTAAATGAAGTAAGCGCTGCTTTTTCGTCATTACCCATCAAAATAGACACTTTTTGTTCTGCTTGTTGTAACTTACCCGTTGAGGCGTTAGCTAAGGCTATACCACGCTCAAATTGCTTTAACGACTGCTCAAGCGATAAATCACCTTGTTCCATTTCACCGACAATGGTTGATAGTTCTTCGAGTGCTTGTTCAAAACTTAGGTTTTCAGGTTTTTTAGTCGCCATGTTTAATTTCAGCCAGCATGATAAATTTAGGAGCCAATTTTAGGGGGAATGCTAAACTAGGTCAAAGGATGATCGTTGTTTTTTGAGTTATATCAGTTTAAATCGCATTTTTACCATGTATAAGATGCGTATTAGTGCTCACTGTGTACAATAAAATTAATCAGTCGCTAGGCGAGTAGGGTATCTTGATCTAAAATTAGGCCAAACACAGTGTTTTACACTTTTTTCAAAAATGGCTTAAGTATTTCAGTATCTTGCCGATAAGCAGTTAACAATAAAAGTTTGAATAACAAAGTATAATACTTTGGAGGAAATGTGGATTTAGCAACCATAATTGGGATCCTTGGCGCAATTGGTTTAATTGTCATGTCCATGTTTATGAGTAGTAGCGGTGAAATGGGGATGTTTGCCGATGCGCCTTCTAGTGTAATTGTATTTGGTGGCTCACTATTTATTGTGTTATCAAACTTTACCTTGTCGCAGTTTTTGGGCATAGGTAAGGTTGTTGGTAAAGCATTTATGTTTAAAATCGAATCGCCAGAAGAGCTGATTGAAAAAGCAGTTGAACTTGCTGATTCAGCCCGTAAAGGGGGGTTTTTAGCCCTCGAAGAAGCCGAAATACCAAACCCCTTTATGCGCAAAGGTGTAGATATGCTCGTTGATGGCCACGATGCTGATGTAGTTCGTGCCACGCTTCAAAAAGACATTTCTTTAACCACAACTCGTCACGAACTGGGCGCCGGTTTATTTAAGTCACTTGCCGATATAGCCCCTGCAATGGGTATGATAGGAACGTTAATAGGCTTAGTTGCTATGTTATCTAACATGGATGACCCTAAAGCCATTGGCCCCGCGATGGCGGTGGCATTATTAACTACTTTATATGGTGCATTTTTAGCAAATGTAGTGGCTATTCCTATTCAGGTAAAACTGGAGCTTCGTAAAGACGAAGAAGCCATGAATCAGCGTCTAATACTGGATGCTATTTTAGGTATTCAAGATGGCCAAAACCCGAAAGTAATTGAAGGTATTTTGAAAAACTACCTTGCTGAGTCTAAGCGCAAAGTAGATACCGAGGAGTAACCATGTCTGATCAAGAGTGCAAATGCCCACCCCCAGGTTTGCCTGCTTGGATGGGAACATTTGCCGACTTAATGTCGCTTTTAATGTGCTTTTTTGTACTTTTGCTCGCGTTTTCAGAAATGGATGTACTTAAATTTAAGCAAATAGCAGGCTCGATGAAGTTTGCATTTGGTGTGCAAAACAAAATAGAAGTAAAAGATATCCCTAAAGGGACCTCGGTTATTGCTATGGAATTTACCCCAGGTAAGCCTGAACCTACCCCGATAGAAACCATTCAGCAACAAACCGTTGAAATGACCCAGCAAATGTTAGAGTTTCAAGCGGGTGATGAAAGCTCAGCTGGTGGTAGACAAGAGCAACGTGGCGATAAACGTGGTGGCGAGTCACGTAGTACATCGCAGCAACAATCTTCAGAGCAAGCAACTTCAGCCGCCGATCAAGAACAAACTAACGAGTTAGTGAAAAAAATAGCGCAACAGCTCGAAAAACAAATTATCGACGGTGCAATCGAGCTTGAATCTTTAGGGCAGCAAATCATTATTCGTATCCGTGAAAATGGCTCATTCCCCTCTGGCAGTGCTTTTTTACAACCTAAGTTTAAGCCCATAATTCAAGATATTGGTGAGTTATTAAAAGATGTACCTGGTGAAATTACGGTATCGGGTCACACCGATGATTTTCAGGTTTCTAACGAGTTATATATTAATAACTGGGACTTATCGTCAAAGCGTGCAGTAGCAGTAGCAAGCGAATTACAAACGGTACAAGGGTTTGATAAAAACCGCATGATGGTAGTAGGGCGTGCTGATACTCGTCCACTTGTTCCGAATGATTCAAACGAAGATAGGCGTAGAAATCGCCGAGTAGAAATATCAATCTTACAAGGTAAGGCTAAAGAGTCAGACCCTATTGATGTGCGCTAGGCGAGTAGCGGGCGCTAATTTTTCTAATTAAGTTTCTTTTTAAGGTACTTAATCACCTAAGTATCTTGGCACGCTCATTATTTTAGCTTAAAGTACATTTCCTTAACATATGTAATGGATGCGCTGTGAAAGTTATAATTAAATATTGTGATATGCCAGGTAATGGTGATGGTACCGACGACGATACAAAAGAAAAATAAGGTAAAACATTTTGCCTGATTGGTTTTTGTATTTCGTTAGTATTTTAAGTAAAAGCTGGGTCTTTATGCTAAGCCCGGCTCTTTTTATATTTTTTATATTTAAAGATTACTTAGCCTTTAGATTTGCATTACTGACCGTCGCTTTTTTCTTTTTTGGGGGGATAACAGCCTCTAGCTTGAGAGAATTTGACGATATTTATATCTATCGTTATTTAGTATGGGCGGCTACCGATATTATATGGATGGCGTTAATAGCTTATTGGGGAATAAAAGATAAAGTTTATTTATGGCAATGCGTTATTGGTCAGTTAGTGGTTATTGGCGCACCTATATTACAATTATTCAGATTGGTTGACCGTCATCTTTGGGATTTAGCGTACAGCACCATTATTTACAAAACGTTAATGCCCTTTATCAACATTGGCACCGTCATAGTGTGTTATTTACCTTTAATTATGCTTTTCGCTAAAAAAAGTAATTCCCCCTCAAAAATAGAAAGCGCTCCACCTTCTAAATAGCTGTGCTAAACTACTGTTCATATAAACAGTTAATGAGCAACTCCCATGAAACTCTATATCGCAGAAAAGCCATCACTTGGCAGAGCTATTGCTGATGCATTGCCAAAACCACATAAAAAACACGATGGTTATATAGAAGTGGCTAATGGTGACTGTGTCTCGTGGTGTATAGGGCACTTACTTGAGCAAGCTGAACCTGATGATTATGATGCGCGTTTTAAAAAGTGGCAATTTGAACACCTTCCCATAGTGCCACAGCAATGGCAGCTCAAGGCAAAAACGAAAACGCGTAAACAATTAACTATTTTAAAAAAGCTAATTAAGCAGGCATCAGTACTCGTGCATGCGGGCGATCCCGATCGCGAAGGCCAATTGTTGGTTGATGAAGTCATAGAGCAAGCCAAAATAAGTAAAACCAAAAAGCAAAGCATTCAACGTTTACTTATAAGTGATTTAAATTTAGCGGCGGTAAAAAAAGCGCTTACTACTATGCGTTCAAATCGTGAATTTATTCCGCTTAGTGTGTCGGCGCTTGCGCGTTCACGTGCAGATTGGCTATTTGGTATGAACCTTACGCGTGCTTATACGCTGGCGGGACAAAAAGCAGGCTTTGGCAATGTGTTGTCGGTGGGTCGCGTACAAACTCCAATTTTAGGTTTAGTGGTTAACCGGGATAACGAAATAGCTAACTTTGTGTCAAAACCATTTTATGAAGTGTTGGCGCATTTAATAACCCCAGAGCAGCAAAGCTTTGTGGCCAAATGGGTACCAAGCAAAGCCTGCGAGCCGTACCAAGATGAAGAGGGCCGCGTTTTAAATAATGCATTAGCCGAAAACGTCGCTTCGCGAATAGCCAATCAACCAGGCGAGGTTACAGCACTTGAACAAAAACAAAAAAAACAAAGCGCGCCGCTGCCTTATAATTTATCGGCACTGCAAATAGATGCTGCAAAGGCATTTGGTATGGCAGCTCAGCAAGTACTCGATATTTGCCAAACGCTCTATGAGCGTCATAAGTTAATTACTTACCCTCGTTCTGATAATCGTTATTTGCCTAAAGAGCATCATTTAGATGCGCCTGTAATTTTAAAAGCAATTGCAGCTAATGGCGGTCAAAATACTGAGTTTGTGAATGGGGCAGACGCTAAAAAACGCAGCAAATGTTTTAACGATGCAAAAGTGGCTGCACACCATGCAATTGTACCTACCGCTAAACAACTAAAAACAGCGACTTTGGCGCCTGATGAAGCAAAAGTATATCAACTTATTAGCAGGCATTACCTAATTCAGTTTTACCCCGATTATATTTATAACGAAACTAAAGTAGAGGTAACAATTGCGGGAGGTTTATTTAAAGCCAATGCAAAGCAAGATGTAAGCTTAGGGTTTAAGGTATTAATGGGCAAAGCCGAGCTAAAAGATGAAGCAACCTTACCTCATTTAACAAAAGGCATGGCGCTTAACTGCACTAAAGATGAAGTGGTAGAAAAACATACTACGCCACCGTCTCATTTTACTGATGCAACATTGCTAAGTGCCATGACCGGCATTAGTCGTTATGTAAAAGATTCACAAATTAAAAAAATACTCAAAGAGACCGATGGGCTAGGAACAGAGGCAACCCGCGCAGGCATTATTGAATTATTATTTAGGCGTCGTTTTTTAAAGCGCGAAGGTAAATCAATTAAAGCTACACAAACAGGCTTGGCACTTATTAGTGTTTTACCAGAGGGCTTAGCTAGCCCCGATTTGACCGCTAAATGGGAGGCGAGCTTAGGCAACATTGCTCAACAAGCAATGAGCTACCAACAATTTTTACAACCACTGCTGGTGGAGCTTGAAGGTTTTGTACAGCAAGCAGCTAGTTGTGATAGCCATGTATTTTCAAAGCTGCCTAAAACACCGCCTAAAAAGCGCTTTGCTAAGGGTGGTAAAAAAGCACCATTTAAAAAATCAAATTATAAAAAGAGCTCAGCAACCACTTAATCGCTGAGCTCTCAAATACGGCTTATTTTTTATTAAATAACGCGACTACAGCGTTACTCATGGCTTTTATACCGGTCGGTAATGCTACTTTATAATCTGGCGCAAATTTACTTGAGTGTAATGAAGGAAGTATTTGGTTACTTTTCATCGCATTTGTATATTGCTGCTGGTTTACTCCACCTAACCAAAATAACGTAATAGGAATGTTTTCGTCAGTTCTACCGTACAGCCCAAAATCTTCACCAGCCATAACCGCTTTTGTCTCAAGTACATTAGTTTCGCCAATTGCATCAGCAATAGCACTCCTAACAATATTAGTTTGCTGAGGGTTATTGTAAGTAGATGGAATAGATTCATCTTCATGAACGTGAACAACAGGGTAGTGTGACTCAGTAAGGCCAGCACTTTGAGCAATACCCGCTGTAATACGTTTTATTGCTGTTATTTGCGCCGTCCGTACCTCTGGGTTGTAGCTTCTAAGCGTAAGCTGTAGTATTACTTCATCGGAAATCACATTATGCTTTGAGCCACCATGAATAGAGCCCACAGTCACAACAGAAGGCTCAAGTGGAGAAAGCTCGCGGCTTGTGATTGTTTGTAATGCTAATACCGTACGCGCCGCAATAACTACAGGGTCTACGGTAGTGTGTGGGTAGGCGCCGTGTCCGCCTTTACCTTTTATAGTTATATCTACCGAATCAACACTTGCCATGGTGTATTCATTTTTCATTGATACCTTACCCGCAGGCGCGCTGGCACTAACATGCAGCGCAATAACATGATCAGGCTTAGCATATTTACTAAATAAGCCTTCACTTAACATGGCTTTTGCTCCACCGCCAACTTCTTCTGCAGGTTGCGCAACCATCATTAACGTTCCTTGCCACTTATTTTTATGGGCAATAAGTTGCTCAGCAGTACCAATAAACGAGCTCATATGTATATCGTGGCCACAGCCATGCATTACACCTACTTTATTCCCATGCTCATTGGTCACTTGTACTTTAGATGCATAAGGTTTACCGGTTTGCTCTGTGATTGGTAGGCCATCGGTATCAGTACGAATCATTATTGTAGGGCCGGTGCCATTTTTATAAATCCCTACCACACCGTAGCCGCCCACATTATCTGTTACATCAAACCCAAGTTTTGTTAATTGCGATGCTATTTTTTGGCCAGTTTCTTGTTCGTGATATGAAAGCTCTGGAGATTGATGTAAGTCGAGGTAAAACTTTTCAATAGCTGGCATACTCTTAGTTAAATCTAAGTTTAGTGACTTAGCGTAAGTAAGTGGGCTTGCTATCATAAATGCTGCAGCTAGATAGGTGATTTTCATGTTTTCCCTCATTATTTGAAAGTATTTAATACTTGTATTTATTATGTTCGTCTCCATATAAAAACCTAAATAAATGAATATGGCAATTAATTCAATGAGCAACATAGTTAGTATCAACGCACAAAACCTTCAGCAAGTACTCGGTGAAACATCACAACAAAAGTTGGTGCTGCTTAACTTCCACTCGCCACAAAGTCCTGAGTGTATTAGCCAAATCGGTATATTAGAAAATTTGGCTACGCAATATAAAGACCATATTGTAGTGGCTAATCTTGATTGTGACGCAGAACAAGCACTCGCCTCGCAATTAGCGCAGCAGGTTGGCTTGCAAACATTACCTACACTTGTGTTGTTAAAAGATTCAGCTCCAGTAGATTTATTAGCGGGTGCACAAACAGACGCGCAAATTCGCGAAGCCCTGAGTAAGCATTTACCAGCGCAGCAGGACCTACTTCTTGAACAAGCAAAACAAGCATTATTAAAGTCGGATCTAAATGCTGCATTTAATTACGCAAAGCAAGCGTATGAAATAGACAGTGCAAACGCACGTATAAAGCTTGTGTTAGCCGATATATGCATTCAAATACACAAGTTAGATGATGCGCAAGCACTCATTGATACCATTGACGCCCAAGAGCAAGATGCTTATTTTCATAATATAAAAGCTAAATGCGAAGCGGCTCTAGAAGCTACCGACTCGCCAGAGATAAAAGAAAAGCAATCTCAAGTAGAAAAGTACCCAAATGACTTAGACCTGAAAATAGAGCTAAGCCAATTGCTAAATGATGCAGGACGAAAAGAAGAAGCACTCGAAACACTGTTCAGCGTACTTAAAAAGGATCTTAACTTTAATGACGCTAAAGCAAGCTTTTTAGCAATTATCGCTTCTCTACCAGATGGAGATGCACTTGCAGCGAAATACAGAAGAAAGCTTTATAGTATTTTGTATTAATACGCGCAGTTAATAAATTAACTTAAAAGCACCTTATAGGTGCTTTTTGCGTTTTATACATCGCTATATTTAAAACAAACTGGCCTTTGTGTTTAGGTTTAGTTTGTTTTTTGTACTGCTTTTAGCTCTTTAGAGTGAAAAATGCACGAAAGAGCTTTTATTTATAGTTTTTATCAAAAAACGCTTGCGTAAAAATCCGTTCTCCCTATAATGCGACCCCACTGAGACGGCAGAGCGCAACGCATAGCGAGGAACGAGCTACTCAGTGAGTCGAGTAAAACTTAGTTTTAAAAACTTTCAAGTTTAACAAAATTAAGTATTGACAAAAAAATAGGAGGGCGTAAGATGCGCAGCCCTAGCGAGATAAAGTTTAACGCTTTAATCGCAACGTTCTTTAACAATATAAAGCAATCAT